>NZ_JBIBWL010000014.1:0-245017 GCF_043081325.1 Streptomyces sp. NPDC014882
CCACAGGGCGTAGTCGGCGTACTGGACGGGGAGTTCGTGCCAGGCCGGTTCCTCGCCCCGGCACCGCGCCGCATAGGCCGCCGACAGGTCACGCGTCAACGGGGCCAGGGAGGAGCCGTCGGCGGCGATGTGGTGCAGCACCAGCAGCAGCACGTGCTCCTGCTCACCGGTCCGCAGCAGCGTCGCCCGCAGCGGCAGGTCCCGTGCGAGGTCGAAGCTGCGCCGTACCCGCTCGGCCAGGAGCGCGTCCGGTCCGGGCCCGTCCGCGTCCACCTCGACGACCGTCCACTCGACCCGCGTGCCGTCCGCGTCGAGGACGCGCTGGTGCGGTACGCCGTCGACGTCGGGGAAGACGGTGCGCAGCACCTCGTGGCGGCCGACCACGTCGTGCAGGGCCGCGTCCAGCGCGGCGGCGTCCACCGGGCCGGTGAGCCGCAGCGCCAGCGGGATGTTGTAGGTCGCCCCCGGGCCCTCGAAACGGCCCAGGAACCACAGCCGCTGCTGCGCGTACGAGAGCGGGAGCTCCTCGGGCCGGTGCATGAGCCCGAGCGGCCGCCGGGTCACGGTCCCGCCGTCCAGGAGGGCGGCGAGACCGGCCGGGGTCGGAGCCTCGAAGAGGGCGCGCACCTGGAGTTCGGCGCCCAGCGCCACCCGGATGCGGCCGGTGAGACGGGTGGCGAGTAGCGAATGCCCGCCCAGTTCGAAGAAGCTGTCGTCGGGACCGACCTCCGGCACGCCGAGGGCGTCGGCGAACAGCGCGCAGAGGATCTCCTCGCGCGGGGTGCGCGGGGCGCGGCCGGCGCCGCCGACCGCCTCCTCGGGCGCGGGCAGGGCCTTGCGGTCGAGCTTGCCGTTGGGGGTGAGCGGCAGGGCGTCGAGCGTGACGAAGGCCGACGGCACCATGTGGGCGGGCAGTGCGGCGGAGAGCGCCGCACGCAGCGCACCGGCGTCCGGTGCGGGGGCGGCGGCGGGAGCGCTGTCGCGTCCGATGCCGGGGACGGTGTAGGCGACGAGGCGCTTGTCGCCGGGGCGGTCCTCGCGGACCACGACGGCCGCCTGGGCGACACCCTCGCAGGCCGTGAGCGCGGTCTCGATCTCGCCGAGCTCGATGCGGAAGCCGCGGAGCTTGACCTGGTCGTCGGCGCGGCCGAGGTACTCCAGGGCTCCGTCGGGGTTCCAGCGCACCAGGTCGCCGGTGCGGTACATGCGGCCGCCCGCGTCGCCGTAGGGGCAGGCGGTGAAGCGTTCGGCGGTCAGTGCCGGGCGGTTCAGGTAGCCGCGGGCCAGCTGCTCGCCCGCGAGGTAGAGCTCTCCCGCCACACCCGGGGCGACCGGGCGCAACGCCGCGTCCAGCACGTACACCCGCGTGTTGTCGATCGGGGCGCCGATGGGCGGTGCCGTGCCGGTGCCGGCGGTGAGGGGTTCGCTGAGGGTGGCGACGACGGTGGATTCGGTGGGTCCGTAGGCGTTGACCATGCGGCGGCCGGGGGCCCAGCGGTCCACGAGGGCGGCGTCGGTGGCGTCGCCGCCCACGACCAGGGTCCGGAAGTCCGGCAGGTCCGTCACCGGAACCGTGGCCAAGGCGGCCGGCGGGATCAGCGCGTGGGTGACGGCGCGCTCCGCGAGGACCCGGCCGAGCGCCTCGTCGGCGAGCGGGCCCGGCGGCGGAATCACCAGCGCCGCGCCCCAGGGCAGGCTCATGCACAGTTCGAGCACGGAGGCGTCGAAGCTGGGCGAGGAGAACTGCAGCACCCGGCTGTCCGGGCCGACCGCGAACCGTTCCGCCTCCACCGTGGCGAAGGCCGCGAGGCCCTGGTGGGAGACCACCACGCCCTTCGGACGGCCCGTGGAGCCGGAGGTGTAGATGACGTAGGCCGGGTGGGCCACGGTCAGCGCGGACCGCCGGTCCGCGTCCACGAGGTCCGTCGCCGGCTCGGCGCTCAGGTCCAGCCGGTCCAGGACCAGCCGGTCCGGGACGACCCGGCCGGCGGCCGCCGCGTCCGGTACGCGGTCGGCGTGCGCGTGGACGGTGAGCAGCAGGGACGGCCGGGCGTCGTCGATCATGTAGGCGATCCGGTCGGCCGGGTAGTCCGGGTCGACCGGCAGATAGGCGGCGCCCGCCTTCGTCACCGCGAGCTGCGCGACGACGATGTCCACCGAGCGCGGCAGCAGCAGGGCGACGATCTTCTCCGGGCCGACGCCGTGTCCGACGAGGTGGTGGGCGAGCCGGTTGGCCCGCTCGTTCAGCTCCGCGTACGACAGCGAGCCCTCGTCGGAGACGACCGCCGGGGCGTCCGGGGTGCGGGCGGCCCGCGCCTCGAACAGCGCCGGGAACGTCCGCGGCTCGATCGCGCGGCGTGCTCCGTTCCAGGTGCGCAGGACGCGCTCCCGCTCGGCCTCGGTGGTGTGCTCCAGCCGGCCGACCGGGAGGTCCGGTTCGGCGGTGACCCGGGCCAGCAGGTCCGCCAGCCGGTCGGCCATGGCCTCGGCCCGGTCCGCCGGCAGCAGCTCCGGCCGGTGGTTGAGGCGGAACTCCAGCCGGTCACCCGGCAGGACGACGAACGTCACCGGGTAGTGGGTGGCGTCGCGGCCGTCGATGTGGGTGACGTCCAGCGCCCCGGGGGCCCGCAGCCGCTCCGGGTCCAGGGGGTAGTTCTCCAGCACCGCCAGCGTGTCGAAGAGTTCGCCGTGACCGGAGAGGCGCTGGATCTCGGACAGGCCGAGGTACTGGTGGTCCATCAGCTCCAGCTGCTCCGCCTGCAGACGGGTGAGCAGCTCCGCGACGGTCTCGTCGTGACGCAGCCGGACCCGGACGGGCAGGGTGTTGATGAACAGACCGGCCATCGACTCGATGCCGGGGACCTCCGGGGGACGACCGGAGACCGTGGCGCCGAACACCACGTCCTGCCGGCCGGTGAGCCCGGCGAGCGTCAGCGCCCACACGCCCTGGACCAGGGTGTTGAGGGTGAAGCCGTGCCCGCGGGCGAAGGCCGCCAGCGCGGCCGTCGACTCCTCGGAGAGCCGCCGGGAGACCCGGCCGGGCGTCACGGTGGCGTCGGCGGACCCGGGCGCCAGCAGGGTGGGACCCTCCAGGCCGTCCAGCGCGGTGTGCCAGGCGCGGGTCGCCGGCCCGTCGTCCAGTCCGGCCCGCCACGCCAGGTAGTCGGAGAAGGCCGGGGCCGGGGGCAGCGCCGAGGCGTCCCCGCGGGTCTCGTAGAGCGCGAACAGCTCCTCGAGCAGGATCGGCATGGACCAGCCGTCGAGCAGGATGTGGTGGTTGGTGAGGAGGAGCCGGTGGCGCTCGGCGCCGAGCCGGACGAGGGTGAAGCGGACCAGCGGCGCGGTGGTCACGTCGAACCGTGCGGTCCGGTCCGCCTCCATCACCCGGCTCAGCTCGCCGGCGCGCCGCGCCTCGTCGAGGTGGCCGAGGTCGACGTCGTTCCAGGGCAGTTCCACCGAGTCCGGCACGAGCTGCACGGCGTGCGGCAGCCCGTCCTCGCGGAAGCAGACCCGCAGGTTCGGGTGCCGGACCAGGAGCCCGGCGGCCGCGGAGCGCAGCGCCGCGACGTCCAGGGGACCGGCGAGGTCCAGGTGGAGCTGGACGTTGTACACGTCCGGGGACCGGTCGTCCAGCAGGCTGTGGAAGAGCAGGCCCTCCTGGAGCGGGGCCAGCGGCAGGACGTCCACGAGGCCGGGCCGGCCGGCCTCCAGCAGGTCGATGTGGTGCTGTTCCAGGGAGACGAGCGGCAGGTCGGAGGGGGTGAGGCCACCGGCCGGTCCGGCCGGGCCCGCCGGGGCGGCGAGGAGCCGCAGCTTCTCGAACCACAGCTCGGCCAGCTCGCGGACCGCGGCCTCCTCCAGGACCTCGCCGGCCCAGGTCCAGGTGGCCACCAGGCGCGGCCCCTCGGGGCCGTCCTGGGAGACGGCGTTGATCTCCAGGGCGTGGGGCATGGCCATGTCGTCGTCGGCGCCGCCGCCGATCACCCCGGCGTCGCCCGCCGGGGCCCAGTCCCCGTCGCCCAGGGCGCCGAAGCGGCCCAGGTAGTTGAAGCCGATCTGCGGAGCCGCCAGGCCGTGCAGCAGCATCGCCGTCTGCGGGTTGAGGTGGCTCAGCAGCCCGTGACCGACACCGCTGCCGGGGACGGCCAGCAGCCGCTCCTTGACCCGCTTGACGGTCTCCGCGGGGTCCTGCCGGCCGTCCGCCTCCAGGCGCACGGGATGCAGACCGGTGAACCAGCCGACGGTGCGGGAGAGGTCCGCGCCGGTCAGCGACTCGTCGCGGCCGTGGCCCTCCAGGTCGATCAGGACTCCCGCGGCCGTGTCGTGGCCGCGGCGGCGGCGCCACTCGGTGACGGCGAGGGTGAGACCGGCCAGCAGGACCTCGCCGACACCGGTGCGGAAGTCGGCGGGCACGCTGGTGAGCAGCGGCGCCGTGGCCTGCGGGGGGAGGGTCAGCGAGAGGCTGCGGGCGGTGGCGACGGTGTCCCGGCGGGCGTCGAGCGGCCGGTCGCCGAGCGGCGCGTCGGGTACGGCGAGCATGTCGGTCCAGAACCCGAGCTCGTCGAGCCGCTCCGGTTCCTGGGCGAGGGCGGTGAGCTGCTCGGCCCAGCGGCGGTAGGAGGTGCCGACGGCCGGGAGACGCGGGGCGCGCCGCGCGCGGACGGCGTCCCAGGCGGCCGACAGGTCGGGCAGCAGGATCCGCCAGGACACCCCGTCGACGGCCAGGTGGTGCACGGTCAGCAGCAGCCGGCCCGCCGTGTCCGGACCGGCGTCGAACCAGACGGCCCGGACCACGGCGCCGTCCTCGGGCGCCAGCGCGGCGCGGCTGCGCGCCGCGTGCTCGGCGACGAGCTTCCGGAACACCTCGCCCGCCGTGCCGTCGTCGTCGGCACCGCTCGTACCGTCCGCACCGTCCGCGGGGACGCGGGAGAGCACGGACGCGGCCGTGACGCTGCCGCGGTCGCCCACGGCCAGCGCCCAGAGCGGTCCGCGGCGGGTCAGCCGCACCCGCAGCATGTCGTGCCGGTCCAGCACGGCCTGGAGGGCGGCGGCGAGGTCCTGCTCCGTCGCGCCCGCCGGGGTCCGCACCAGGACGGACTGGCTGAAGGCGTCGGTGCCGCCGGGCCTGGTGCGCAGCCAGTGCATGATCGGGGTGAGCGGCAGCGGGCCGATGCCGTCGTCCGCGTTCTCCGGGGCGTCCTCCTCCGGGGCGTCGCCCCCGGTGGCACGGGCGACGACCGCCAGGGCGGCGGCGGTGCGGTGGACGAAGACCTCGCGCGGCGTGATGACGAGGCCGCGGGCCCGGGCCCGGGAGACGAGCTGGATGGAGACGATGGAGTCGCCGCCCAGGTCGAAGAAGCTCTTCTCGGCTCCCACCGCGGGCAGGCCGAGCACCTGGGCGAACAGCTCGCACAGGATCCGCTCCCGCTCCGTGGCGGCGGCGCGGCCGGTGTCGGCGGCCGTCCCGGGGACGGGCAGCGCCGCACGGTCCAGCTTGCCGTTCGGGGTCAGCGGCAGCGCGTCCAGCACGACGACGGCGGAGGGCACCATGTGGTCGGGGAGCTCGTGGGCGACCGCGGAGCGCAGCTCCGCGGGGTCGGCCGCCGCACCCTCGGCCGGCACCGCGTAGCCCACCAGCCTGCGGGGGCCGCCGGGCTCCTCGCGCACCACGACGACGGCCTGGGCGACCTGCGGCAGGGCGGTGAGCACGGACTCGATCTCGCCCAGCTCGATCCGGAAACCGCGCACCTTCACCTGGTGGTCGACCCGGCCGAGGAACTCGAGCTGGTCGTCGTGGTTCCAGCGCACGACGTCGCCCGAGCGGTACATCCGGGTGCCCGGCGCGCCGAACGGGTCGGCCACGAAGCGGTCGGCCGTCAGGTCCGGGCGGCCCAGGTACCCGCGGGCCAGACCGGCCCCGGCGATGTACAGCTCGCCCGCGACGCCGGACGGCACCGGACGCAGGTGGGAGTCCAGGACGTACACCCGGGCGTTGACGACGGGACCGCCGATGGGCGGCAGTCCGCCGCCGGCGAGGGGGGCGCTCATCGTCGCGCAGACCGTGGCCTCGGTCGGGCCGTAGGCGTTGACCATCCGGCGGCCGGCCGACCAGCGTTCGACGGTCTCGCCGGCGGTGGCCTCGCCCGCGACGACCAGCGTCGAGACCGAGGAGAGGTCGCCGGGGGAGGCGGCCCCGAGGACCACCGGCGGCAGCGTCGCGTGGGTGACCCGGTGCCGGGCGGTGAACTCCGCCAGGGCCGGGCCGGGGGTGAGTTCCTCCGCGGTGCCCACGACCAGGGCGGCCCCGGACAGCAGCGCCATCGTCAGCTCCCAGAACGCGGCGTCGAACGACGGCGAGGCGAACTGCAGCACCCGGCAGCCCCGTCCGACCTCGAAGCGCTCGACGTGGGCGGCGACCAGGCTCGACACGCCGGAGTGGGAGACCACCACGCCCTTCGGGCGGCCGGTGGAACCGGAGGTGTAGATCACGTACGCGGGGCTCGCGACGTCCGCCGGGACGACGGGCGCGACGGGACCGGCGAGGTCGTCCGCGCGGTCCACGAGGAGCCGCGGCACGTCACCGGGGACCGCGTCCGCCACCGCCGACGTGGTCACGACCAGCGTGGGCCGGGAGTCCTCCAGCATGTAGGCGACGCGGTCGGCCGGATAGGCGAGGTCGACCGGCAGGTAGGCGGCGCCCGCCTTGAGGACGGCGAGCACGCACACGACGAGCTCCGCCGAGCGCGGCACCGCGACGGCCACGATCTGCTCGGGGCCGACGCCGCGTCCGGCCAGCACGGCCGCGAGCCGGTCGGTGCGTTCGTCCAGCTCCCCGTACGTCATCACCCGGTCGCCGAAGCGCACGGCCGGGGCGTCGGGGGCGGCGGCGACCTGCTCGGCGAACAGCTGCGGGAAGGTGGCGTACGGGACGTCGCGCGCGGTGGCGTTGACACCGCGGACCAGGTGCTCGTACTCGGCCGCGGGCAGGACGTCGATCCGGCCCACCGGCTCCAGCGGACGGTCCGCCCAGAACTCCAGGACCGCCTGGAAGCGGCCCGCCAGGTGCCGGACGGCGTCGGCGTCGAACAGGTCGGGCCGGTAGTTGATCCGCAGGTGCAGCCGCTCGCCGGGCATCACGGCGAGGCTCAGCGGGTAGTGCGTGGCGTCCCGGCCGTCGATGCCGGTGACGGCGAGGCCGGGCACCCGCAGCAGTGCCGGGTCCAGCGGGTAGTTCTCCAGCACGGTGATGGTGTCGAAGAGCTCGCCGATCCCCACGATCCGCTGGACGTCGGCGAGACCGAGGTGCTGGTGCTCCATCAGCCGGGTCTGCTCGTCCTGCAGCCGGGTCAGGAACGCCACGGCGCTCTCCCCGGGCACGATCCGCACCCGCACCGGCAGGGTGTTGATGAACAGGCCGACCATCGACTCCACACCGGGGACCTGCGGCGGCCGGCCGGAGACCGTGCCGCCGAAGACGACGTCGTCGCGCCCGGTCAGCCGGCTCAGCACCACGGACCAGGCGCCCTGGAGCAGGGTGTTGAGGGTCAGGCCGTGCTCGCGCGAGGTCTCCAGGAGCCGGGCGGTCAGCTCGGCGGGCAGGTCGGTCAGCAACTGGTCGGGCATGACCGGCCGGCGGTCGGGGACCGCGGGGGCGAGGAGGGTGGGCTCCTCGAGCCCCCGGAGCGCTTCGCGCCACACGCTCGCCGTGGCGGACGCGTCCTGCCCGGTCAGCCAGCCGAGGTAGTCCCGGTAGGGCGGGGTGCGGTCCGGGGTGCGGCCCGCGTAGAGGTCGAGGAGCTCCCGGACGAACAGCGGCATGGACCAGCCGTCGAGCAGGACGTGGTGGTGGGTGAAGACCAGCCGGTGCCGGTCGTCGGCGAGCGTGACCAGCAGGAAGCGCATCAGCGGAGGGGCCGCCAGGTCGAAGCGGCCGGCGCGGTCCTCCTGCAGCATCCGGTCCAGGACGGTCTGCCGCTCGGTCGCGTCCAGGTGCCGCAGGTCCCGCTCCGCCCAGGGCAGTTCCACCGACTCGGGGATCACCTGGACGGCGTGGTCCAGCCCGTCCAGCCGGAAGGCCGCGCGCAGACCGGGGTGGCGGCGCAGCATCTCCTCGGCCGCGCCCCGCAGGGCCGCGGCGTCCAGCCGGCCCTCCAGGTCGTAGAGGAACTGGACGGTGTAGACGTCCGGACCGCCCTCGTCGAACAGGGTGTGGAAGAGCAGCCCCTGCTGGAGCGGCGTCACCGGGAGGATGTCCGCGGTCGCCGGGTGCGCGGCCTCGATGCCGAGGATCTGCTCCTGGGTGAGCCGCACCAGCGGCACGTCGGAGGGGGTGAAACCGCCCGCGCCGGGGTGCGAGGAAGCATCCACGAGCTCCCGCAGCGCCTGGAACCACAGGTCGGCCAGGGCGCCCACCTCGGCCTCGGCGAGCAGGCCGCCGGCCCAGTTCCACACGGCTGTGAGCACCGGCCCCTGGGCGGTCTCCTGGGTGTACGCGTTGAGGTCGACGGTGTGGGCCACCGACATCGACGGGTCGTCGGCGCCGGTCAGCGCGCGCTCCCCGGCCACCGGGCTCCAGTCGCCGCCCGTCGCGTTCCCGACGCGGCCGAGGTAGTTGAAGCCGATCTGCGGGGTCGGCAGGCCGGCGAGCGCGGCCCCCGCCACCGGGTGCAGATGACGCAGCAGGCCGAAGCCGATGCCGTTGTCCGGCACCGCCCGCAGCTGCTCCTTGACGCGCCGCAGCGCGTCCCCGGCGTCCTCGCCGCCGGCGTTCAGCCGGACCGGGAACAGGCTGGTGAACCAGCCCACCGTCCGCGACACGTCCACGCCGTCGAGCACGTCCTCCCGGCCGTGCCCCTCCACGTCCAGGAGCACCTCGGCGGTGTCCACGCCGCGCGCCCGGCGCCACCTGGGCAGCGCCAGCGCGAGCCCCGTCAGCAGCACCTCGTGCGCACGGGCGCGGAACACCCGCGCCACCTCGCCCAGCAGCGCCGACGTCTCCGCGGCCGGCAGCGACACCGTCAGCGAGCGGACCGTCGCCGCCGTGTCCCGCGCCGGGTCCACGGCGCGGCCGCCCAGCAGCGGGTCCGGCCCGGAGGCGAGGTGCTGCCACAGCTCGGCCTCGGCCACCCGCTCGGGGCGGTGGGCCAGCTGCCGCAGCTCGCGGGCCCAGGTCCGGAACGAGGTGCCGTACGGGGGGAGGACGGGGGCGTGTCCGGCGGCGGCGGCCTGCCACGCCTCCGCGAGGTCGGACAGCAGGATGTGCCAGGAGACGCCGTCGACCACGAGGTGGTGGGCGACCAGCAGCAGCCGGCCGGGCGCCTGGTCCCCGGCGTCGAACCACACCGCCCGCAGCATCACGCCGTCGTACGGGGCGAGTTCGGCGACGGCCGTGCCGGCCTCCTCGTCGAGCAGCTCCGGCGAGGGACCGGCGGCCGGGTCGGGGACGCCGACGCGCCGCAGGGCCTCCCGGGCCCCGACCGGGCCCGCCGGGGCCACCTCGAGGGTCCAGCCGCCGTCGCCGGTGGCCACGGCACGCGTCCGCAGGGCGTCGTGGCGCTCCAGCAGCGCCCCCAGGGCCGCGGTGAGGTGCTCCTGCCGCAGACCGGCGGGGACCTGGACGAGGGTGGACTGGTGGTAGCGGTCCATGCTGCCGCCGCGGCCGGCGAGCCAGCGGACGACCGGGGTGGCGTCGAGCGGACCGACGGGCTCGTCCCGTACCGGTCCGGCGGCCGCCGGACCGGTCGCCGCGACGGCCGCGACCGCCGCCAGGGCGGCCGGGGTGCGGTGCGTGAAGACGTCGCGGGTGGTCAGCCGCAGTCCGGCACGGCGGGCGAGGGCGATCATCCGGAGGGAGACGATCGAGTCGCCGCCCAGGTCGAAGAAGTTGTCGTCCGGGCCGACGGCGGGGACCCCCAGCGCCTCGGCGAAGACGGCGCAGAGCGTCTCCTCCGCCGGGGTGGCCGGAGCACGGCCGGCGGTGGGGGCGGCCGCCACGGGGGCGGGCAGCGCCTTGCGGTCGAGCTTGCCGTTGGCGGTCAGCGGCAGGGCGTCGAGCGTGACGAACGCCGACGGCACCATGTAGTCGGGCAGCAGCGCGGCCAGGTGGTCCCGGAGCGCGGCCTGGTCGCCGTCCCGGCCGTCGGCCGGGACGGCGTAGCCCACCAGCCTGCGGTCGCCGGGCCGGTCCTCGCGCACGACGACGGCCGCCCGGGCGACGTCCCGGTGGGACTCGAGGCAGGCCTCGATCTCGCCGAGTTCGATGCGGAAGCCGCGGATCTTGACCTGGTGGTCGGCGCGGCCGAGGTACTCCAGCTCACCGTCGTGGTCCCAGCGCGCCAGGTCGCCGGTGCGGTACATGCGGGTCCCGGGCGGGCCGTAGGGGTCGGCGACGAAGCGCTCGGCGGTCAGGGCGTGCCGGCCGAGGTAGCCGTCGGCCAGGCCCGCGCCCGCCACGTACATCTCACCGGTGACACCCGGCGCGGCGGGCCGCAGGGCGGAGTCCAGCACCCGCACCCCGAGGTCGGGGATGCCCCGGCCGATGAGGCTGCCCGCGGCGGACTTGGCGGTCAGCCGGTCCAGGGCGCGGTGGGTGACGTGGACGGTGGTCTCGGTGATGCCGTACATGTTGACCAGGCGGGGGGCGGTGTCGGGGTGGCGGTCGTACCACTCGTCCAGCCGCCACAGGTCGAGCGCCTCGCCGCCGAAGACGACGTAGCGCAGGGACAACCGCGCGCCCAGGTCCGGGTGTTCGCCCTCGACCCGCATCAGCTGGTAGAAGGCGGACGGCGTCTGGTTGAGGACCGTCACCTTCTCGGCGGCCAGCAGGGCCAGGAAGTCCTCCGGGGAGCGGGACACCTCGAAGGGCACGACCACGAGGCGCCCGCCGTGCAGCAGCGGCCCCCAGATCTCCCACACGGAGAAGTCGAAGGCGTAGCTGTGGAAGAGGGTCCACACGTCGTCGGGTCCGAAGCCGAACCAGTGGTCGGTCGCGGTGAAGAGGCGCACGACGTTGCGGTGGGGGACGACGACGCCCTTGGGGCGGCCGGTGGAGCCGGAGGTGTAGATGACGTAGGCGGCGGAGCCGGCGTGGAGCGGGCCGCCGCGCTCGGCGTCGGTGAGGTCGCCGCCGGGCAGGGCGGCCAGGTCCGACAGGGTGCGGGGGGCGTCGAGGAGGAGGACGCCGGCGCCGGCGGTGCCGACGCCCGCGAGGTCCGTGCCGGTGGTGGTGACGACGAGGGCGGGGGAGGAGTCGGCGACCATGTGCGCCAGGCGGTCGGTGGGGTAGTCCGGGTCCATGGGCACGTAGGCGGCGCCGGACTTGACGACGGCCAGCAGGGCGGTGACGAGTTCGACGGACCGGGGCAGGGCGAGCCCGACGAACCGGCCGGGTCCGGCGCCGTCCGCGACCAGCCGGCGGGCCAGCCGGTTCGCCGAGGCGTTCAGCTCGCGGTAGGAGACCGTCCGGTCGCCGCACACCACGGCGGTGGCGTCCGGTGTGTCCGCGGCGCGCGCCTCGAACAGCTCCGCCAGCGACGGCCCGTCCGTGCCGGCCCCGTCCGCCACCGCACCCGCACCGGCACCGGCACCGGCGGTCAGGACGGCGTCGCGCTCCGCCGGGGTGGCCACGTCGAGGGCGCCGAGGGGCCGGTCGGCCGGGGTCTCGGCCAGTCCGGCCAGGAACCCGGTGAAGCGCTCCAGGTGGGAGGCGAGTTCGCGCGCGGTGTAGAGCTCCGGGTTCGCGTCGAAGTCGATCTGCAGGCCCTGGCCGTCGGTGCGGTCGTAGACGATGACCGACAGGTCGTCGGCGGGGCCGATGCAGAGGTTGTGGACCGTCGCCCGGTGCCCGCCGAAGGTGAGGGCGTAGTCGAACATCATGATGTTGACCTGGGGGCCGGTCAGGCGCTCGGCGCCGCCCAGCAGGTGGAGATCGCGGCGCAGGTCCTCGTAGCGGTAGCGCTGGTGCCTCATCACGCCGCGCATCTCGCGGGAGACCCGCTCCAGCAGCCGGGGGAGCGTGTCGGCCGCGCTCACCTCGACCCGCAGCGGCAGGACGTTGGAGACCATGCCGGGCAGGCCGCGGGCGGCCCCGCCCAGCCGGGTGGTGACGGGGAGGCCGAGCACGACCTCCGGCGCACCGGTGAGCCGGTGCAGGTAGACGGAGACGGCGGCGGTCATCATGCAGGGCCACGGCACTCCCGCGTCGCGGGCCGCGTCCCGGAGCCGCCCGGT
Organism: Streptomyces sp. NPDC014882; assembly: GCF_043081325.1. NCBI lineage: Bacteria > Bacillati > Actinomycetota > Actinomycetes > Kitasatosporales > Streptomycetaceae > Streptomyces > Streptomyces sp. NPDC014882. The sequence goes on from NZ_JBIBWL010000014.1 coordinate 12,229, forward strand.
CGCCCCGGCGTCCAGGTACGCGGTGCGGCGCAGCAGGCCGCGGGCGGCCGTGGGCTCCTTGGGGGAGAGGCTGACGGGCTCGGGCCGGCCGGCCAGTCTCTCCGCCCACCAGGCGCGGTCGGCGTCGAAGGTGTCCGAGGCGCGGTAGGCGGCGTCCAGGGCCACGAGGTCGTCCAGGGAACCGAAGGGGTTCTCGCTCGTCGCGCCGTCCAGCAGGGCGGTGTAGACCTCGGCGACGCGCCGGGCGACGAGTGCCACGGTGAACCCGTCGACGAGCAGGTGGTGGTAGCGGTGCAGCCAGAACCAGCGGTCGTCCGCGGCCCGGAAGAGGACGAAGAGGAACAGCGGCCCGGTCGAGGGGTCCTGGGGCCGAGCCAGGTCCGCGCGCATCCACGCCTCGGCGGCCTCCCGCGGGTCGGCCTCGCCGCTCACGTCGACGACCCGCAGCCGCCACTCGGGATCCGGGTCGACGTACTGGCGGGGTCCGTCGGCGGTCTCGGCGAAGGTGACGCGCAGGTTCTCCGCCTCGGCCACAACCTGCCGCAGGGCGGCCTCGAATACCGCGACATCCACGGAGCCGTGAATTTCCAGGTATTCACCGGCGTTGTAGATCGGATTCGACGCGTCGAGTTGCTGGGCGAACCAGATTCCCGACTGCGCGGACGTAAGCGGTACTCCGTCACCAGCGAGCATGATTCTCTTCCACCTCTAGCGGATCGCCTGGGCAGGGATTGCGCAGTGTGTGTGCGGCAGGTATCCCGGCGGTTGAATTCCGCGACCGGACATGGCCGATGTTGGTCAATTCCGAGCACTGTGGCATCGGCTCCGGAAGACGGACAATGGCGGCTGCATCAAGCTGCCACCGGAAAGCCCTTTGCCGCACGGCGGTGACGGGCTGAGCGGGTGTCCCGCACGGGCTGAGCGGGTGTCCCGGACAGCGGAGCCGGTGTCCCGCACGGGCCGAGCGGGTGTCCCCGGGAAGGGGAGCGGGTGTCCCCGGACAGGGGAGGGGGCCCGGTGGGCTTCGCACCAGCCCACCGGGCCCCCTGCGCGGGGGCGCGTCCGGCCGGGGATACCGGCCGCGCCCCCCTTGCGATGCCCTCGTCAGGCGTCCATGGCCATCGCAAGGCTCTTGGGCCGCATGTCGGTCCAGTTCTCGGTGATGTGGTCGAGGCACGCCTGCCGGCCGTCCTCGCCGAACACCACGGTCCAGCCGGCGGGCACTTCGGCGAACGCGGGCCACAGCGAGTGCTGGTTCTCCTCGTTGACCAGGACGTAGTAGCTCGCGTTGTCGTCTTCGAACGGGTTGGTCGCCATGTCGGGCTCCTTCGGTGCCGAGGGTGGGCGGATCGGGGGTGTGAGCGGGGACGGGGGACGGGGACGGGGCCGCGCGGCCGGTTCAGGCGGTGCGGGAGCGGACCGAGGCGACGAAGCCGGGCAGCCGGTCCACGCCCCAGAACTTCTCGTAGCCGTCGATGAAGAACGGGACCCCGAAGACGCCGTCGCGCGAGAGCGAGTTGAGGGCTCCGAGACCGTGCTCGCGGACGGCGGGATCCCGGTGCGCGGTGGACAGGCGCACCGGGTCCAGACCGAGCCGCTCGGCGACGTGTGCGATGACGGCCGGGTCGGAGATGTCCTGGCCCTCCTCCCACCGGGCGCGGTAGACCGCCTCGATGAACTCCGGTCCGTGGCCGAGTTCCTCGGCCACCAGGTACGCCAGGTGCGACACCTCCCACCGGGGGCGGCGGTCGACCGGCCACACCATCTCCAGGCCGCGGTCGCGGGCGAGCCGCCGCACGTCCTGGAGGATGTACAGGTGCTTCTCCCGCGACATCGCCACGTACGGGAGACTGATGCCGGCCTGTTCCAGGTGGCGGCCGGCCTCTTCGTCCGGCTCCCAGAAGGGCAGCCAGTCGATGCGTTCCGCGACGTCCCGGTGGTGGGCCATCAGGTCCCGGTACGCCATCCACGAATAGGGGCTGCGGAACGAGAAGTACCAGCGCGGCCTCCGTCGTGCCATCACCGTCTCCAAACTTGCCGAGTGCTGCCGCCGGTCACGGACCGGCAGGGGGACGGACGGCCGGGTCCTCCGGGCCGTCCGGTGATCAGGTGCTGCGGGAGTGCAGGGGGGTGCAGGGGGTGCAGGGGGTGCAGGGGGTACGGGGGGTCAGATGGTGATGCCGCCGTCGATCTGCAGGACGGAACCGGTGACGTACGCGGCCCGGTCCGACACCAGGTACGCGACGAGGTCGCCCACCTCCTCGGCACGGCCCATGCGGCGCAGCGGGATCGTGCGGGTGATGTCCTTGCGCGCCTTGTCGTTCATCGCGGCGACCATGTCGGTGTCGATGAAGCCGGGGGCGACGGCGTTGACGCGGATCCCGGAGCGGCCGACCTCCTTGGCCAGCGACCGGGAGAAGCCGATGATGCCGGCCTTCGAGGCGGAGTAGTTGCTCTGGCTGGCGTGGCCGTACACCCCGGCCACCGAGGAGATGTTGACGATCGCGCCGGTGCGGCGCTTCATCATGGAGAAGACGACCGCGCGGCACAGGTGGTAGACGCCGTCGAGGTTGGTGCCCACGACCTGGTGCCACTGGTCGTCGTCCATCAGCACCAGCGGGTTGTCGCGGGTGATGCCGGCGGCGGTGACCGCCGCGTCGACGGGACCGAGCGTGGCCTCGGCCTCCTCGACGAAGGCGCGCACGGCCGGGCCGTCGGCGACGTCCGTCCGCCGCGACATGACCCGGACGCCGGCCTCCGCGGCCTCCTTCTCCACCCGTCGGGCCGCCTCGTCGTCGGCGCGGTAGCAGAAGGCGACGTCGAAGCCGTCGCGGGCGAGGGCCAGTACGCACGCCCGTCCGATCCCACGTGAACCACCGGTGACGAGCGCCACCCGGGAAGTGTTGTCCTGCATGATCTTCGCTCAGCTCGCTTCGGGTCTCAGGACGTCCGCCGGACGGAAGGCCATGACGATCCGGCCGACGGTCATCACCGTCTCGCCGTCCACCAGGCTCTCGCCCTCGAACATCACGGTGTCGTCCACCCGGCGTCCGGCGAGCACACGGTGCTCCATGACGTCGCCGGGCAGGACGGTGCGGTGGAACTCGACCCCGGTCATGCCGCCGAACAGCATGACCTGCCCGGTCAGCACGTCGGGGTTGGGCGCGTCCCAGGTGGCCAGCAGGCCCGCGGACTGGCACCAGGACTCCACCATCAGCGATCTCGGATAGCCGAAACCCTCCTCGGGGGTGTCCGGGCCCAGGTCCGCGTACCAGGGCTCGTTGCAGGTGACCGCCTTGAGGGCGGTCAGCGAGCGGCCGGGCTCCACCCGGGTGACCCGGTCCACCAGCAGCATGGGGTAGCGGTGCGGCAGCCTGCCGCGGATCTCCGTCTGCCCGTTCACGCCGGCGCTCCTTCCGTCGTACGGCGGTAGCGCAGGCGCACCGACGCGGCGTCGCCCCGGCCGGAGCGGACCTTCGCCCGGCACTGCCACGCCCCGCCGTCCACCGGCTTCCAGTCGATGACCGCGGTCAGCTCGTCGCCCGGGTACACGGGCCCGGTGAACCGGGTGCTCTCCACGGCCACCAGCTCGGGCCCGGGCTCCCCGGCGGGTGCCGTGGCGAGGACGCTCAGGTGCACGTACTCGACGAGGCACACGCCGGGGAAGATCGGGAAGCCCGGGTAGTGGCCCGGGAGCACCGTCTCGTCGGCGGACACGGTGAACCGGGTGGAGGTGCGCCCGTCCTCGTCCGAGGGCAGGACCCCGACGCTCCCCGAGAGCGCTCCGGCGGACCGGGGCGCGCCGGGCACCGGGGTGCCCGGACGCGGCTCGGCGAGGACGTCCATCAGGCGGCCCGCAGCTTTCCGGTCAGCAGGTCGTAGGCGCTCTGCAGGGTGACGATCCGCCGCAGCTCGGACTCCGGCAGCTTGATGCCGTACTTCTTCTCCAGGACGACCACGATCTCCAGGGCCAGGAGGGAGTCGACCTCCAGGTCGTCGACGAACCTGACGTCGTCGGTGATCTCGGCGGCGTCGACGTCCAGCACCTGCGCGATGACCGAGCGCAGTTCTTCCTTGTCCAGCACGGTGTCCAGCACGGTGGTACCTCTCTCGGCGTTTCGTTCGGCGTTTCGTTCTTCGGTTCCGCGGGCGTTTCGCCCTTCGCTTCCGCCGGCGGTTCCCTCGGCGGTTCCCCGGGCGGGGCGGACGGCGGTCAGCGCAGCCGGAGCAGGGCGCAGCCGACGGTCCCGGTCCGGTCGACGGAGGTGACGAGGCCGACCTTCCCGGCCACGGCGCGGTCGTCCTCCGCGTGGGCCAGCAGGGCGGCGGTCTGGAAGGCGGCGGAGGCGGCGCCGGTGTCGCCGATCAGCGCGACCTGGGTGAGGTCGGCCGCGTCCACGCCGGCCAGCAGCTCGCCGACGACCGCGGTCTCGGCGTCGCCCTCCGCCCCGGGCGCGCCGGAGCGGGCGAAGACGGCGATCTCCGCGAGGTCGACGCCGGACCGGCGCAGGGCGCCGCGCAGGCAGGCCGTGAGGCTGCCGGCCACGTCGTCGCGGAGCACGACGCCCAGTTCGACGGCCAGGATCTCGGCCAGCACCGGCTGCCCGGCGTCCTCGCCGGCCGCGGGTTCGACGAGGAGCACGGCACAGCCCTCGCCGAGCGGCGCGCCCGGCGCACCGTCACCCGAGTGGTGCTCGAGCCAGGCGCGGGCGGTGGAGTACTCCTCGGCCGCGCCGCACAGCACGGTCTGGGCGCGGCCCGCGGCCAGCAGCCGGCGGGAGTAGTTCAGGGCGTGCAGCCCCGCCGCCCGGCCGCCCGCGATCGTCGTGTTGGGGCCTTTCAGCTGGTACCAGATGGCGCTCTGGCCGGCCGCGCAGTTCATCACGGTGTTGGGGAAGCGCGCCGGGTCGACGAAGAACGGCTGCTCACCGGTGAGGGAGTCCCGCGTGAAGTCCATCATGCTCTGGGCGCTGCCGGTGGTGGTGCCCAGGGCCAGTGCGGCGCCCTCGCCGGTGCCGACGGCCCGGCTGCGTTCGGTGTCGTCGAGCAGCGCCCCGACGGCGGTGACGGCCAGTCCGGTGACCCGGTCCATGGACCGGGTGCCCTTCTTGCCGAGCACCGCGCGGACCTCGAAGTCCGGGACCACGCAGGCGTCGTCCCGGGGCCCGGCGGGCCCGGAGCCGGGGAGCACGGAGACGGTGGGGCGCCGCTCGCGCACCCCCTCGGCGAACGCGGTCCGGCCGATGCCGAACGGCGACACCGCGGACCACGCGGTGATGACAGGGCGCCCGGCGCCCGTTGCGGTGGTGGTCATGTCCGCCACGCTTCCCTTCGGTTCACAGGTAACAGACCATTCGGTACTCGGGCCAGCGCAGGGCCATGCTCCCGTCGGGGACCGGCAGCACCCCGTCCAGCAGCCGGTCCGCGGACAGACCGTGGGCCGCCAGGCCGGACTCCTCGGCGTGGACCCGGACCCCGGCGTCCATGAGGGTGCGCAGGTCCCGCCGGGGGTCGGTGAGGGTGTCCACGGTGCGGCTGCCGATCCGCAGCGCGGGGACCGGTTCGGCCCGCACGCCGTAGGTGACGGCCCGTCCGCGCAGCAGCACGTCGAGCCCGCCGAGCTGACGGTTCAGCTCCACCGCCAGGTACAGGGCGTCGAAGAACTGCTTCTCCAGGGCCCCGCGGTAGCCCTTCTCCACGACGGCCAGGGTGCGCCGCGTCGCGGCGGTCCCCTCCCCGGTCCGCCCGCCGGCCGTCACAGGACCCCCACCTGGAGGGTGCGGCCGGCCGCGGCCACGTTGGCGCCGTAGCCGGACGGGGGCCGCATGACGACCTGCGGCATGTGGTCCACCGCGCCCCGGTCGTCGCTGCAGAACCGGCAGCCGTACCAGTACAGCCGGCCCGGGAACGTCTCCAGCATGTCCTTCACCAGGGCGGCCGTGGACGGGTACACGCCGTTCCAGTCCGCCAGGTTGCGTGGTTTGTCCTCGCCCAGCGGGTTCTGGGTGAGGAGGGTGGCGTAGCCGCACGCCCACACCTGCACGGCGCGGTCCTGTTCCAGCAGTGCCTGGACCAGGCGCAACGCGGTGGTGAGACGCTCGGACTCGTGCGGCGAGCCCATGAGGGTGATCAGTACGTCGGTGGGGGGGATGCCGCGCGCCATGTCAGTGCCACACCGCCTGTACGTCGGGGCCGGTGATCCAGCCGGCCAGTTCGTCCATGCCGGAGACCGTCGCCCGGGGGCGCAGCGGGAGGTGTTCGATCCCCCGCTGCACGAGGGAGAAGCGGTCGACGGCCAGGCGGCCGCCCGCCTCCTCGAAGCGGTCCAGGTCCTCGTCGGTCCCGGGCCGGGCGAGGAGGCACCCGTCCTCCACCAGGTACATCAGCACCGGGTGGCCGGCCCGGGCCTGCGCCGTGGCGTCGCGCCGCAGGCCGGCGTCCACCGGGGCGCACGGCCCGTGGCTCTCGATCAGCAGGATCCGCGGCGTCCTCGTGCCGCTCCCGCCCCAGGCGTCGTTCACGGCTGCTGCGGTGCGGTGCCGTTGAGCGCGTCCAGCACGTGCCGGTCGAAGTTCTCCAGGCTCCAGTCGCGGCGGTTCCTGATGACCGCGTAGCCGTGCACGATGGTGCCCGTGGCGGTCTTGAGGAGGCCGCCGTCGCGGACGACGTACCAGTTCATCCGGGTGGTGTAGGTGAAGTCCTTGAAGACCTCCTCCACCTCGTACGTGGTGTAGAGGTCCTCCTCCATCATCGCCTCGTCGAGGATGCGGATCTCGGACCGCGGCACCACGGGGATCCACCGGCGGTCGTCCAGCAGCGTCTTGATGGAGATGCCCCGGTCCGCGACGAACCGGTCCTTGCCCTCCTCCATCAGCCTCAGGTAGCCGGACATCTGGAGGCGCTCGGTGAAGTGGCAGTACGGGTACGGGATGTTCCACTTCCAGCCGTAGGCGTTCTTGCCCGCCAGCAGCTCCTCCAGGATCGTCTCCTCGGAGGTGAACGGGGTGAGCGGCGCGGCCTCCAGGCCGGCTCCGAGCCGGTCGACGGCGAAACGGGCGAGCGGCCCGGGCACCTCGCCCGCGGAGTCGAGGTAGGTGTCGATCCGCAGGGACACGCGCACCTTGGAGGTGACGGCCTTCACGACCTCCCCGCCGCGCTCCACGTGCACGGTCACCTTGAAGCCCAGCGTGCCGTCCGCGTCCTTGGTGGACGGGACGACCTCGGCGGTGGCGACGTCGTCCATGTGGAAGGCGTGCAGGATGCGGGTGTCGATCCCGACGATGTCGAGGCCGAGGCCGTGCTCCTCGTACAGGCCGCGGGCCGGGAGGGCGGTCTGCCGGAAGTGGTCGAGGACCGCTTCCTCGACCATGTAGTTGACGTGCTTGAAACCGATCCAGGTGCAGATGTTGGAGCCCTCGTAGCGGGGGCGGACCTGGACGGAGGTCGTCTCGGTGAGGAGCGCCTTGACGGCGGTCTCCGTGACGATGGTCATGGACGGTGCTCCAGAGCTGTGTGGGGGACGGGCAAACGCTGCGGAGCGCCGGTCCCGAGGGAGTTGACGAACGCGACGGTCTCGGAGGCGAAGCGTTCCGCTTCCTCGATCATCGGGAAGTGCCCGCAGCCGGGGAGGACGAGTGCTCGCGCGTCCGGCAGCGCGGCGGCCAGCGCCACGCTCTCGCCGGGCGGTGCCGCGAAGTCCTTCTCGCCCCCCAGCACCAGACAGGGCACGGTGACCCGGCCCGTCTGGAGCTGCGGAGTACGCAGGTAGAGCTCGAAGAAGCGCAGCCAGCCGTACGGGCCCACCCGGTCCCGTACCCGCTCCCCCATGGCCGCCCGCAGTTCGGCGGGAAGCCGGTCGCCGGAGTGGACCCGCAGGCCCTCCTCCATGATCAGGTGGAAGTCGTTGAGGTAGTAGCTGATGGTGTCCCAGTCGAACTCCCCGGCGGTGCGCCGGTAGAACGGCGAGACCAGGACCAGGCCGCGGATCCCGAGCCGGGCGAGGGCGTCGCCGCCCCGCCGGCTCTCCCGGTCGACGAGGTCCAGCAGGACGTCCGCCGACATGGAGTGCGCCACCACGACCTGCGGGCCGCCGGGCACCGCGGCCAGCGCCCGGTCCAGGGGACCGACGAGATCACCGTCGGTCCCCCAGTCGGGCACGCCCTCGGCGCTCCAGGGGAGCCGGGCCGTCCACACCTCGTACTCGGGGGGCAGCAGCGCGGCGCAGGCCTCCCAGACGCTGTCGTTCTCCGCCAGTCCGTGGACCAGCAGCAGCCGGGGGCCGCCGGTGGCGGCGGTGCGCCGGCGCACCGACCCGGTGCCGGGGCCGTCGGACATGGACGCGGACGCGGACGCGGACGCGGACATCAGAGGGTCTCCGGGGCCGGGGGTTCCAGCAGCACGAGGCCGGCCGAGGCGTCGTCGGCGTCGGTGCCGCAGACCGCGAACACCGGCCCCTCGCCGCACTCGTCGAACAGGCCGACGGCCGTCGCGCACTGGAGCACGCCGAGCGCGCCGGAAGCGCGGCCGCAGTGCCCGGGCAGCGCGGTCCGCTCCACCCCGGGCAGCAGGCCGGCGTCGATCCCCCCGGGAGCCGCGTCGGGAAGGTGCCACCAGGCCGGCTCCGGCACGCCGGAGGCGGCCAGCCGGTCCAGGACCGCCCCGACACCGGCCGCGCGGACGTACCGGCCGAGCACGGCGCGCACCCTCGCGCCCCGGGCCCGGGCCGCCGCCGCGTCCTCCAGGACGACGGCGGCGCCCCCGTCGACGGCGTGCCCGCCGCCGAGGAGGCGGCGCACGACGTCGTTGTCCGGCTCGACGCCGATGACGAGGACCCGGTCCACGCGGCCCGCCGTGATCATGGTCGCGGCCCAGTTGACCGCGTCCAGGCCGGAGGTCGCGCCGTTGCACACCATCAGGTTGGGGCCGCGCAGGCCGTAGCGGATGGCCGCCGAGGAGGCGACGACGTTGCTCGACGCGTTCGGCAGGTCCATCGGGCTGGTCGCCGAGACGGTGCCCTCCCGCAGGGTGTCCAGCGCGCGGACGACCGTGTCCAGGTTGCCGTAGTTGGAGCTGACGACCACGCCGACGTCCCCGCCGGACACCGTGCCGTCCTCGCCGAGGAGGCCGGCGTCGGTCAGGGCCGCGGAGGTCAGGCAGTAGCCGAGCTGGGTGGCCCGGTCCTTGTAGCGCAGGCCCTTCTTGCCCACCAGGGCGGCCGGTTCGACCGGCCCGGCGCCGGGCTCGGGGCCGGCCGCCAGCGCCTTGGCGCTGTCGGCCCCGGGGAGCAGGACGGAGACTCCGCTGACGACGACACTCACGGGGTGGCCTCCACAAGGGCGACGGCGTTGATGCCGCCGAATCCGAACGCGTTGAGCTGCGCCACGTTCATCGACGCGGACGCGGCCTCACCGGTCACGAAGCGGAACCGCGAGGCCTCCTCGACCGGCTGCTCCAGACCGACGGTGGGCGGCACCCGCCCCTCCTTGAGGGCGGTGACGCCCATGACCAGGCCCATCAGTCCGGACGCGCCGGAGGTGTGGCCGGTCATCGACTTGATCGCCGTCATCAGCGGACCGCTCGCCGCGTCGCCCAGCGCGTCGGCCAGCGCCGTCGCCTCGGCCTCGTCGTTGAGCAGCGTCCCGGTGCCGTGCAGCATCACCAGGTCGACGTCCTCCGGCTTGACGCCGGCCATGTCGTACGCGCCGCGCATCGCCTTCGCGATGCCCTCCGGGGAGGGCGCGGTGACGTGGAAGGCGTCGCAGTTGACGGCGACGCTGCGCAGCAGCGCGTGCGTCCGCCGGCGGCCGGCCTCCCGGCCGAGGACGACGGCGGCGGCGCCGTCGCCCATGAGGACGCCGGTGCGGTTCCGGTCGAAGGGCCGCACCCGGTCCGGCGGCGTCGGGTGCACCCGCTCCAGCAGGCCGTACATGCTCTCGGTGAGCACGTCCACACCCGCGACGATCACCGTGTCGGGGGCGTCGTCGCCCTCCTCCGCCAGCAGGTCCGAGCCGAGCGCCAGCGCGTACAGGGAGGCGGAACAGGCGTTGGAGAAGGTGTGCGTCACGTCGGCGCCGAACCGCTCGCGCAGCGCGGTCCCGAAGTGCAGGCCGGTGTCGTCCAGGGTGGCGCCCTCGCGCCACCACAGCTCCAGGGAGCGCAGCTCGCGCAGTCCCGTCCCGATGAGGACCGGGATGCCGGAGAGGTCCTCGCCCAGGCCCGCGTCGGCCGCCGCCTGGGCGATCGCGTCGACGAGCAGCGCGGTGGCGCGGGCGGGCACGTCCTCGCCCTCCGCGGGGCGGTCGTCCACCTCGTAGGCGTGCTGCGCCCGGAAACGGGTGCGGTCGAACCCGCGCAGCTCGGCGCGGCCGGTGACTCCCCGGCACAGGTTCTCGAAGAGCGGGCCGACACCTCTGCCGGTGCTGGCCACGGCACCCATGCCGATGATCGGACGGCTCAGCATGTCTCCTCCTCGGGCTCCACGGGCCGGTCGTAGCGGCCCAGGAGGACCACGGCGTTGTTGCCGCCGAAGGCCAGCCCGTTGTTCTGGACGACCCTGAGGTCGGCCTCGACGGCCTGGTTCGGCACGCAGTCCACGTCGCACTCGGGGTCCGTGGTGACGTGGTTGATCGTCGGGGGGATGAACCGGTGGGCGATGGCCAGTGCGCAGCCGATGGCGCCCAGGGCGCTGGCCGCGCCCATGCTGTGACCGAGCATCGACTTCATGGAGACGGTGCGCGGCGGGGTGCCGAACACCTCGCGGATCGCGCCCGCCTCGGTGATGTCGTTGGCCTTGGTCCCCGTCCCGTGGGCGGAGATCAGGTCCACCTCGGACGGTTTCACGCCCGCGTTGTCCAGGGCGAGTTCCATGCAGCGGGCGACGCTGGCCCGGTTGGGCGCCACCTGGTGGTGGGCGTCGCAGTTGAGGCCGTATCCGAGCACCTCGGCGTAGATGGTGGCGCCGCGCTCCAGGGCCGACTCCAGCCGCTCCAGGACGAGCACCCCGGCGCCCTCGCCGGTCAGGATCCCCTTGCGGTCGGCGTCGAAGGGCCGGCAGTGCTCCGGCGCGATGGTCCCCAGCCGGTAGAAGCCGGTGAACGTCTTGCGGCACATGGCGTCCGCGCCGCCGCAGAACGCGTAGTCCGCCTCGCCGGAGCGCACCGCGTCGAAGCCGTAGCCGATGGCGTAGTTCCCGGCGGCGCAGGCGGTGGGAACCGTGACGGCCTCGACGTCGGACAGTTCGAGCTCCTGGGCGATGGCGACGGAGAGCCGCCCGGCGGGGATCCTCCCGGCCGCCATCGGGTCGAACGTCTCCGGTCCGCCCTCGAGTTCGGCCTCGACCAGCTGATCGAGGTCGTAGGACTCGCCATCGGTGGTGCCGATGGAGATCAGTCCCCGCCGGCCGCGCAGGTCGGCGGCGTCGAGACCGGCGTCCTCCAGGGCCATCCGGGCCGCGGCGGCCGAGAACTGCGCGGCCCTGCCGAGCTGTTCCGCGTCCAGGGTGCGGATCCAGTCCATCGGTTCGAAGTCGACGATCTCGCAGCCGTTGGCGTGGGCGAAACCCTCGGTGTCGAACACGGTGATGGGCCGGGCCCCGCTGCGGCCCTCCTGCAGCCCGCCGAGAAACTCCTTCACCCCCAGCCCGATGCTGGAGACCACTCCGAGTCCCGTCAGGACCACCCGGTGCCGTCCCGTCGCCTCCGGGCCGGTGTCGTGCACTGCCGACATGCCTACCTCCTTGTCCACGTCCGACCTGCGCGTGCGCCACCCGAAGGCGTCGCGGACGGATTACCAGCCGGCCGGCTCGCCGACGACCTCGTACACGCCCTTGAGGTTGACCATGCGGGGCAGTTCGGCCTGGTTGATGACCACGCCGAACTCCTTCTCCAGGGCCGCGAGAATTTCGATCGCGCGGAGCGAGTCGGCGTTGTGGTCCTCCTTGAAGAGGCTCGTTTCCGAAACCTCGTCCTCCTCGATCTCAAGGATGTCGCAGACGATTTCCTTGATGACGACGAGACGCTCTTCACGCGTTGCAGCAGCCATGCCGATACCTCTCTCATGAATTGCCGGACAGGCAATTCCCGTAAGTTCCTGACGATTTCTAAGCCACGGCCGTCCGCTCCGGCAAGCCGCATTGCACAAAGCTGCCAAGCACCGCCAGGCGTTTTTCCGCGGGCAGCGGGCAGGGGCGGGTTTCGGCAGGCTCCGGCCGTGGTCGGGCCGTGGTCCGGGCCGTGGTCCGGGCCGTGGTCGGTCCGTGGTCGGGCCGTGCCCGGGCTGTGGTCGGAGCCGTGGTCCGGGAGGTGCTCCGGCCCGTGGTCCGGCCCGGTGTCAGCGCAGTCGGGACGCGAGGTCGGCGACGAGCTCGTCCCTGCGTGGCGCGAGGTAGAAGTGGTCGCCCTCCCACACCTTGAGCTCGAAGCCCTTCGGGGCGACGTCCGCCCAGGCGGCGACGTCCGCCACCGTGACGTTGGGATCGCGGTCCCCGACGTGTCCGACCACCGGGCAGCGCACGGGCAGGGCCGGCCGGGGGCCCTTCTCGGCGTACCGCCCCACGACGGAGAAGTCGGCCAGGAGCGCGGGCATCACGAGTTCCTGAAGGTCGGGGTCCTCCAGCAGGGCGGCGTCGGTGCCGCCCAGCTTGCGGACCTCGGCGAGGACCGACTCGGCGCCGTCCAGGTGCGCGGTGCGCGGCCGCTGCCCGTGGGGAGGCCGCTGGCCGGAGACGACGAGCAGGCTCGGGCCGAAGCCGTGCCTGCGTTCCAGACGGACCGCCACCTCGTAGGCGAGCGAGGCCCCCATGCTGTGGCCGAAAAGTGCCAACGGCTTGTCGAGGAGCGGCAGTACGGCCGCCGTCACCGCGTCCGCCAGCTCCTCCATGGTCTCCAGGCAGGGCTCGACGATCCGCTCCTGGCGCCCCGGGTAGCGGGTGGCGAGGACCTCGACGTCGTCGCCGAGGGCGTTTCCCCAGGAGTGGTAGAAACTCGCCGAACCACCGGCGTGCGGCAGGCAGAGCAGCCGCATGCGGACGGGGGCGGACGGGGGGTAGCGCCGGAACCAGGTCGCGTCGCTTCCGGGGGTGTGCTTCAGGGTGTTCATGGCACCGGGCTTCTGGTAGCGGGGAGTTCGGTACGGAGCGGCGGGGGAGTCGCAGGGCCGGGGGGGGAGACGCAAGGCCGCGGGGGGTCACACGGCGGTGCGGGAGTCACGGGGCGGCGGGGGAGTCGTACGGCGGGGCGGGAGCCGCAAGGCCGCGGGGAGCCACACCGCGGGGCGGGAGCCGCGGGGCCGCGGGGGGAGCCGCACGGCGGTGCGGGAGTCACACGGTGGCGAGGTCCTTGAGGGCGCCGGGGCCGTCCACGGGGATCACCTCGACGTCGGGATCGATCCGGCGGATCAGGTTCGTCAGCACCCGCCCCGGGCCCAGCTCGACGAGCCGCCGGCAGCCGAGCCGTCCGGTCAGGGTCCGCACGCTCTTCTCCCAGAGCACCGGGGAGGAGAGCTGACGCACGGCCAGTCCGGCCCAGCCCCCGTCGCCGGCGTACGGCTCGGCGTCCACGTTGGCGACCACCGGGAGGTCCCCCGGGGCGAACCGCACGGTCCGCAGGGCCCGGCCCAGCCGCTCGGCCGCGGGCGCCATGAAGGGGCTGTGGAAGGCGCCCCCCACGGAGAGGCGGATGAGTTTGGCCCCCACGCCCGGAGCCAGTTCCGCGGCCCGTTCGACGCCCTCGGCGGAGCCGGAGAGCCCGGTCTGCCCGGGGGCGTTGACGTTGGCCACCCACACGTCGAGCCCTTCGAACCGCACCTCGGCGGCCAGCGCCTCGGCCTCCCGGAGCCCGGTCCCGACCAGCACGCCCATGGTGCCCGGACGCAGCCGCTCGGCCTCCCGCATGGCCTGCCCCCGCTCCGCCACCAGGGCGACCGCGTCCGGCAGCGTGAGCACTTCGGCCGCCGTCAGCGCCGCGTACTCTCCCAGGCTGTGTCCGGCACACGCCACCGCGTCGTCCAGCGCCCCGGACCGCGCCGCCTCGGCGTAGGCCATCAGGGTCACCGTGAACACCGAGAGCTGGGCGAGGTCGGTGCGGCGCAGCACGTCGGTCGGGGTCCGCAGGAGCAGTTCCTCGAGGTCCTCGCCGCAGTACCGGGAGACCTCGGCGGCCAGGCTCCACGCGGCGGTGTCCCGCCAGGGCTCACCCATGCCTTGACGTTGCGTCCCTTGTCCGGGGAACACCAGACCGATCGGCGTCGGGGTCAACTTTCCACACCTTCCAGGCGGCACAGGGGCCGAGACGGGGGCCCGCACCCGGCTGTTCGTCCCGGGTGACGGGCCCGCCACCGGTGTGCCGCGGGCCGAGGAGTGAGGGTCCAGGGGGTCCCACGGCGCACCGGATCGCCGGCGGCACGGGAAACGCGCGGGCCGCCGGAGCTCTCGGGTCAGGGGGTGTCCGGTCGTCCGCCCGGGGGCGGACGCCGTCCGTGTCGTCCCTGTCTAACCGGCCCCGTCGTCAGGGTGCAACGACGGCTACAGGAAGCTGCCAGGGCCGGGCCGGCCGTCGCCCGAAGGCGCGCCGCCCGCGTCGCCCGCGTCCGGCGCCGCCTCCCGGGCCGGCCCGTCCTGCCGCCGTGCGCCCCGTCGGACCGGTGTCCCGGAAGCGCCCTCGACCGGTCCCGCCGGTCCGGCCGGACCCGCCGGCGACTGGGCGGGGTTCTTCCGGTTCTTGGGCAGCAGCCCCAGCTCGGCCGCCCGGACCCCCGCCTGGAAGCGTGAACTCGCCCCGAGGAGCGCCATGATCTCCGCGACGTAGCGGCGGTAGGTGCGCACCGAGACGGAGAGCTCGCGCGCGGCGACCTCGTCGGTGATGCCGACCTGGAGGCAGCTCAGGATCTGCCGGGCCACGTCGGCACGGTCGCGGTCACCGAAGTCGATCCGTTCCTCGACCCGGACCGCCTGGCGCCAGAGCCCTTCGAAGAGGGTGCCCAGCGTGCCGATCACGGTGGCGGCGCGGATCACCGAGGCCTGTCGCCCGATGACCGCCTGCGAGGTCACCAGGGCGGCCGCCCCGTCGACCATCATCACCTGGAGCATGGGCACCCGGGCCACCCGCACCTCGTACCGGAGGTTCTTGAGCATGTGGGGCCTGACCACCCCGCTGTCGAGCATCGCCTGGGTGCACAGGAGCCGCAGCCCGATGTTCTTCCGGCTGTTCTCCAGCTCCCAGTACACGGAGTTGATCGCCTCGACGTGCTCCGAGTCGGCCAGCACGATGTCGATGGTCCGTTCGGCCTCGGCGACGAGCCCGAGGGCCGCCGCCGCCACCTCACCGCTGCAGGCGGGCACGTTGGTGATCAGCGAGTCCCGCACGACACGGTCGCGGTGCTTGGCGACGGTGGCCTCGATCAGCCGGCGGACCTCCATGAGCGTCTGCTCCAGGTCGTCCGCGGGCTGTTCACCGAGCTGCCCGGTGTCCTCGCCGTGGCCGCGGGGGCCCTGCGCGGTGGTGTGCCGCGGCCGTTCGACGGGATCGTGGGAGGGGTCGGGAGAGGGATCGGGAAAGGGGTCAGCCATGACGGTGCGATCCCCCGACGGGCTCTCTGCGGCGGGCGTCGTCGCGCTGCGGCAGCAGCGCCATCTCCACGGCCCGCACCCCGGCCTGGAAGCGGGAGTTGGCTCCCAGCTCCTGCATGATCTCCGCGACGTGGCGGCGGTACGTGCGCAGGGACACCCGGAGTTCGCGTGCCGCCACCTCGTCGGTGCGGCCCATGCGCAGCTGTTCCAGGACGCGTCGTACCGACTCCGTCCGCATGCGCTCGCTCGTGCGCTGGTACTCGGCGAGCGACCGGGCGTTGGCCCAGGACCCGGCGAACAGCAGGTCCAGGGCGCGCGCCGACGCCGTGTCCTTGATGATCGCGGCGTCGTACGCCTTTCCGTGGGAGTCCGGCACGAGGGCGACCCGGCTGTCGACGATCAGCATGCCGCGCAACTCCCCCTTGTCGACCCGGATCTCGTACCGCGGGTCCCGGAAGTCCTCGGCGTTGGGCCGGCAGTTGTTCACCGCCTGCGGCGTGCACAGCAGCCGGACGACCGGGCCGCCCGGCCTGCCGCCCGCCGCCCGTCCCTTGGAGGGGGTCGCGTGGGCGGCGAGCGCGTCGAACACGGCGGACGCGTTCTCGCCGGCGGACAGCGACACGGAGACGGAGTGGCGCGCCAGTCCGACGAGCCGGGTGACTGTGCCGCCGATGTCGCCGTCGTCCGCGCGCAGGACGAGGGATTCACGCACCGGCCTGGTCCGGTGCAGCGACATCGTCGATTCGATCAGCGCGCGTGCCTGAAGCAGCGCGCTTTCCATCCTGTTGATGCCGTCGGCCGTTTCGGTGATGCCCGCGGCCGGCCCGTCTGGTGAAGGTATCCCGATCAGGGTAGAAATCAGGTCTTTACCATCGGTTTTCAACATGGAACTCTTCATTACACCGATCATTCCCCGTGATGCTCAGCGATAGAATCCTCATCCCGAAGGATGAAGTTGGTAAATCCGATGCCAGGAATTGTATTCCTGATGAAAAATATACAGAGACTCCTGATTGTTAATTTTGGCTGAACAATCATCCATTCATCGTCAATCTAGCTGCCGAGGCAAATCGATTGACGACGCCGCGGGCGAGGCTCGGGGCGGACCAGGCCTGCCCGGCTCCGAAGCTCAGACATTATGGGCTGGCTGCGAGCCAGTCAACGTCGGGACGTAGGCATAGTCCAGGTAAAGTGGCTGCCCCCGAGGGGTGTCATGGATCGTTGCACCCAAAACTTCCGGCCGGACTGTCACCAAGTTGCAGCACTTCCGGCGGGTGGCGCGGAACCGGCCCCGGGTCGGGCACGGATCGCATCCGGACGGTGACGTCCAGTTATTGACACGGCGTGTCCCTGTCCACTTGCTGTCAGTCGCCGTCGGCCCGCCGGGCGGCCGGCCCGGCGTTCCGGTGCTCGACCGCACCCCGGATCGGTGCCGAATCGGTGCCGAATCGGCCAGGTGCTCCCCGGCGTCCGGGCGCCCCGGCCCGCCCGCTCTGCCGGGCGCGGCACCGGAGTCGGTCCGTCCGGATCGCGGGCCGTGTCCGGTCCGCAGGGTCCGACGTGCGTGTCCGTCGCCGCAGGGCGTCGCCGGTCTCCCCGGCGGAGCGTGCCGCCGCGGACGTTCCCGTGCCGCCGGACCCGCGGGGAGGCCGCGTCGGGGGAGGCGGCCGGTGCCGGCGGCGCGGTCGCCCCGGATCCGGTGGGAATGCATCCGGCCATCGCCGGCACGGTCGTGGGTGCCGCCGCGGCGCCCGGCGGGCCCGGTGCGCGGTCTGTCACCGACCTGCCGGTGCCGACAGGTTTGAACGGCTCTCCGGCCTCCTCCACCGGGACGGCCGGGCCCGCCCGGCCGCACCCGGCGTCGAAAACCGGACATGCCCGGTGAATTCGCCTTCGATGTCCGGAAGAAAAGGTGAGCGTTGGTCGAGTTCTCCCTTCGCCTTTTCGCGACGCAATTCATGTTGAAAACTTGATTATTTTTCCGGATCACCCACCTGAACTCGCGAGTAGCATTTCCGCCCTTCCTTTGGTCCGGGGCGGGGGTCTCCCCGAGCCCCTCCCGGGGGCGCGCTTCGCCTCCCCGGGAGGGCGCGGTGCTCTCGCCCACCGGCGCGGGCGAGAGGCGCCGAGCGGGTTCTCTCCCGCCTCGGGCCGAGCCGCGGCGAAGGGCGGCGCCCGGATTTCGCGGCGTCGGCGGGATCCGGTGGGAGCGGCGGAGGGCGCGCACAAGAACCACCGGATCTCCACATCGACCACCGGTGCCGGTCGGACGGGCCGACGCCGGCTGGTGCGGATCGATGGAATTGAGGGGATTGATGCGGACCGGTCGGCCCATACGGGGAGGTTCGTACTTTGTCCGGCACGGCCGCGACGCGCCGGCACGTTCGCCGCGGCCACCCGCGTGAGCCGCGCCCGCGTCTTCCCTCGGCCGTCCGTCCAGCTGTCCGTTCAGTCGTCCACGACCGGGCGCGGTGCTCGTGACGCGCCGGACGCCGTCCGGCCCGGTCCGAACAAGAAACCCCGGAGGTGCGAGGAGCCGGAGGTGGAAGGACTCCGGAGGTGCGAGGAGCCAGGACCTGCTCGACTGGGCCCGCGCCCAGGAGTTGCCCGCCCGGCCGCTGTGCCGCGAGCTCCTGCGCGCCCCCCGGGACCGCGTCCTGGTCATCGCGTGGTGGGACGCGGAGTGCGACGCCGATCTGCCCGAATCTGAGGGAGGGTCAGGACCCGCGCGGTGCACCGGTGGCGGTTCGAAACAGTGGATGGCGCCTGACCTGGCCCTGTTCGCCCCTCCTTTTCCCTTCCTTCACGTCCGTCTTGATCGGCTTCACCGTTCCGCCAGCAGGAATTCACGGTTCCAGCCCCACCGACTCCTAACTTGACGAGGTCACAGCAAGATCACACTCGGGGATGGCTGGACGGGGGCCGGGATGTTTCGTCGTGCGCGCACGCACGGGAGTTCAGGAAGATCGGTCGGGGCGGTGGCGGTCGGTGTGGCGGTCGGAGTGACGGTCGGCCTGCTGCCGCTGGGAGCGCTCCCCGCCGGTGCGGTGAGCCCGACAGCGCGGCAGGCCTCCGCCGGGGCGGGGCAGAGCGCCGGTGCCGCGACCGAGGCGGAGGCGCTCGCCGAGGCCCGGCGCACGGGCCGCGACATCGAGGTGCTCGCCCTGCGCGGCGAGACCTCCGAGGTGTACGCCACCCCGGAGGGCACCCTGGAGGCCCGTGAGCACCTGCGGCCGGTGCGCACCCGGATCAACGGCGAGTGGCGGGCGGTCGACACCCGGCTCGCCCCGCTCGGCGCCGGCCCGGACCAGGGCATGGTCGCGCCCGCCGCGGCCACGGTCGGGCTGGCGTTCTCGGGCGGCGGCGACGGGCCGCTGGTGCGCCTGGAGCGGGGTGGCCGGACGCTGGAGCTGACGTGGCCCGGTGACGTAC
The DNA here is from genome assembly GCF_043081325.1 of Streptomyces sp. NPDC014882. Lineage (NCBI taxonomy): Bacteria > Bacillati > Actinomycetota > Actinomycetes > Kitasatosporales > Streptomycetaceae > Streptomyces > Streptomyces sp. NPDC014882. Next base: position 31,223 of record NZ_JBIBWL010000014.1, read on the forward strand.
CCGCACCGGTCCTGGACGCTGACACGGCGATCTACCCCGACATCCTCCCCGACGTCGACCTGCGCCTCGCCGCGCGGCCCGAGGGCTTCACCCAGCTCCTGGTCGTCAAGACGGCGGAGGCGGCGCGCAGCGAGGAACTCGACCGGCTCCGGCTGCGGCTCGGGGCGGACGGGCTCACGACGCGGGAGACCGCGGACGGTGGTCTCGAAGCGGTCGACGAGGGCGCGGGCGGCGTCGTGTTCGAGGCGCCGCGCCCGATGATGTGGGACTCCAGCACCGGAGCCGAACCGGACGCGCCGCAGGAAGCCGGTTCCGCGGATCCCGTGTCGGCCGCGGACCCCGTGTCGGCAGTGACCGCCGGAACCGTCGAGGCCGCCGGCACCGACGCCGGCACTGCGGAGGTGGAGCCCACGGCCGCCGACTCGGGCCGGCTGGCCCCGGTCGGCGTCGAGGTGTCGTCCGGCGGTGACGAGCTGGTGCTCACCCCGGACCAGGACCTGCTCGCCGGTTCCGAGACCGTGTACCCGGTCTTCATCGACCCCCAGTGGTACTCACCGCGCGGCACCGCCTGGACGATGGCCTCCAAGTACTGGGCCTCCTCGCCGCAGTGGAAGTTCAACGGCGACCCGGACGCGGGCCTCGGCTACTGCGGCTGGAACTACTGCCAGCCCTACGACACGAAGCGGCTCTTCTACCAGATCCCGACGACCAAGTTCGCGGGCCGCAGCATCCTGTCCGCCGAGTTCGTCGTCCGTGAGACGCACGCCGCCTCCTGCCAGGCCCGCGAGGTGCAGCTCTGGCGCACCAAGGGCATCAACTCCGGCACCACCTGGAACAGCCAGAACGCCTCCGGCTTCTGGGTCGACCACCTGCAGACCCGCAGCTTCGCCCACGGCTACGACGGCTGCGCCGCGGCGGACGCCGAGTTCGACGTGAAGGGCGCCGTGGCCCAGGCGGCGGCCGGCAAGTGGTCGTCCCTCACCTTCGGCCTGCGCGCCACCAGCGAGGACGACCGCTACACCTGGAAGCGCTTCTCCGACGACGCCTACCTGCGGGTCCAGTACAACCGCCCGCCGCCGAGGATCAGCACCGCCAAGCTCACGATGGACCCGGGCGGCCCTTGCGCGACCAGCTCCGGCGCGGTGCGGGTGCGCTCCCGGGCGACCGTGCGGGCCGGCGACGTGACCGACCCGGACGGCGACCGTGTCCAGGTGCAGTTCCGTGCGCTGTGGGACAGCGGTGACGGCTTCAAACAGCGCTGGCTCTCGGCGAAGAGCACAGCCAAGGCCTCCGGGTCGGACTTCTCCGTCCAGCTGCCCACGTCCGTCCCGCAGAACAAGACGGTCTCCTGGGAGGCGCGGGCCTGGGACGGCGGCCAGTGGTCGCCGTGGAGCGCGGACAAGGCGCACGGATGCTACTTCGTCTACGACACCTCCGTACCCGCCGGTCCCTCGATCAGCTCGACGCAGTACCCGCGCTCCGACGACGCCGACCCGGAGGACCCCTGGTGGGACGGTGTCGGCCGGTACGGCACCTTCACCATCGACTCCTCCTCCACGGACGTCACCAAGTACTGGTTCGGCGTCAACGGCTCGCCCACCAGCGCCCGCTCGCTGACCACCTCGGGCGGCGGCGCCAAGACGATGAAGTTCATGCCGACCAAGCCCGGCGTCAACTTCATCACCGCGAAGGCCTTCGACGCCGCGGGCAACGGCTCCGAGACCCGCACCTACTACTTCCGGGTCCGTTCCGGCCAGCCCGACCGGCTGTCCTGGACGCTCGACGAGAACGCCGGCGCGACCCACGTCACGGGCTCGGGCGGCGCCTGGCCCGCCGCGCTGTACGGCGGCCTGCGGCCCGGCACCGCGGGCGTGACCGGCAACGGCCTGGAGCTGGACGGCACCGACGACCACGCGGCCAGCGACTCACCCGTGCTCAACACCGCCAAGAGCTTCTCGGTGTCGCTGTGGGCGAAGCTGCCCGCCGAACCGTCCGGCGCACCGGTCGCCGTCGCCCAGGCGGGCTCCAGCACCAGCGGCTACGAGGTGTACTACTCGGTGGCGCTCGGCGGCTGGCAGTTCCTCAAGCACACCCTGGACGGGGCCGAGGCCACCACGCTGCGGGCGGGTCAGCCCGCCTGCGCCGGCGGTGACACCGCCTGCCAGGCCGACCGTGTCAACCGGTGGACCCACCTCGTAGCCGCGTACAACGTCCCCGCCCAGACCATGAAGCTGTACGTGGACGGCGCGCTCGTCGCCACCACCCCGGCCACCACCGCCGCGTGGGACGCTCGCGGCCGCACCCTGATCGGCGCCGCCTCGCACCACGGGACTGTGTCCAACTTCTTCAAGGGCTCCGTGGACGAGGTGCAGTTCTTCGACTACCAGGTCAACGACGGGCAGGTCACCCAACTCTTCGAACGCCGCCCGGTCACCTCGGCGCGGCCCGCCAAACTGGTGTTCCCGCTGGACGAGACCATCGAGGCCGTCGCGCTGACCGGCCGCGCCCAGGAGGCGCCCGCCGAGCTGAAGGGCGGCACCGTCAGCGGCGCCGCCGGGGTCGACGGCAAGGCCCTGGAGTTCGACGGGGTCGACGACTACGCGACCACCGGCCGGCCGATCATGGACACCTACCAGAGCTTCGCGGTCTCCGCCTGGGTGAAGCTGCCCAAGGACAAGGAGGCGCGGGCGATGTCCGCGATCGCCCAGTCGAGCACCGTCAACCCGGGCTTCGAGCTGTACCACTCGACGGCGCTGGGCGGCTGGGTGTTCATGCGGGAGCAGAGCAACGAGACCGAGTCCACGGTGGTCCGTGCCATCCAGACCGCGTGCCCGGCCAACACCTCCTGCGCCGCCGCCCGGCACGGCGAGTGGAACCACGTCGTCGGCGTCTACGACCTCGACGCCGCGCAGATCCGGCTCTACGTCAACGGCACCCTCGCGGCCACCGCGGCCTTCACCACGCCCTGGCTGGCCGTCGGCGAGGTCTCCCTCGGCGGCACCTACCACGAGGGCAAGCTGATCAGCCCGCTCAAGGGCGCCATGGACGACGTACGCCTCTACGACCGGGCCGTCTCCGACGACGAGGTGCGCCAGTTGTTCCGGCAGCACCCGGTGGTCAAGAGCCGCTGGAAGTTCGAGACCGCGTCCACGGCCACGCCGCCGGTCACGCCGGACGCCGGACCCGCCGGCGCGGGCCTGACCCTCAACAAGGGCGCCGCGCTCGGCGATCCCTGGGTCGACGGCGGCCTCACGCTCGACGGCATCGACGACTACGCCGCCACCGCGACCGGTGTGGTGCCCGTCGACACCGGCGCCAGCTTCACGGTCAGCGCGTTCGCCCATACCGCGGGCGTACCCACCCGTGAGGCCGCGCTGCTCAGCGCGCCCGGCGCCGTGAAGGACGCCTTCTCCCTGCGGTACGTGCCCTCCGACACCCCGGACAGCGACGGCGGACGCTGGCGTATCGGCACCAGCAGCGCGGACACCGCCACCGCCGAGTCCACGCAGGTGGAGAACGGGCGGTTCTACGGCCCGGAGGACTGGACGCACCTGGCACTGGTCTACGACGGCTTCGCCCGGGAGCTGAGGCTCTACGTCAACGGCGAGCTGGAGGAGGTCGCCTGCCAGGACGCCGACGAGGACGGCGCTCCCGACGTGGCCGACTGCGCCAACCGGGTCTCGTACTCCGAGAACGTCGTCACCTTCAAGGCCGTGCAGTCGCTCCAGCTCGGCCGCGACCGGAGCGGCGCGCACTTCCCCGGAGCCGTCTCGGACGTGTGGACCTTCCAGGGCACCCTGGACGACACGCAGATCCAGCACCTGGCGACCGGTCAGCCGGGCACGGCCACGACCGTCCCGGGCAACGGCTGACCGCTCCCTTCCCCAGGCCCCGCCGCCGCCGCGGCGGCGGGGCCGCGCCCGCTCTCCCGGCCGTGCCCGCCTGCCCCACCCGCCTGTCCGCTCCGACCGACCCGCACGACACCGGACACGCACCCCACCCGGGTTGCCTCCTGCGAGGGATGAAGGACGAGGATGAATGGTAGACCGCGGACGCGAGTCCGTGCCCTGCGCCGCCGCGTCGCTCTGGCTTCGGCCACGGTTCTGATCGGCACCCTGCTTCAGGCCGTGGCCCAGCCCGCGACGGCCGCCGACCGCGGCACCGGCCGCCCCGACCTGCCCGCCTCCGCGAAACCGGTGGCGGTCGAACCGGTCGCCGTCACCCCGCGCGCGGCCATGAAGGGGCCCCGCACCCCCGCGCGGGCACCCCGCGCCACGTGGCCGAAGACCGCAGCGGCCACCGTCGACCTGTCCGGCTCCTCCTCGGTCGTCCCCGCGAAGGGCCTGCCCCTCGCGGTGGGCGGCACCCGGGCCCCCGACGCGGTGCGCGCCCGGCTCCTGGACCGCGCGACGGCCCGGCGGGCCGGTGCGGACGGCCCGGTGTTCACCCTCCAGTCCGCCGCCCCGGCCGACGCGCAGGCCTCCACGGTGCGCGCCCGCCTCGACTACTCCACCTTCGCCGGGTCCTTCGGCGGCGGATACGCCGACCGGCTGAAGCTGGTCCGGCTGCCGGCCTGCGCGCTCACCACGCCCGCGAAGACGGCCTGCCGTACGGCGACGCCCGTCGAGACCGTCAACGACACCGAACGGCAGACCCTCACCGCCGAGCGCGTCCCCCTTGAAGGCACCGGCGTCACCGTCCTCGCGGCCGTCGCCGAGGACGCGAGCATGGGCGGCGACTACAAGGCGACCCCGCTCGCGCCGTCCGCGCAGTGGAGCACAAGCCTGAACACCGGCGACTTCGCCTGGTCGTACGAGATGTCCGTGCCCGAGGTGCCCGGCGAGCTGACGCCGAGCGTCGGCCTGTCGTACTCGTCGGGGGCGATCGACGGCCGCACCGGCAACTCCAACAACCAGGGCTCCTGGGCGGGCGACGGTTTCGACCTGTGGCCCGGCTCCATCGAGCGGCGCTACAAGTCCTGCGCCGACGACGGGGTCGAGCGGCCCGACGGCGGCAAGCCGGCCGACCAGTGCTGGGCCTACGACAACGCCTTCATCTCGTTCAACGGCAAGGGCGGCGAGCTGGTGCCCACCGGCACCGACACCTTCCGGCTGCGCGACGACGACGGCACGAAGATTCAGCGCCTGCGCGGCTCCGCCACGGACGTGCGCGACAACGGCGCCCGCGACGACGAATACTGGAAGGTCACCACGCCCGACGGAGTGCAGTACCACTTCGGCTACAACCGACTGCCCGGCTGGGCGACCGGCACGGAGACCACCGACTCCACCTGGACCACCCCGGTCTTCGGCGACGACGCGAACGAGCCCTGCCACGCCGCCGCGTTCGCCGACTCCTGGTGCCAGCAGGGCTGGCGCTGGAACCTGGACTACGTCGTCGACCCGCACGGCAACGCCATCGCCTACTACTACGACAAGGAGTGGAACTCCTACGGCCGCAACCTCGACGAGAACGCCAACACCCGCTACGTGCGCGGCGGCTTCCTCGACCGGATCGAGTACGGCCTGAAGTCCACCTCCATGTACTCGGCGCAGGCCCTGGCCAAGGTCGACTTCACCAGCGGCGAGCGATGCCTGCCCGACACGAACACCACCTGCGCGGACATCGGCAAGGACGCCGCTTACTGGTACGACACCCCGTGGGACATGAACTGCGAGGCGGCGGCCACCTGCGACCAGGGCCGGCTCGCCCCGGTGTTCTTCACCCGCAAGCGGCTCACCCAGGTCGACACGCAGGTACTGAAGGCCGGCGCCTACACCGCGGTCGACTCCTGGAAGCTCGGCCACCGCTGGGGCATGGCCGACACCGACTACCAGCTGCTGCTGGAGTCCGTGCAGCGCACCGGGCACACCGGCACCCCGGCCGTCACCCTGCCGAAGACCACGTTCACCTACGCCCAGCTCGCCAACCGGCTCGACCGCACCGGCGACGGGTTCGCCCCGTTCATCAAGGAGCGCCTGGCCACCGTTGCCGACGAGGCCGGCGGCCAGATCGACGTCGCCTACTCGGCGCCCGCCTGCGCCGCGGACGCACTGCCGACCCCGCAGACCAACACCACCCGCTGCTTCCCCCAGTACATCGGCGGCAGCAGCACCGACGACCCGGACCTGCACTGGTTCAACAAGTACGTCACCTCCACGGTGACCCTGACCGACCGCACCGGCGGCGCCCCGGACCAGGTCACCGCCTACGAGTACCTGGACGGCGCCGCCTGGCACTACGACGACGACGACGGCCTGACCAAGGAGAAGTCCAAGACCTGGTCGCAGTGGCGCGGCTACGGCCACGTCCGGGTGAAGACCGGCGGCCAGGGCGGCGCCACCGCGATGCGGACCCAGAACGACACCTACTACCTGCGCGGCATGGACGGCGACCGCAAGGAGCCCGCGGGCGGCACCAAAGACGTCAGCGTCACGCTGGGCACCGGCGAGGGCGACCCGATCACCGACCATGACTCGGCGGCAGGGTTCGCGTACAGGACCGTCGGCTACTCCGCCCCCGGCGGCCAGGTCCTCACCAAGACCGTGAACCGGCCCTGGCACCACCGGACCGCCGAGCGCGTCCGCGACTGGGGCACCATCACCGCCGACCTCACCGGCACCGCGCAGACCCGGACCTGGACGTCCCTGGACGGCGGGGCGGGCACGAAGTGGCGCACGACCACCACGGAGACCGCTTTCGACACGGCCACCGGCCGCATCACCCAGACCGACGACCGCGGTGACGACGCCGTCACCACCGACGACACGTGCACCCGCACCTTCTATCCGGCGGCCGGGGCGATCATGACGCTGCCCGCCCGGGTGGAGACGGTCGCCAAGCCCTGCACCACCACCCCGGACCGCGCCAAGGACGTCATCTCCGACGTGCGCACCGCCTACGACGGCCTCGCCCATGACGCGGCGCCCACCAAGGGCGACCCCACGGCGACGGCGATGCTCAAGTCCCACGACGGCACCACCGCCACGTACACCGAGAGCGCCGCCACCTACGACGGCTACGGCCGCAAGCTCACCAGCAAGGACCTCAGCGCCACCGTCACCGTCAAGGCCGGCGTGCTGACGCGCACCCCCCGCACCGACGGCCGCACCACCACGACCGCCTACACCCCGACCACCGGCTTCCCCACCTCCGCGAAGGTCACCACACCACCGGTGACGCCGGGCGACAGCACCACCTCGCAGTCCACGACCACGGCGAACGATCCGGCGCGCGGCGTGCCGCTGACCCAGACCGACACCAACGGCAAGGTCACCCAGTTCGCCTACGACGCGCTGGGCCGCAAGGCGAAGATCTGGCTCGCCGACCGCACCACCTCCGACGTCCCCACCTACGAGTACACGTACACGGTCGCCGAGGGGCAGCCGGTCGCCGTCGGCACCAGGACCATCGGCAACAACGGCACCCAGGTCACCTCCTACGTCCTCTACGACGGCCTCCTGCGCCCCCGCCAGAGCCAGGACCCCGGCCCCGACGGCGGGCGGCTGCTCGCCGACACCTTCTACGACGAACGCGGCCTCACGGCCAAGGAGTTCGCCCCCTACTACGCCACCACCAAACCCTCCACGACCCTGGTCAAGCCGCAGGACGCCCTCGGTGTGGAGACCCAGGACCGCTACACCTACGACGGCCTCGGCCGGCAGACCGAGCACCGCCAGATCTTCGGCAACGGCGACGGCGGCAAGGTGCTGGGCATCACCCGCACCCTGTACGGCGGCGACCGCACCACGGTGATCCCGCCCGTCGGCGGCACCGCCCTCACCACCCTCACCGACGCCCACGGCCGCACCACCGAGGTGCGCCGGCACCACCAGCGCTCCGCCGAGTCCACCTACGACACCACGACCTACTCCTTCACCCCCGCGTCCTCCGTGTCGAAAGTGACCGACCCGGCGGGCAACGAGTGGGCCTTCGCATACGACCTGCTCGGCCAGCTCAAGCTCAGCAAGGACCCCGACAAGGGCAAGCTCGAGTACTTCTACGACGACCGCGGCCAGCTCAGCTCCACCGTGGACGCCCGGGGAACCACGCTCGCCCACGGCTACGACGGCATGGGCCGCAAGACCGAGCTGCGCACGGGCTCCGCGACCGGCCCCCTGCGCGCCAAGTGGACGTACGACACGGTCAGCGGCGCCAAGGGACACCTCGCCGAGGCAACCCGCTACGACGCCGACGGCCAGGCCTACACCTCCAAGGTGCTCGGCTACGACCGGCTCTACCGGCCGCTGCGGACCTCGGTGACCATCCCGGCCACCACCGCCAACCAGGGTCTCTCCGGGACCTACCTGTCGACGGCCGACTACAAGGAGTCCGGTCTGATCGGCAGCGAGGGACTGCCCAAGGCGGGCGCGCTGGCCGCCTCCTCCGTGGCCTACACCTACCAGGACGACACCCTGTGGCCCGTCGCCGTGAACGGCCGCGAGGGCATCAAGGCGACGGCGTCCCACGACCTGACCGGCAAGCCCCTGCAGTACGAACTGTCCAACGCGGGCGGCAAGAAGGCCTGGGTCACCAACGAGTACGAGCCCGGTACCCAGCGCCTGGCGTACACCCGCGTCGACCGCCAGGACGTGGCGGGGGTCGACCAGGCCTCCACCTTCCGCTACGACGAGGCCGGCAACGTCCTCGCCGTCTCCGACACCTCCCGCTCCGGCACCGACACCCAGTGCTTCACCTACGACCACCTGCGCCGCCTGACCGAGGCGTGGACCCAGCCGACCACCGCCTGCGCGAGCACGCCCAGCGCCCCGGTGCTCGGCGGCCCGGCCCCGTACTGGACGTCGTACGGCTACGACAAGACCGGCAACCGCAGCACCGAGGTCGAGCACGACGTCACCGGTGACACCACCAAGGACGTCACCAGCACTTACGGCTACCCCACGCCCGGCGCCACCGCGGTCCGCCCGCACGGCCTGAAGACCGTCACCCGCTCCGGCAACGGCGTCACCGCCGGCGACTCCTACACCTACGACGCCGCCGGCAACACCGACACGCGCACCCTCGGCGACGGCACCACCCAGGACCTCGACTACGACGCCGAGGGTCGCCTCGCCAAGGTCACCGAACCCGTCGAGGGCGGCTCCCCGCAGATCACCGAGTACCTGTACGACGCCGACGGCGCCCGACTCATCGCCCGGACCCCGACCGGGACCACCCTCTACCTCGGGGCCACCGAGATCACCGTCGCCAAGGGCACCGCCACGCCGAAGGCGACCCGGTACCTCGACCTCGGCGGCGGCCACCTCGCCGTCCAGGAGGACGACGGCAAGGTCACCTTCACCACCGCCGACCACCACGGCACCGCCCTGCTCGCCATCGACGCCGCGACCCAGCAGCTCACCCAGCGCCGCGTCACACCGTTCGGCGGCAGCCGCGGAGAGCAACCGGCCGACTGGCCGGGCACCAAGGGCTTCGTCGGCGGTACACAGGACGTCGCCACCGGGCTGACCCACCTCGGCGCCCGCGAGTACGACCCGGCGACGGGCCGCTTCCTCTCGGTCGACCCGATCATGGACCTGACCGACCCCCAGCAGATCAACGGCTACACCTACGGCAACCACAACCCGCTGACCTTCTCCGACCCGTCCGGCCTGTACTGCGACGGATGCAGCGCCGACAACCCGGATTCGGTGTGGGCGCCCGGCAACGGCCACGGACCGGGCTGCACCACGTACGCCTGCTACAGCGACGACGGACAGGACATCCTCTACTACACCGGCGGCGTCAAGAGCAACGACCAGGGCACCGCCAAGAAGTCCTCCACCTCGCCCGGCACGACGATCAACGTCACGGAGAAGAAGGGCGAGATCTGGATCGAGAACATCCGGGTGCCCTCCGCGCGTGAACTGGAGGCGATGTACCCGCAGTACGACGAGAGCGACCGGGTCGAGGCGTGGGCGGAGCACAAGTGCTTCGCGCTGGACGCCAACACCAGGTCGTTCTGCGGTGCCGCCGAGGCGCTCGGCATCATCGAGGACGAAGTGACCACGTTCGACAGGATCGTCGTGGCACTCGTCGCCCCGGACATCGGAGCCTGGAAGAAGTGCCTGAGCGGGGACAGCCTCAAGGCCTGCGGCTCGGCGGCGCTCGACCTGCCCTGGGCCCGGGTGCTCAAGGGCGCCAAGGTCCTCAAGGCCTGCAACAGCTTCGTCCCCGGCACCCTGGTGCTGATGGCGGACGGCACCACCAAGCCCATCGAGGACGTCCGCATCGGTGACGAGGTGCTGGCGACGGACCCGGCCACCGGCGAGACCGTGGCCCGGACGGTGACCGCGGAGATCACCGGCGAGGGTCTGAAGAACCTGATCACCCTGACCCTCACCGTGGACGGTGAGACGGTACTCGTCACCGCGACCGAAGGTCACCCGTTCTGGATCCCCGGTGTGGACCGGTGGATGGAGGCGGGCGAACTGACGGCGGGCCAGGAACTGCGCACCAGCACAGGCGGGACCGTGCGCATCACGGCGGTGAGCCGCGGCCAGCGCCCGGCGACGGTCCACAACCTCACCGTCGCCCACCTGCACACCTATTACGTGCTCGCGGGGCACACACCACTGCTGGTGCACAATGCCGGTGGCAAGGATCCGCTGAACTTCGGCAGCGGGTACACCGGGCGCCTGGACCGTATCAACATCGGCGGGCAGGCCGACTTCGAGGTCCACGTGTACCACCGGGGCAAGGAGGTCGGTCTCTTCGGCAGCAACGGCTGGTTCGCGAAGCACGGCAAGGGCGTCGACGTGGAGCTGCCCAAGGACGTGTACAACAACCTGAAGGGACTTGCGGTGGAGGAGATGCGACGCCAGCACCGCATCGGACCCAAGGGAACCGAGAACATCAAGGGCGACAACTGGAAGCGCCCCAGGATCACGGGTGGATGCTGATGCGTTACGCGCGGGTGGAACCGCTCACCGACCACTACGGCTTCGCGCTTGATCCGCAGCCGTATCTCGAGGCTCTGGCCGGGCTCGCGGAGGACCTTCCTCCGGGGGCCCGGGAGTGGGCCGCGGACCCGGCCCACTACGACTTCTCCTCCGTCCGGTGCGTCAAGGACCTGACCGTCGGCCGGATCGGGCTGGTGGACGAAGGCCCTCGGCTCGTCGTGGAGATCGACCTGCGGCCCAACGAGTGGAAGCACGACGAGGGCCTGCTGCTGCGGTACTCGGACGTCCGGAACCTGCGGGTCGACACGGACGAGGGCGACGGCACCGAGCCCCGGCTCGGCAGCCTCCAGCTCGACGAGGCGCTTCCCCACCCGGCGGGCGTCGCCCACGAGATCGCCTTCACCAACGGCTCGGTCCTCGTCGTCGCGGCTGATCTGACCGCGCGGTGGCACCAGGTCTGACAGCACGCGTACGGCCCCCGGCTCCTTGGGTTCAAGGGAGACGCCGGGGGCCGTACGGCTTCCTCGGACCGTCCGCGGCGCGGCGTCCGCAGCGTCCGTCGCCTCCGCCGGACAGGTCAGCCGCCGCTCCGCCCCCCAGCACCCGCTCGCCCCGTCAGGGTCAGCAGCGTTCGGCGGGGCGCCGGATCCCGGCCCGCTCACCCGGCCCGCTCGCCCGGCCGGTTCTTCCGGATCGCCGCTGCTCCGCCTCACGACCGGCGGCTACGATGTGCCCCCGGGTCCGGGTGATGTCCCGGCCCCCCGAGGAGGTTGCTGTGACTGACCGTCTGGTGCACACGGTCGAAATGCAGTTGGACGAGGGAGGCGACGACGTCGTCCGGGTCCAGATCCGCGAAGTGGACGACTCCCTGGTCCGGGTGGGCCGCGGTGGCGCGGTCACCCGTGCCGGGCGGACGCTCGGTCAGATGCTGGACACCGTCAAGCCGGTGGCGGAGAACTTCGTCGAGAGGTTCCAGGACCTCGCCACGCCACCTGACGAGATGACCCTGGAGTTCGGCATCTCGCTGTCCGCCGGGGCGGACGTCGTCATCGCCAGCACGGCGACCGCGGCGAACTTCACGGTCAGCCTGAGCTGGAGCCGCCGTGACTCCACGGGACCGAACGGGGATGATCCCCAGGGCAGTTGACCGGGGAACGTCGGACTGGAGACGGGATGTCGGGGACCGCGCACGGAATGTCGTCGAGTCCGGACGAGCTCCTGGCCTCCTCGGTCGTCCGGGTCACGGGGCAGGACGGGGCGTTGAGCGGCGCGGGTTTCCTCGTCGCTCCGGACCTGGTGCTGACCTGCGCCCACGTGGTGTCGGACGCCCTGGGCCGGCCCCGTCACGAGACGGTGCCGACCGGTGAGGTGGTCGAGGTCGACCTGCCGCTGGCCGATCCCCTGGAGACCGGCGGGCCCGGGGCGTGGCCGGCCGAGGTCGAGCGGTGGGTGCCGGCCAGAGCCGGCCACGGGGGCGACGTCGCGGTCCTGCGGCTCCGCGAGGCGATCCCCTCCGCCCGTCCCCTGCCGATGGCCGACGCCGCGAGCGTGTGGGAACACGGGGCGCGTGCCGTGGGGTTCACGGGCGGCGAGCCCCAGGAGACCTGGCTCCGCGGGAAGTTGACCGGTGCCACCAGCGAGGGCTGGCTCCAGCTCTCCCGGGCCGACGGGCAGAGCGCGTACGTCCGGCGCGGATTCAGCGGCAGCCCCGTCTGGGACAACGAACTCGGGGCGGTGGTCGGCCTGGTCGTGGCCGCGCAGCCGCAGCAGGACGCGCAGCAGGCGTACGTGCTGCGCACCAGGGCCGTGCTGCGCGAGGTTCCCTCGCTCGCCGGCGTGGTGAGTCCGCCCACGCCCTTCCGCGGCCTGGCGCCTTTCCAGGAACACGACGCGGACGTCTACTTCGGCCGCGACGAGGACGTCGAACGCGTGGTCACCGCGCTGCGGACCGCCGACGTCCCGGTCACCCTGTACGGGCCGTCGGGCTGCGGGAAGTCGTCGCTGGCGCTGGCCGGGGTGACGCCGCGGCTGCGGCAGGCCGGTCACGAGGTGTTCGTGGTGAACGCCGGGCAGGTCTCGTCCCCGCGCTCCGCGCTGGCCGTGGAACTCCACGAGGCCGCCCGCGGCGGCCGGTTCGGCCCGGTGCGGGCGGACGGCGTGGACCAGGTGGAGGCCTGGCTGACGGACAAGGGGCTCACCGACACGCTCCACCGGCTCCGCGGCACCGCCGCCGGGGAGGTGCTGGTCGTCCTCGACCAGGCCGAGGCGCTCCTGGACCGCCCGGACGACGAACTCGGCCACCTCGTGGAACTGCTCTTCCCCGACCGTCCGCCCGCGCGTCCGGTGCGGGTGCTGCTCACGCTCCGCGCCGACCACATGAACGCCGCGCTCCAGCACCCGCGCCTGGGGCCCGTCCTGTCCGGCGGCACGACACTCCCGCTGACCCCGATGTCCCGCGACCAGCTCCGGGAGGTGATCGTCAAGCCGGTCGAGACCGTACCGGCGGTGGAGTACGACCCGGGACTCGCCGGGCGCGTCCTGGACGACACGGGCAGCGAACCGGGCGTCCTCCCGCTGCTCGGCTTCGTCCTGCAGCAGTTGTGGGACCACCAGGTGGCGGGCCGCCTCCTGGCCACGACGTACGAGGAGATCGGCGGGGTGTCCGGCGCGCTGCGCCGCCACGCGGAGACGGCGTGGAGACAGTGCGTCCCGTCCGGGGACGAGACGGAGGCGCTCGCGCTGCTGACCGGGCTGGTACGGGTGCTGCCGGGAGGCGACGGAGCCCCCCTGCGGCGCCGCCTGACCCGCGGCGAGGCCGGAGAGGGACGCTGGCGCCTCGCCCAAGCGCTGGCCGAGCGGCGCCTGTTGGTGCTGCACGGGGAGGACGGCGGCCCGGAGAGCGTCGAGCTGGCACACGAGGCACTGATCACCGCGTGGCCGACGCTGTCCGAACGGGTCCGTGCCGACGCGGACTTCCTCGCCTCCCGGGCGGAGGTGCAGCACGACCTGGAGCGGTGGCACAAGGCGGACCGCTCGGCGGACCTGCTGCCCGGCGCCCTCCAGCTCGACGCCCTGCGGGTGCGGCTGCGCGGCCGCGAGGCGGACCTGACCGAGGAGCAGCGGGAGTTCCTCGCGCTGGCCCTACGGCGCCGGCGGGCACGGAACGCCCGTGCGCGCGCGGGGTGGATCTCGGCCGGCCTGGTCCTCGCGCTCGTCGCGGCGCTCGGCACGTTCCTCGTGCAGGAGTCCCGGACCAGCGCGACACGGACCGCGGAGGGCCGGTCCCGGTCCCTCGCGATCCAGTCGGACGAGCTGGTGGAGAGCAACCCCACCCAGGCGGGCCTGGCCGCGCTCGCGGCCTACGACATCGCCCCCACGCAGGAGGCCCGCAGCGCGCTGATGCGGCGGTACGCGGAGCTGAAGGGCGCGGCGTGGGTGCTGGCGGGCACGCAGGGGAAGGTCAAGGACGCGGACGTCAGCCACGACGGGAGAACGGCCCTCGTGACCGGCACGACGGGCCGCGCGACCCTGTTCGTCCGCACGTCCTCCGGCAGGGTCCGGCACGAACAGCTCGGCTTCGCCGACGACCTCGTGTCCCCCGTGGTCAGCGGGGACGGCCGCCGGATCGCCTACGTCCGCGGTGAGGACGGCGTGGTGGTCTGGCACGACGTGACCCCCTCGGGAGAACGACTGGCGGGAGCGGCCCACACCCTCCGGGGCACGTTCTTCGACCCCGAATGGCTGATCGACAGCGAGCGCCGTGAAATCCTGAACTTCTCACCGGGTTCCCGGCTTCTGGTCGGTGCGGCCACACTCGACCGGTCCATGCGGCTGTGGGACCTGGGGACCGGGAAAGTCCAGACCTTTCCCGGTGAGTTCGACGAACTGGGAAGCGTGTGGTTCGGGCCCGACGAGAACACGGTGGTGGCCGAACGGTACGACGATCCCGCGCTGCTGAAGGTCGACGTCTCCACGGGCGGGACGAGCGAGTTGGTCCGTGGCGGAAGGTTCGCGGTCGCCGGGAACGCCTCAGTGGCGGTCTCCTGTACCGACGAGTCGCGTTTTCGCGCCGTCCGGGTGTCGGACGGGCGGGTGCTGAGAGACATCAGGATGGCCCCGCACACATTCGACTGCACCACTTCCGGTATCACCGTCGACGGTACCGGTGAGCATTTCGCGGTGGTCAACTCCTCCAACGAGTGGAGCCTGGTCGGCACGCGCTCCACCGCGGCGCCGCGGACGTACCACCTCGGTCCCGATCCGGGAAGCTATTCCAGGCGTTCCTCGCTCTCCTCGATCTCCGACACCCCCCTCTTCCTGGTGGGGGACCCTGACGCGCCGACCTTGGTGACCGGTGAGGAGAACGCGCTCAAGGGGTGGGCGCGCAGGCTGTACGACGACAGCACGGACCCCGAGCCGCGACTGCTGGGCGACGGCGGCCTGATGGTGACCAGGGCGAGGAGGGGAGGCGACGACCTGCTGCGGGTCGTGGAGACGGAAGGCGGCGGGAGGATCCTCTCCGAGGTCGTGGCCGGCTCCGGCGACGAAGCGTACGTGGCGCTCGAGGTCAACCGGTCCGGGACGCTGGTGGCGGACGTCCGGGAAAGGCACCGGGTCGTGGTCCGCGCGCTCCCCTCGTTGCGCCGGGTGGCGGAGTTCCGCATCGTGATGCCTCCCGTCGAGGAGGAGAGCGGGCAGCACGCCGTGGCTCTCGGCTTCCACGGCGACGACCGGATCGTGACGACGTCCGGCACGGTCGTCGAGAGCTGGGAGGCCCGCAGCGGACGGCGCCTCTCGCGTCCCGTCGATCTGCGGGACGTACGCCTGACCGGGAAGAAGCAGCCCGCCTTCACCGTGGGGAGCCACCCCGAACCGGGTCACGTGAGCGTGACGGTGGCCGGTGAGCCTTACCTGCACGCCGTCGACCTGCGCACGGGAGAGGCCGAGGAGGGACTCCGGGTGCGCCTCGCCGACGACCTCCGGTCGGCCTCCTTCCTGGACGACCCGGAATACGTGACCGTACTGACCACGGCCCAGACGGCCGAGGTCTGGTCGGTCCGTCCCGGGCGGCCGGCGAGGAAGGTGATGGGCCCGTTCGGGCCGCTCACCGACATCGAGTGGTCGCAGAACTGGTCGCTGCGCCCCACCCGGGGAACCGGGTTCGTCCTCGCCTACAAGGGTTACGTCCACTTCCTGAAGGCGGACGAACCCGGTCACCGGGACACCTACACCTTCGGCGAGGAGCAGTCCTTCCCGGCGGCGACCGGCGACGGCGGCGCGGTGCTCCGCGACCCCGAGAACCTGGAACCCCCGGACCTGATCCGTCTCGACCCCGCCCTCTGGAAGCGCCGCATCTGCGAGATCCTCGGCCGGGAACTCACCGAGGACGAGCGCCGCGGCCTCACCCACGACGTGCCCGCCGACCTCTGCGCGTCCTGACGGCGGCGTCCGGGGCGCGGGGAGGCCGCCGACCCGGCGCGGGGGGACTCGTCCGGATTCCCCGAGGCCCCTGAGCCCCCGGAGTCCCGGTGCGGTCGGGAACGCCGCGCTCCCCGGGCGAAGGGCCCCTCGGGGTCCTACCCGCGTGCGCGGGTGTCCGGCGCGGGCGGCCGGTGCCCGGGCCCGCGGTACCTCCCTCCCGGGGGCTGCCCTTCGTAGCGGGTGGCCAGGGCCCGTGCCGTCTCGGCGATGCGGGCGCGCAGTTCGGCCGGCGCCAGGACCTCGACGTCGGTGCCCAGCCGCAGGAACTCCCGGTGGGCGTGGTCGACCGACTCGATGGGTACGCGGGCCTCCGTCCACCCGTCGCCCGTGGGTGTCACGCCGAGGCGGCGGGCACCCTCCGGGGTGAGCCGCACCCACGCCTCCCCGGTGTGCAGCCGCGCCCGGAAGCCGGCCAGGTGGCCGGTCCAGTACCCCGTCAGGTCGAACCCGTCCGGAACGGCGAACCCTTCTTCCAGCGGCCGGACGTCGAGGATCCGGTCGATCCGGTAGGTGCGGGTCCCGGACGGCCCGCCGGCGACCAGGTACCAGCGGCCGGCCTTGAGGACGAGCCCGTACGGCTCCACCCGCCGCTCGATCTCCTCCGGTGCCCGCCAGCGCCGGTACCGCAGGACCACCGCCCGCCGCGCCCACACCGCGGCGGCGACCGCGGCCAGGTGGGGCACCCGGTGGGTGTCGTCGTACCAGCCGGGGGCGTCGAGCAGGAAGCGTTCCCGGATCCGTTCGGCGTGCTCGCGCGGTTCCGCCGGAAGGGCGGCCAGCAGCTTGAGCCGGGCGGTGGCGAGCGCCTCGCCGAGGCCGAGTTCGGCGGCGGCGCCGGGAAGCGCGGCGAGGAACGCGGCCTGCGCCTCGTCCGCCGTCAGGCCGGTGAGCCGGGTCCGGTAGCCGTCGACCAGCCGGTAGCCGCCGGCGTGCCCGGCGGTGCCGTACAGCGGGATGCCGGCCGCACCGAGCGCCTCGACGTCCCGGTAGACCGTCCGGACGGAGACCTCCAGTTCGTCGGCGAGCTGCCGGGCCGTCATCCGGCCCCGGTTCTGGAGCAGCAGGAGCAGGGTGACCAGCCGGCTCGCACGCATGCCGCCCATTGTCCACCGACGGTCCACTGACAGCAGGTGTCAGCGGACCGGCCCTAACCTGCGGCACATGGACGACCACCTGACCACGGACCGCACGCGCCCCGGGCGGGCCACCGCATGAGCATCGTCGAACTCCGGCAGTACACCCTGCGTCCCGGCGCCCGGGAGACGCTGATCGAGCTGTTCGAGCGCGAGTTCGTGACCGGTCAGCAGGCGGTCGGCATCACCGTCGGCGGCCGGTTCCGCGACCTGGACGACCCGGACCGCTTCGTCTGGCTGCGCGCGTTCCCCGACATGGCGCACCGCCGGCGCGCGCTGGAGGCGTTCTACACCGGCCCGGTCTGGCGGGAGCACCGCGACGCGGCCAACGCCACCATGATCGACAGCGACGACGTCCTGCTGCTGCGCGGCCCGGGCTTCACACCGGAGCCGGACACGCGTGAGGTGCGTGCGACCGTCTGCCACCCGGCCGACGCGGCCGGCTTCGACGCGTACGCGGCCCGGCACCTGGGCCCGGGCCACGCACTGCACCGCACCGAGCACGCCGAGAACGACTTCCCCCGCCTGCCCGTCCGCACCGGGGAGGACGTCCGCGTCTGGTTCGGCCCGGCCGAGCCGCCACCCTGGCCGGCCCGGCGGCTGCGGCTGGAACCCGTGAGGCCCTGGTAGGGCTTGGTCAGGTCGATAGGGATGCGGGTATGCCGCGGTGGCGGGTGGGGCAGGCGCCGGCGGAGTTCGGCCAGGCGCACGAACGTGGCCAGGGGCATCCCGGAGCGGCCGTCTCCGCAGGTGTCACACCGGCCCGACGGCACCGACGAGCAAGCAGGCACGCCATCCACGAGTGAAGCCGGCCAAGCCCTACTAGAGTGCGGCGCATGAGCCGGACTCCCGTCGACCCCGTCGCGCACAACCGCCTCGCCTGGGACCGCGAGGTGGAGAAGGGCAGCGAGTGGTCACGCCCGGTCGGCCCCGAGGTGATCGCGAAGGCGCGGGCCGGCCAGTGGTCCATCGTCCTGATCGGGTACGAGCCGGTCGACCCGGCCTGGTTCCCGCCGGAGATCGCCGGCCGCGACGTGCTCTGCCTCGCCTCCGGCGGCGGGCAGCAGGGCCCGGTGCTGGCCGCGGCGGGCGCGCGGGTGACCGTCTTCGACAACTCGCCCCGCCAGCTGGCGCAGGACGAGGCGGTCGCGGCGCGGGAGGGGCTCCACCTGCGCACCGTGCTCGGCGACGCGCGCGACCTGAGTCCGTTCCCGGACGCTTCGTTCGACCTTGTCGTCCACCCGGTCTCCAACCTGTTCATCCCGGACCTGGCGCCGGTCTGGCGCGAGTGCCACCGCGTGCTGCGCCCCGGCGGGACGCTGCTGTCCGGCTTCCTCAACCCGGACGTCTACCTCTTCGACGCCGAGTCCTTGGAGGCGCGCGGCGAGCTGACGGTGCGTCACCGTCTGCCCTACAGCGACCTCACCCACCTGGAGCCCGCCGAGCGGGAACGGCTGTGGGGCCTCGACGCGCCGGTGGAGTACAGCCACACGCTCACCGACCAGATCGGCGGGCAGATCGCGGCGGGCTTCGCCATCACCGGTTTCGCCGAGGCGCCGCACCACTCGGAGGCCACCGCCGGCTGGCTCTCCGGCTACTTCGCCACGAAGGCGGTCAAGGCCGGCGCCGGTCACTGACCCTCCATCGGCCGGGACGGCCGACGTCCGCCCGCGGCGTCAGGCGTGGTCCGCGGGGCGCTCCCGGCGGGCCGGCGGCCAGGTCGCCCGGGTCGGCGGGGCGGTCGCCCGGGCGAGCAGGCCGAGGGCGGCCTGCGAGGGGGAGCCGGGTTCGGCGACGGCGAGCACGACGTGCCGTTCCTCGTCCTGCGGGGGACGCAGGCTCTGCTGCCGCACGGTGAGGGAGCCGACCAGCGGGTGGCGCATCTCGTACACCGCGGAGTCGCACGGGCTGACCCCGTGGTCGGCCCACATGGCGGCGAACTCCTCGCTCCGCACGGCCAGTTCACCGACGAGTGAGACGAGCAGCGCGTCGTCGGGGTGCCGGCCGGCCGTCATGCGGAGGTTCTCCACGACGGCCCTCGCCTTGGCCGGCCAGTCGGCGTAGAGCGCGCGGACGTGCGGGTCGAGGAAGACCAGCCGGGTGAGGTTGGGACGGCGGGCGGGGTCCGCCGGGCCGGCCGGATCGATGTGGGAGGCGAACAGCGCGTGACCCATCCGGTTCCAGGCCAGTACGTCACCGCGCCGCCCGCTGACGAGGGCGGGAACCTCACCGAGGGCCTCCAGCAGGCCGAGGAGCGACGCGTCGACGTGCTCGGTCGGCGGACGGTGGACGACCGTGCGCCGCTTCGAGCTGTCCGCCAGGTCGTGGAGGTGACGCCGCTCGGCCTCGTCCAGGTGCAGAGCCCGCGCGATGGCGTCGAGGACCTCCGGTGAGGCGCCCAGCGACTGGCCCTGCTCCAGACGCGTGTAGTACGAGGAACTCACGCCGGCCAGCAGCGCCAGTTCCTCGCGTCGCAGGCCGGGCACCCGGCGCCGGTCCCCGTAGTCCGGCAGCCCGACGTCCTGCGGACGCAGCTGGGCCCGCCGGGTCTGCAGGAAGTTCCCGAGTTCTCGCTGTCCGCTCACGGGCCCCAGTATCCGGGCCCCGCACGCCGGGAACCTGACCCGGCCGGGGATAGGCACGGCCCGGTCTGGCTCGGCCGCCGCGACGCCGGTGACATGGGTCCCGCACCGTTCCCCCGCCGCGGCGGGGGACACGTCCCGTCGCCGCGCGCCTCCCGTGAGGACGAACGACCGCACGACCGAGGCGCCCGGCCCCGCCGTCCCGTTCTGGAGTCCCCCTTGCCCCACGCACTCGGCCCCGCCGACCTCACGGCCCCGCCCGACGCGGCCGCGTACGCGTTCACCCGCCGTACCTGGGTCCCCGCCGCCCCGGCGGCCCTGTTCGACCTGATCAGTGACGTCTCGATGATCAGCACCTGGAGCCCCGGCGCCCACGACGTCACCTACGACGACGGCGACGGGCCCTGGCCGGGTGCCCGCTTCCGGGGACGCAACCGCAGGGGCGAACGCGAGTGGGGCAGCCGCTCTCGGGTCGTCGAGAGCCTGCCCGGCAGCGTCTTCGCCTTCGTCGTCGACGTCGTCGTCCGGTGGCGCTGGACCCTCCGCGCCGACGGCACCGGAACCGTCGTGGAGCAGTCCTGGCAGCTCCTGCGCCTGGACCCGGTGCTCGGCGGCACGCGCCAGGAGATCGACGCGCTGCGCGACCACATGGCCGCCGACGTCGAGGACACCCTCCTCGCCCTGGCCCGCTGGATCGCCGAGCGGGGCGGCACCGCCGGCACCGCCGGCACCTGATGCCGGCCCCACCACTGACAGCCGTGGCCGTCCCTCCGGACGGACCCGACGAGAGAACACAGGAGGGAACCGCCGTGGACACCATCACCCTGGGCGACATCACGATCACCCGCGTCCGGGAGTACTTCGGGCCCGTGGACATGACTCCCGAGACGTTCTTCCCGGACAGCCCCGCGAAGGCGTGGGAGGAACACCGCACCATGCTGGTCCCGGACTTCCTCGCCGACGACACCCGGACCGTCAACTCGGCCGTCCAGAGCTGGGTATTGCGCAGCGAGGGCCGGACCATCCTCGTCGACACCGGCGTGGGCAACCACAAGGAACGCCCGTACGTCCCCGTGTGGAGCCGGATGGACACCGGGTTCCTCGACGGCCTCGCCCGCGCCGGAGTCCGCCCCGAGGACGTGGACCTCGTGATCAACACCCACCTGCACATCGACCACGTCGGCTGGAACACGCGTCTCGACGGGCGCACCTGGGTCCCCACCTTCCCCAACGCCACTTACCTGATGCCGAAGGACGACTTCACGTTCTGGAACCCGGAGAACGGCCACCGCAGCGTGCTCGGCCGCGGCAACCAGAACGTGTTCGAGGACAGCGTCGCCCCGGTGCACCGGGCCGGTCAGGCCCTGCTGTGGGAGGGCGCCCACCGGATCGACGGTGCCCTACGGCTGGAAGCCGCCCCGGGGCACACCCCCGGCTCGTCCGTCCTGACCCTCGCCTCCGGGACGGACCGCGCGGTCTTCGTCGGCGACCTGCTGCACAGCCCGGTGCAGTTCTTCGAACCGGACTGCAACAGCTGCTTCTGCGAGGACCCCGCGCAGGCGCGCGCCACCCGCCGCGAGGTGCTGGGCCGGGCGGCGGACGACAACGCCCTCGTCGTTCCCGCGCACCTGGGCGGCCACGGCGCCGCGCAGGTGGTGCGCGACGGCAGCAGGTTCGCCGTCAAGGCCTGGGCCCCCTTCACCCCGTACACCGAGCAGGGCTGAGCCCTGCGGAGAGGCATGCCCGTGAACCCCCGCACCGACCCCGTCGTGACCACCGCGCAGGGACCCGTCCGCGGTCTGCGCCAAGGCCCCACCACCGCTTTCCTGAACATCCCCTACGCCGCCCCGCCCCGCGGCGCCGCCCGGTTCGCGCCGCCCCGACCCCACGCGCCGTGGGACGGCGTACGGGACGCCACGACGCCGGGGCCCACCGCCCCGCAGTCCCCGCGCACACTCGGCAGCCTGGACATGTCCCCCTACTTCGGAACCGGTTGGAGCCGCGGGGAGGACCACCTCACGGTCAACGTCTGGACGCCCGCCGGCACGGACGGCGGCCTGCCCGTCATGGTGTTCGTCCACGGCGGCGGATTCGTCGCGGGGTCGACGCGGGCCGCGCTGTACGACGGCTCCGCCTTCGCCCGCGACGGCGTCGTCCTCGTCACCCTCAACTACCGTCTCGGCATCGGGGGGTTCCTCGACCTTCCCGGAGCGCCCGCCAACCGCGGCCTGCTCGACGTCGTGGCCGCGCTGCGCTGGGTGCGGGACAACATCGCCGCGTTCGGAGGAGCCCCGCACAACGTCACGCTCTTCGGCCAGTCGGCGGGCGCGACCGTCGTCGGCGGCGTCCTGGCCGACCCCGGTGCGGCGGGTCTGTTCCACCGGGCGATCGTCCAGAGCGGCAACGGCCTGGGCGCGTTCACGACCGAGCAGGCCGCCCGCGTCACCGGGGCGGCGGCCCGGTTCCTGGGTGTCGAGCCGCACGCCGACGCCTTCGCGGAGATCCCGGACGACCGCCTGGTCGAGGCGGCCGCCGCCCTGGCCGGCACCGACCTGCGGACGGCGACGCACCACGACCCCCTGCTCGGGCTCAGCCCCTTCGGCCTGGTCCTCGACACCCAGCCCGCCGCGTCCGTCGCCGCGGGCCGTGGTACCGACGTCGACCTGCTCGTCGGCACCAACACGCAGGAGGGGAACCTCTACCTGGTCCCGGTGGGCGGGTACGCCGGCTCGACCGGCGCGGACGTCGAGGCCCTCGCCGCACGGGCGCACCCCGATCCGGCCCGGCTCGTCGACGCGTACCGCCGGAGCCGTCCGGGGGCGGCCCCCGGCGAGCTGCGGTCCGCCGTCATGGGCGACGCCCTGTTCGGCGCGGGCAGCCGGGCCCTGGCCGACGCGCACGCCGGCCGGTCCGGGGCCGCCACGTTCGGCTACGAGTTCGCCTGGCGCTCCCGCGCCCTGGACGGAGAACTCGGCGCCGCCCACGCGGTGGAGCTGCCCTTCGTCTTCGACCGCACGCGGCTGCCCCGGCTGCACGGACCCCGCGCCCTGCTCGGCCCCGACCGGCCGCCCGCCGACCTCGCCCGCCGCGTGCACGGGGCGTGGATCCGGTTCGCCGCGACCGGCGACCCCGGCTGGGACCCGTACGACCCCGTGCGCCGGGCCACCCTGCGTGTCGACGCCGACTGGACCCAGGTCGACGACCCCCGCGGCGAGGAACTGCGGGCGTGGGAGCGCCCTCCCGGAACGCGGGGGTGAGGCCGGCCCGCCGAGGGCTCGTGGCGGGGCTCGTGGCGGACGGGAGCGGTCGCCGCGGCGGCGTCACGGAACGGGGCGCTTCCGGCGACCCCGATGCAGCCTCGCGCCGGGGCGGTGCACCCGTGGGGTGGGGATTCCGCTGTTCAGGTGGCCCGGACCGCCGGTGCCGCCCTAGCGTGGCCGGACACGCCCCGTGCGCGTGAGGTCGCCGTACGTGTCCGACGTGCGGGTGTGGGCGGTACGGAACGTGACGGCCGGCGCGGGGCCGCGTCGGCCGGGTGAGGTGGTACGGGGATGAGTGGACCGACGGGGCCGGCGGACGAGGTGTCCGGGAACGGCGGTGACGGTGGCGGCGAGGGGCAGGCCGGGACGGACCCCGGCTCCGGTGTCCTGCGCGTCTTCGGGCGCCAGTTGAAACGGTTCCGGGTGCGGGCGGGCGTCGAGCGGCCCGAGTTGGGCGCGCGGACGGGGTACTCGGCGTCGACCATCGCCTCGTACGAGCTGGGGCGCCGGGTTCCGCCGCCGAGGTTCATCGACCAGGCGGACCAGGTGCTGGACGCGGGCGGGGTCCTCCAGGAGATGAAGGAGGAGGTGGCCCGGGCCCAGTACCCGGCGTTCTTCCGCGACGCGGCCAAGTTGGAGGCGGGAGCGGTCGAGCTGCACGTCTACGACACCCACATCGTCAACGGGCTCCTGCAGACGGAGGAGTACGCGCGGGCGGTGTTCATGATGCGGCGGCCGCTGCTCAGCGAGGAGACGATCGAGGAGCGGGTCACCGCACGTCTTGCGAGGCGGAAACTCTTCGACCGCCTGCCGATGCCGACCCTCAGCTTCGTCATCGAGCAGTCCGTGCTGACCCGGCCGTTGGGCGGCGACCGTGTGATGCGCGGACAGCTGGAGCAGCTTCTGCTGCACGGCCGACGGCGCAACGTCGAGATCCAGGTCATGCCGAACGCGCGTGACGAGCATGCCGGTCTGGCCGGACCCTTCACCTTGATCGAGTCGCAGAATGCGCGGAGGATCGCGTACGTGGAGGCGTACAAGGACAGCCGCCTCTACACGGACCGGGGCACCGTCCGTGAGCTCGAAGAGCAGTACGGTCTGCTGCGGGCACAAGCCCTCACGCCCCGCGAGTCGTTGACCCTCATCGAGGAACTGCTGGGAGAGACATGAACATCGACGTCGAGGAAGTTGTCACGTGGCGCAAGAGCAGCTACAGCAGCGGTGAGGGCGGCCAGTGCGTGGAGGTGGCCGCGCTGCCTCACCTCGTCCGTGTGAGGGACTCCAAGGACGTCGGCCGGCCGGCCGTCCCCGTCACCGCCGCCGCATGGACCGCGTTCCTCGGCTTCGCCGTCCGGTAGGCGGCTCGGCGGGCAACGGGTCCGCCCCCGGCGGCTCGCCGGGGGCGGACCCGTGCCGGGGCGGGCCGTTCACACGGTCGTGGGCTGTCCCAGGAGCGTGCGGACCGCCTCCGCCACCGCCGGGAGGCGGGTGTCGAGGTAGAAGTGGCCGCCCTCGAAGGTGAGGAGTTCGCCCGGACGCGTGGAGTGGGCGAGCCAGCCGCGGGCGTCGTCGACCGGGACGACCGGGTCGTCGGTGCCGACCATGACGGTCAGCGGGACGTCGAGGGGCGGTCCCGGCAGCCAGCGGTAGCGGCTGAGGGCCGCGTAGTCGGCGCGGAGGGTGGGCAGCACCATCTCCAGCAGTTCGGGGTCGTCCAGGACCCGGCCGCCCGTGCCGCCCAGGCGGCGGATCTCGGCGATCAGGGCGGCGTCGCCCTCCAGCCGGTCGCTCGCCCGGGGCTCCAGGCTCGGCGCGCCGCGCCCGGAGAGGATCAGCCGCCGCGGGGTGGCCAGGTCGAACTCGGCGAGCACGCGGGCCGTCTCGTAGGCGACGACCGCGCCCATGCTGTGCCCGAAGAACGCGTACGGGCGCCGCGGGGCGCGGGCCAGTTCCTCGGCGACGGCCCGCGCCAGGTGGGTCAGGGAGGTCAGCGCGGGCTCCCGGCGGCGCTCCTGGCGTCCCGGGTACTGGACGGCCACCACGTCGATGTCGGGCGCCAGGGCCCGGGTCAGGCCCAGGTAGGCGCTGGCCGCGCCGCCCGCGTGCGGGAAACAGACGAGCTGGAGCCGGCCGCTCTCGCCGTCCCCGTCGCCCTCGGCGCCTGCGAACCGGCGCAGCCAGCGGCTCTCCACTACGGACATGTCGGATCCAATCCAGCGGCCGCCGCGCCCCGCCCGGCGGTGCGGTGCGGGGCGCGGCGGCCGCTTGTCGTCGCGAACGGCTGGGGGAAGTGGTCAGGTGCGGGCGGAGAGGTGCGCGGCCGCGTCCGCCGGCGGGAGGAAACCGGCCTCCGTGAAGAAGTCGACGTACCGCCGGAACAGGTCGACCGTCATCTTCGGGCACTCGATCCCGGTGTCCGCCAGCGCGCGTTCGGCCACGCTCGTGTCGACCGGCGGGTAGAAGGTCCCGTCGCCCCTCGCCATCATCTCGAAGGCCTCCAGCAGCGGGAGCATCACGTTGTCGGGGTCGGACCGCACCAGGGCGCTCCAGGAGGCCGGGTCGAGTTCCTCCAGGCGGTGGCCCCGCGCCCTCAGTTCGGTGACGAACTCGGCGAAGGTCATGTGACTCTGGTTGTAGAGGTGGAAGGTGCCCGGACGGACCCGCTCCGACAGCGACAGGGCGACCATCGCGGAGCTGACGTAGTCCACGGGCGTGAGCGGGACCGCGACGTCCAGGCCGGCCGGGACGGCGCCCGCCTGGATCAGCCCGCGCAGGCTCAGCCAGACGAAGTCGCGGGTCTGGCAGGCGCCGTTGACCTGGTCGCCCGAGACGACGTCCACGCGGTAGACGGAGACCGGCAGACCCCGGTCGCGGGCGATGCCGAGGACCTGCTCGGCGACCCACTTGCTGCGCAGGTAGCCGCTGGGCAGCGCCTCGGCGGGCCCGGTGGGGTCGTCCACCCGCAGCGGACGGCCCCCCGTCTCCTGGCCCGCGAAGACCCCGGTGGTGGACAGGTAGTGGACCGGGACGGTGCGGTGCCGCGCCGCGAGCCGCAGGACCTCCCGCGTGCCGCCCACGTTGGCCGCCTTCAGCGTGCCGAACGGGTGCAGCCAGTGCACCTGGGCGCCGCCGTGGTAGACGACGTCGACGGTGCGGGCGAGGGCGTCGAACTCCTCCTCGCCCAGGCCGAACCGGGGCTCGGCGAGGTCGCCGACGACCACCTCGATCCGGGCGGGGTCCACCTCGTCCCAGACGCGGTAGTACTCCAGGTTCTCGCGCAGCCGCCGCAGGCCGTCGGCCGCGTCGTCCGCGCGGACCAGGCAGTGCAGGGTGCCCCGGGTGGCGCGCGCCAGGTCGCGCAGCAGGAACGCGCCGAGGAAGCCGGTGGCGCCGGTCAGGAAGACGTGCGCCGGGTCGTCGGCCTGCCGTACGACCTCGGCGGCGGGCCGGATCTCCTCGTCCAGGCGGATCTCCGCCGCGTAGTCCTCACCCGGGTGGGCGGCCGCCGTGCCGTCGCCCGTGCCGTCCGCGCCGTCCGCGCCGTCCGTCAGGGCGTCCCGCAGGAACTCCGCCAGGGCGCGGGGGGTCGGGTGGTCGAAGACCAGGGTGCCGGGCAGGCGCAGGTCCAGTTCCGCGGCGAGGCGGTTGCGCAGTTCCACCGCGGTGAGGGAGTCGAACCCGAGCCCGGTGAAGGGTTGTTCGACGGCGAGGGACGACGGGTCGCCGTGGCCGAGGACCGCCGCCGTGGCGGTGAGCACCACCTCCAGGACGAGGGCGAGCCGTTCGCGTTCGCCGGCCGCGGCCAGGCGCCGCGCCAGACCGTCCGCCGTGCGTTCGGAGTTGGCGGCGGCGCGCCGCACCGGCCTGCGCACCAGGGAGGCGAACAGCGGCGGCACCTGCGCGGGGCGCTCCCGCATCGCGGCGAGGTCCAGCGGGGTGACGACGGGGGCGGGGTGGGGCAGGGCGAGCGCGAGGTCCAGCAGCCGGGGGCCCTGCTCCGGGGAGATGACGCCGAAGCCGGCGCGGGTGATGCGGGCGATGTCGGCCTCGTCGAGGTCGCCGGCGATGCCGGAGTCCTGGGCCCACAGCCCCCAGGCCACCGAGGTGGCGGGCAGGCCCCGGGCGGCGCGCAGGGCGGCGAGCCCGTCCAGGAAGGCGTTGGCCGCCGCGTAGTTGGACTGGCCGGCGCCGCCGATGACTCCCGCGACCGAGGAGAACAGCACGAAGGCCGACAGGTCCAGCCGCTCGGTCAGTTCGTGCAGGTGCCAGGCGGCGTCGGCCTTGGGCGCCAGTACGGCGTCGAGGCGCTCCGGGGTGAGGTCGGTGACCAGGCCGTCGTCGGTGACACCGGCCAGGTGCAGGACACCGGTCAGCGGGTGTCCGGCGGGCACGGCGTCCAGGACGGCGGCCAGGGCGGCACGGTCGGCGATGTCGGCGGCGACGACGGTCGCCGTGGCGCCCAGCGCGGCCAGTTCCGCCCGCAGGTCCTCGACGCCCGGCGCGGCGGGCCCCCGGCGGCTGACCAGGAGCAGGTGCCGCACCCCGTGCTCGCCCGCCAGGTGACGGGCGAAGAGCGCGCCGAGGCTGCCGGTGCCACCGGTGATCAGGACCGTGCCCTCCGGGTCCCAGCGGTGGACGCCGCCGCCCCCGGAGCGGGAGGCCCGGGCGGCCTCGGAGGCGCGGGGCGCGCGGGAGGCCTCGGGGGCACGGGGGGTGCGGAGCAGGCCCGGCAGCAGGACGCGGCCGTCGCGGATCGCGGCCTGGGCGGCACCGGAGGCGACCACCGCGGCCAGGGGGCCCGCGAGGGCGTCCGGATCGTCCGTGTCGGCGTCCACGAGGACGATCCGGCCCGGGGACTCCGACTGCGCCGAGCGCAGCAGACCCCAGTCCGCCGCGCCGGCCGGGTCGGGGAACTCCCCGTCCCCGGCGGCGACGGCGCCCCGGGTCACCACGACCAGCGGTACGGCGCCGGGCCGCTCGTCGGCCAGCCACCGCTGGGCCAGACCGAGGGTGGCGCGGGTGTGCGCGTGGACGGCGGCCGTGAAATCCGTGCCCCGCGGGTCGACGGCCGGCCGGAACACCACCACCGCGTCGGCCTCGCCGCGGCCGGCCCGCGCGGTCGCCCCGGCCAGGGTGAGGCGACCGGTCCCCTCGGGGGCGGGGGAAGCGGTCGGGCGGTCGAGGTCCTCGCCGACGACGGCGAGGGCCGGGGCGGTGAGGGGCACGGGCAGCGGCGTGGTCCGCCAGTGCACGCGGAACAACGCGTCGGCGTCCCGGGCCAGGGCGTCGCGCACCCGGTCGGCGTCCACGGGACGGCTGGTCACGGCACGGGCGAAGGCCACGGGCCGGCCGGAGCGGTCGGCGAGACGCAGGGCCACCGCGTCCGCGCCCACCGGGACGAGGTGGGCGCGCAGGGCCGTGGCACCGGTCGCGTACAGCTGGAAGCCGCTCCACTCGACGGCGAGCGTCCCGGCGTCCCGTCCCGCGTCTCCCGCGTGTTCCGCGTGCGAGCCGGTCGGCGCCGCGGCGTGCAGGGCCGCACGCAGCAGCGCCGGGTGCAGGCCGAAGTCGGCGGTCTCGCCGTGCAGCGCCTCGTCGAGGACGAGGTCGGCGAACACCTCGTCGCCGAGCCGCCAGCCGGCCGTGACGCCCCGGTCCGTGTCCGTGTCCGTGAGGGCGAGCGGGGCGGCCCCGGCGGGCGGCCACGCGGCCGGGGGCGCGAACGGCGCCCTGGCGGTGCCGTGGCCCAGCCGCCCCCGCGCGCACTCCGTCCACGGCAGGTCGCCGTCGTCGTCGGGGCGGGCGTACAGGGTGAAGGCCCGCGTCAGGTCCGCGTCCGGTTCCCCGACCGACAACTGGAGCTGGAGCCGGCCGTCCTGCGGCAGCGTCGGCGGGACGTCCAGCACCAGTGACTCCACGGCGCCCGTGCCGAGCTCGTCACCGGCGCGCACGAGGGCGTCCACCAGGGCCTCCGGCGGCAGCGCGGTCGCCCCGAGGAGGGGATACCGGGTCAGCCACGGGTGGCTGCGCACCGAGACGCGGCCGGTGAACAGCGCGCCCCGGCCGTCCGCCTGTTCCACCCGCGCGCCGAAGACCGGGTGTCCGGCCGGGCGGAGACCGAGAGCGGCGGCGTCCTCGGAGCCGGCGGCGGACTTGACCCAGTACCGCTCGTGCTGGAAGGCGTAGGTGGGCAGGGGCGACTCGACGCGACGGGCACCCGTACCGGCGAAGAAGGCCGGCCAGTCCACGCGCACGCCGTGGGTGTGCAGGGCGCCGACGGCCTGGACGAGGGTGTGGGTTTCGTGGTGGTCGCGGCGGAGGAGGGGGAGGGCGGTGGTGTCGTCGAGGGTGTCGCGGGTGAGGGCGGTGAGGACGGCGTCGGGGCCGATCTCGATGAAGGTGCCGGTTCCGGCTTGGTGGAGGGTGGTGAGGGCGTGGGTGAAGCGGACGGTGCCGCGGATCTGGTCGGTCCAGTACTGGGGGGTGGTGAGTTCGTCGGGGGTGGCGAGGCGTCCGGTGAGGGTGGAGACGAGGGGGATGCGGGGCTTGTCGTAGGTGATGGTGGCGGCGACTTCTCGGAACTGGTCGAGGATGTCGTCCATGTGGGGGGAGTGGAAGGCGTGGGAGACGGTGAGGAGTTTGACGCGGGTGCCCTTGGTGCGCCAGTTCTCGGTGATCTCGGTGACGGCGTCTTCGTCGCCGGAGATGACGGTGGCGCGGGGGCCGTTGAGGGCGGCGATGGAGACGCGGTGTTCGCCGTGGGGGAGGAGGGAGGCGCGGATGTCGTCTTCCGGGGCCTGGATGGCGGCCATGGCGCCGTCGTGGCGGGCGGCTTGCATGAGGCGGCCGCGGGCGGTGACCAGTCGTGCGGCGTCTTCGAGGGAGAAGACTCCGGCGATGTGTGCGGCGGCGAGTTCGCCGATGGAGTGGCCGGCGACGAAGTCGGGGGTGATGCCCCAGGAGTGGACGAGGCGGTAGAGGGCGACTTCGAGGGCGAAGAGGGCGGGTTGGGTGTACTCGGTGCGGTCCAGGCCTTCGCCGTCGGTGATGACGTCGTTGATCGGGCGGGGCAGGTGGGGGTCGAGTGCTGCGGCGGCCTCGTCGAAGGCGGCCGCGAACACCGGGAAGGCGGCGTGCAGTTGGCGGCCCATGCCGAGCCGCTGCGCCCCCTGACCCGTGAACAGGAAAGCGGTGGAACCTGGGCGGAGCGTCTGGACGGGCTGGTTGCCGGTGCCGTCCGCCAACGCCCTCACTGCAGACAGGAGT
Source organism: Streptomyces sp. NPDC014882 (assembly GCF_043081325.1). NCBI lineage: Bacteria > Bacillati > Actinomycetota > Actinomycetes > Kitasatosporales > Streptomycetaceae > Streptomyces > Streptomyces sp. NPDC014882. The sequence goes on from NZ_JBIBWL010000014.1 coordinate 61,846, forward strand.
TCGGTGCGGTCGGTGCCCGTGACGACCGCGCGGTGGTCGAAGGCGGCGCGTTCGGTCGCCAGGGACAGGGCGACGTCCTGAGCGGCGAACGCGGGGTGGGTCTCCAGGTGGGTCAGCAGGCGTGCGGCCTGGTCACGGACCGCCCGCACGCTCTTGCCCGACAACACCCAGGGAACGACGGGGAGGGCGAACTCGGCCGGGTCGGCTTCCGCCCCGGTTTCCGGGGCGTCCTCGACGGGGGCCTGCTCGACGATGACGTGGGCGTTGGTACCGCTCACGCCGAAGGCGGAGACGCCCGCGCGGCGCGGCCGGCCGTCGACGACGGGCCACTCGCGTGCCTCGGTCAGGAGCTCGACCGCCCCGGCGTCCCAGTCGATGTGACGGGACGGCCGGTCCGCGTGCAGGGTCTTCGGCAGCACCCCGTGCCGCATGGCCTCGATCATCTTGATCACGCCGCCCACGCCGGCCGCGGCGACCGAGTGGCCGATGTTCGACTTGAGCGAGCCGAGGTACAGCGGGCGCCCGACGGGCCGGCCCTGACCGTACGTGGCCAGCAGCGCGTGGGCCTCGATGGGGTCGCCGAGGCGGGTGCCGGTGCCGTGGGCCTCGACGGCGTCCACGTCCGCGGGGGTCAGGCCGGCGTTGGCGAGGGCCTGCTTGATCACGCGTTCCTGGGAGGGGCCGTTCGGGGCGGTGAGGCCGTTGCTGGCGCCGTCCTGGTTGACGGCCGTGCCGCGGATCACGGCCAGGACGCGGTGGCCGTTCCTGCGCGCGTCGGAGAGTTTCTCGACGACGAGCATGCCGACGCCCTCGGACCAGCCGGTGCCGTCCGCGTCGTCGGAGAAGGACTTGCAGCGCCCGTCGGCGGACAGGCCGCGCTGGCGGGAGAAGTCCACGAAGCCGCTCGGGGAGCCGGAGACGGTGACACCGCCCGCGAGGGCGAGCGTGGACTCGCCCGAGCGCAGCGACTGCACCGCCATGTGCAGGGCCACCAGCGAGGAGGAGCACGCCGTGTCCACGGAGACGGCCGGTCCCTCCAGGCCGAAGGTGTAGGCGATCCGGCCGGAGGCCACACTGGAGAGCTTGCTCGTCATGAGGTAGCCCTCGAGCTCCTCGGGGCCCTCGCGGTCGAGGTAGCTCTGTTCCACGAGGCCGGCGAACACGCCGGTGCGGCTGCCCCTGAGGGCGGCCGGGTCGAGGCCCGCGCTCTCCAGCGACTCCCACGCCGTCTCCAGCAGTACGCGCTGCTGCGGGTCCATGCCCAGGGCCTCGCGCGGTGAGATGCCGAAGAAGGCCGCGTCGAACTCGGCGGCCCCGTCCAGGAACCCGCCCTCCCGGGTGTACGACTTGCCCGCCCTGCCGGGCTCGGGGTCGTACAGGCCCTCGACGTCCCAGCCGCGGTCGGTGGGCCACGGGGTGATGCCGTCCACCCCGTCGGCGACGAGCCGCCACAGCCCGGCGGGCGAGGTCACCCCGCCCGGGTAGCGGCACGCCATGCCGATGACGGCGACGGGCTCGTCCTGGCCGTTCTCCAGCTCGGTGATGCGCTGCTTGGCCTTGTGCAGGTCGGCGGTCACCCATTTCAGGTACTCGACCAGCTTCTCCTCGTTGGTCTGTCCCTTGGCGGCGGGGGTCTGCCGGGCCCGGTCGTTGGACTCAGTGGCCATGCTGGTTCGTCTCTCCTCAGTCCGGGCGGGGGCGCCGGTGGGGCGCCCCCGCCGAAGTTCAGTGCGCAGAACGGCCGAGCTGGGTGTCGATGAAGGCGAAGAGGTCGTCCGCCGTGGCGGCCTCGAGGGACTCGGTCACGTCCGCCGCGTCGTCCTCGGGCGCCTCCGGCGTCGTGATCCGGGCCAGCAGCGCCTTCAGCCGGGCGGTGACCGCGGAGCGGGTCTCCTCGTCGCCGGGGGCGTCCGCGCCGAGCAGGGCCGCCTCCAGGCGGTCCAGCTCCGCCAGGGCGGGGGCGCCGCCCGGTGCGTCGCCCACGTCCAGCCGGCCCAGCAGGTGCGCTGCGAGCGCCTCGGGGTTCGGGTGGTCGAAGACCAGCGTGCTCGGCAGCCGCAGACCGGTGGCGGCCGTCAGCCGGTTGCGCAGGTCGACGGCGGTCAGCGAGTCGAAGCCGAGGTCCTGGAAGGCCCGGTGGGCGGCGACCTGGTGGGCTCCGGCGTGGCCGAGCGCCGCCGCGATCTCGTCGCGCACCAGGTCGAGCACGGCCTGCTCGCGTTCCTCGGCGGGCAGGGCGGCCAGCCGCTGCTCCAGGGTGACCCCGCCGCCGGCGCCGCTCGCGGCGTCCGCGCCGTGCGCGGCGCCCCGGCGGCCCGGCGCGGGCACCAGGTCGCGCAGTGCGGCCGGCACCCGGCCGTGCGCCCGCAGGGCCGCGAGGTCCAGCGGCAGGGCCACCAGGTGGGCCGCGTCCTCCGCGAGCGCCGCGTCGAACAGGGCGAGGCCCTCCTGCACGGGGATGAGCCGGAAGCCCTCCCTGGTGTAGCGCTGGTGGCCCGCCTCGCCGAGAGCGGCGTTGATGCCGCCGTCGATCTCCTCGGGGTCCCACAGGCCCCAGCCGATCGCGGTGGCCGCGAGGCCCTGTGCGGCGCGCCGCGCGGCCAGGGCGTCGACGAACGCGTTGGCGGCCGCGTAGTTGGCCTGGCCCGGCCCGCCGAGGGCGCCCACGCTCGACGAGAACAGGACGAAGGCGGACAGGTCGCGGTCCCGCGTCAGTTCGTGCAGGTGCCAGGCCGCGTCGGCCTTGGCCGCGAGGACCCCGGTCAGGCCCGGCGCGTCCAGGTCGGCGATCAGCGCGTTGTCGAGGACGCCCGCGGTGTGGACGACCGCGGTGAGGGGGTGCTCGGCGGGGACGCCGTCCAGGACGGCCGCGAGCGCGGCACGGTCCCCGGCGTCGCAGGCGGTGACGGTGACCGTGGCACCCGCCCCCGTCAGCTCCGCGACCAGGGCCTCGGCGCCCGGGGCGGCGGAGCCCTCCCGGCTGAGCAGCAGCAGGTGCCGCACGCCGTGCCCGGCCACCAGGCGGCGGGCCACCAGGGCGCCCAGGGCCCCGGTGCCGCCGGTGATCAGCACGGTTCCCTCGGACTTCTCCGTGTCCTCCGTTCCCTCAGCGCCTTCCGCGCCTTCCGCTCCTTCGGTCCCTCCCGTCTTCTCGGGGGACCGGTCGAAGCCGGGGAGGGAGGGGGCGGCCGTGGCGGAGTCGGCGGGGCCGGTGCGGCGCAGGCGCGGCACGCGGATCGCGGCGTCGCGTACGGCGGCCTCCGGCTCGCCGGCGGCGACGACCGCCGACAGCAGCGCGGCCGGCTCGGACGGCGTGGTCGACTCGGACGGATCGGGCGACTCGCCCTCGCCGGCCGCAGGCCGCTCCAGGTCGACGAGGAAGATCCGGCCCGGCGCCTCGGCCTGCGCGGAGCGCAGGAGGCCCCGGACCCCGGCACCGGCCAGGTCGGCGACCTCCTCGGCGCCGACGGCGACGGCACCGCGGGTGACCACGGCCAGCGGGACGTCCACGAGACGCTCGTCGGCCAGGTACTCCTGGACCAGGGCGAGGGCGTCACGGGTGCGCCGGTGCAGGGCGTCGACCACGTCGGCGCCGGACCCGTCGTGCGCCCCCACGCACAAGGCGTCGACGGGGGCGCCCGCCGCGATGGCCTCGGCCGCTTCGGCGAGGGTCGAGTAGGTGATTCCGGTGCCGGTGCCCGTGCCGGCTTCGGTACCGGTGCCGGTGCCGTCGGCCGGGCTCAGGTCGGCCCAGCGCAGGGAGACCTCGGCGGCCGACAGTTCGACGGTGCCCCACTCGGTGCGGTACAGGGGCAGGGCCGTCCGGCCGGCGGCGGTGAAACGGTCGTACGGCACGTCCTGGAAGACCAGCCGGCCGACCGTGAGGACCGGCTCGCCGGCGGCGTCGGTGAGCCGGACGGCCACGGTGCGCTCGTCGACGGACCGCCACTGGACACGGACGGTCGTGGCGCCACTCGCGTGCAGCCGCACGTCGTGCCATGCGGCGGGGACGAGGACGGTGCCCGGACGGGCCGGGGCGACGGCGCCGGCCTCCTCCGCCGCGCGGAGAGCCGCCTCCAGCAGCCCCGGGTGCAGTCCGTGGCGGACGGCGTCCGGCAGCAGTTCGTCGGCGAGCGTCACCTCCGTACCGCCGTCGTCGCCTCCACCGTCGCCATCGCCGCCGCCGACGGGAGGCGCCGGCCGGGCGGCGGCGGACAGGCCGCCGTCCGCGTACGCGGTCCAGGGGGCGCCGTCGTCGGCCGGCCGGGCGTACAGGGTGAAGGCACGCAGGCCCGCGTCGTCGGGGTCGGAGACGGCGAGCTGGATCTCCGTCGAGGTCAGCGCCGAGAGCACGAGCGGGGTGTGCACGGTGAGGGTGTCGAGCGTGCCGAGACCCACCTCGTCACCGGCGCGCACGACGAGGTCCACGAGCGCGGCGGCGGGCAGGACGGGGGTGTCCAGGACGGCGTGCGCCTCCAGCCACGGATGCGTCCCGGCCGAGACCCGGCCGTTGAACAGCACCCCGCCGTTCCCCGCCAGTTCGACCTTCGCGGTGAGCAGCGGATGACCGAGCGAACCACCTCCGCGCGCCTCGTCGCCCGCGGTGGCGTCCTTGCGCTCCATCCAGTGGCGTTCGCGCTGGAAGGGGTAGGTGGGCAGGGGGGTGGGGGTGGTGGTCCGGGTGCCGAGGAGGGCGGACCAGTCGACCGGTACGCCGGCGGTGAAGGCCTGGGCGACTCCGGTGATGAGGGTGTGGGTTTCGTGGTGGTCGCGGCGGAGGAGGGGGAGGGCGGTGGTGTCGTCGAGGGTGTCGCGGGTGAGGGCGGTGAGGACGGCGTCGGGGCCGATCTCGATGAAGGTGCCGGTTCCGGCTTGGTGGAGGGTGGTGAGGGCGTGGGTGAAGCGGACGGTGCCGCGGATCTGGTCGGTCCAGTACTGGGGGGTGGTGAGTTCGTTGGGGGTGGCGAGGCGTCCGGTGAGGGTGGAGACGAGGGGGATGCGGGGTTGGTGGTAGGTGATGGTGGCGGCGACCTGCCGGAACTGGTCGAGGATGTCGTCCATGTGGGGGGAGTGGAAGGCGTGGGAGACGGTGAGGAGTTTGACGCGGGTGCCCTTGGCCCGCCAGTTCTCGGTGATCTCGGTGACGGCGTCTTCGTCGCCGGAGATGACGGTGGCGCGGGGTCCGTTGAGGGCGGCGATGGAGACGCGGTGTTCGCCGTGGGGGAGGAGGGAGGTGCGGATGTCGTCTTCCGGGGCCTGGATGGCGGCCATGGCGCCGTCGTGGCGGGCGGCCTGCATGAGGCGGCCGCGGGCGGTGACCAGTCGTGCGGCGTCTTCGAGGGAGAAGACTCCGGCGATGTGTGCGGCGGCGAGTTCGCCGATGGAGTGGCCGGCGACGAAGTCGGGGGTGATGCCCCAGGAGTGGACGAGGCGGTAGAGGGCGACTTCGAGGGCGAAGAGGGCGGGTTGGGTGTACTCGGTGCGGTCCAGGCCTTCGCCGTCGGTGATGACGTCGTTGATCGGGCGGGGCAGGTGGGGGTCGAGTGCTGCGGCGGCCTCGTCGAAGGCGGCCGCGAACACCGGGAACGTGGCGTGCAGTTGGCGGCCCATGCCGAGCCGCTGCGCCCCCTGACCCGTGAACAGGAAAGCGGTGGAACCTGGGCGGAGCGTCTGGACGGGCTGGTTGCCGGTGCCGTCCGCCAACGCCTTTACGGCGTCGAGGAGTTCGGTGCGGTCGGTGCCCGTGACGACCGCGCGGTGGTCGAAGGCGGCGCGTTCGGTCGCCAGGGACAGGGCGACGTCCTGCGCGGCGAGTGCGGGGTGGGTCTCCAGGTGGGTGAGCAGGCGTGCGGCCTGGTCGCGGACCGCCTGCACGCTCTTGCCCGACAACACCCAGGGGATCAATGGCAGTTCGTTGCGTTCGGTGGTGTCCTGCTGTGCGGGGGCGGCCGGGGGTTCCTCGATGACGACGTGGGCGTTGGTGCCGCTGATGCCGAAGGAGGAGATGCCCGCGCGGCGCGGCCGGCCGTCGGTGGCGGGCCACTCGCGTGCTTCGGTGAGGAGTTCGACGGCGCCGGCGTCCCAGTCGACGTGGCTGGAGGGTGTGTCGGCGTGCAGGGTCCGGGGGAGGGTGCCGTGCCGCATGGCCTCGATCATCTTGATGACGCCGCCGACACCGGCGGCCGCCTGCGAGTGGCCGATGTTCGACTTGAGCGAGCCCAGATACAAGGGCTTGTCCGTGGGCCGGTCGCGGCCGTAGGTGGCGAGGAGGGCCTGGGCCTCGATGGGGTCGCCGAGGCGGGTGCCGGTGCCGTGGGCCTCGACGGCGTCCACGTCCGCGGGGGTCAGGCCGGCGTTGGCGAGGGCCTGCTTGATGACGCGTTCCTGGGAGGGGCCGTTGGGGGCGGTGAGGCCGTTGCTGGCGCCGTCCTGGTTGACGGCGGTGCCGCGGATCACGGCGAGGACCTGGTGGCCGTTCCTGCGGGCGTCGGACAACCGCTCCACCAGCAGCAGGCCGACGCCCTCGGACCAGCCGGTGCCGTCGGCGTCGTCGGAGAAGGGCTTGCAGCGGCCGTCGGGGGACAGGCCCCGCTGGCGGGAGAACTCCACGAACGTGGCGGGCGTCGCCATCACCGTGGCACCGCCCGCGAGCGCGAGGTCGCACTCGCCGCTGCGCAGCGCGCCCGCGGCCATGTGCAGGGCCACCAGTGAGGAGGAGCACGCCGTGTCGACCGTGATCGCCGGACCTTCGAGACCGAAGGTGTACGACAGCCGGCCGGAGGCGACACTGCCCGCGCTGCCCGCGGCGAGGTAGCCCTCCAGCTCCTCCGGGACGGTCCCGGTGGCGGTGGCGTAGTCGTGGTACATCACGCCGGTGAAGACACCGGTGCGGCTGCCGCGCAGGGTGGCCGGGACGATGCCCGCGTTCTCGAAGGTCTCCCAGGCGGTCTCCAGCAGCAGGCGCTGCTGCGGGTCGGTCGCGGTCGCCTCGCGCGGCGACATGCCGAAGAACTCGCGGTCGAACAGGTCGGCGTCGTGCAGGAACCCGCCCTCACGGACGTACGACGTCCCGTACTGCTCCGGGTCCGGGTCGTAGAGCTTCTCGATGTCCCAGCCCCGGTTGGAGGGGAACTCGCTGACGGCGTCCACCCCGTTCGCCACCAGGCGCCACAGGTCCTCCGGGGAGGACACACCGCCGGGGTAGTGGCAGGCCATGCCGACGATCGCGATCGGCTCCACGGAGGCGGAGTCCGCGGTGACGGCGACGGCCCCGGACTCCTCCTCGCCGAACAGTTCGGAGGCCAGGTGCGCGGCGAGGGCGGCGGGGCTGGGGTGGTCGAAGATCAGCGTGCTCGGCAGTCGCAGTCCGGTCGTGCTGTTGAGCTGGTTGCGCAGTTCGACGGCGGTGAGCGAGTCGAAGCCGAGTTCCTGGAAGGCGCGGTGGGCGTCGACGGCGCCGGCGCCGGTGTGTCCGAGGACCGCGGCGACCTGGGCGCGCACGAGGTCGACGAGGGCCTGCTCGCGCTCTTCCCGGGACAGGGCGCCCAGGCGTTCGGCCAGCGAGGCGGCGGCGTCGCTCCGCGCGTCGTCGGCGCGTCGCGGGCCGGCCGGGACCAGCGCGCGCAGGAGCGGGGTGGGTGCCTGGGGCTGCGCGCGCAGGGCCGCGGTGTCGATGCGGCTGACGGCGAGGACCGGTTCCGTGCCCGCCACGGCGGCGTCGAACAGCGCCATCGCCTCGTCCGTGGCCAACGGCAGCAGTCCCAGGCGCTTGATGCGCTGGAGGTCGGCGTCGCCGAGCTCGCCGCTGAGGGTGCTGGTCTGGTTCCACAGGCCCCAGGCGAGGGAGGTGCCGGGCAGTCCGAGGGCCGTGCGGTACTGGGCGAGGGCGTCGAGGTAGGTGTTGGCGGCGGCGTAGTTGGCCTGGCCGGCGTTGCCGATCAGACCCGCGATCGAGGAGTAGAGGACGAAGGCGTCGAGGTCCAGGTCCCGCGTCAGCTCGTGCAGGTGCCGTGCCGCGTCCGCCTTCGCCGCCAGTACGGCGTCCAGGCGCTCGGGGGTCAGGTCGGTGAGGACGGTGTCGTCCAGGATTCCGGCCGTGTGGACCACGGCCCGCAGGGGCCGGTCGGCCGGGATCCGGGCCAGGACGTCCGCCAGGGAGTCCTTGTCGGAGACGTCGCAGGCGGCGAGGGTGGCCTCGGCGCCCAGGGCGCGCAGTTCGTCCTGGAGGTCGGTGGCGCCGGGGGCGTCCGGGCCGCGTCGGGAGACCAGGAGGAGATGGCGTGCTCCGTGGGTGGTGACCAGGTGGCGGGCCAGGACCGTGCCCAGGGTGCCGGTGGCGCCCGTGACGAGGACCGTGCCCTCGTCCCAGCGCACCTCGCGTGGGTCGGGTCCGGTGGTGGCCCGGCTCAGGCGGGGCACGTGGGCCGTTCCGGCGCGTACCGCCAGCTGGGGTTCGCCGGTGGCGAGGATCAGGGCGGTGTCCACGTCGGCGTCCGGTTCGACGTCGGCCAGGACGATGCGGCCGGGGTGCTCGGTCTGGGCCACCCGTACCAGTCCGGTGACGCCGGACGCCGGGAGGTCGGCGATCTCCTCGCCGTCCAGGGCGACGGCGCCGCGGGTCACCACGACCAGCGTGCGGTCCGCCCTGCTCTCGTCGGCCAGGAACTCCTGGATCGCGTGCAGGGTCTCGTGCAGCACCTCGGGCGCGGAGCGTCCGTTCGACGCCGCCTCCACCACCTCGGCCCTGCTCTCGGCCGTACGGCCCTGGGACACGGGCTTCCAGCGGACGGCGAACAGTCCGTCCGGGCCGTTCGGGGCGGCCGCCGCGCGCAGTGCCTCCGCCGACAGCGGGCGCAGGGTCAGGCCCTCGACGGTCGCCACCGGGGCGCCGGTCCCGTCCGCCACCGTCAGGGCGACGGTGTCGGAAGCGCCCGGGGAGAAGCGCACCCGGACCGTCCCGGCGCCCACCGCGTGGATCGTGACGCCCTCCCATCCGAAGGGCACGAGGGCCTCCCGGTCCGGGTCCACCACGCCGGGCAGCAGAGCGTGCAGGGCGGCGTCCAGCAGGGCGGGGTGCAGCAGGTACTGTCCCGCCTCGGCCTCCTGGCCTTCCGGCAGGACGACCTCGGCGAAGATCTCGCCCTCGCCCTCGCCCCGCCAGGCCCGCCGCAGGCCCTGGAACACGGGACCGTAGGAATAACCGAGCTCCTCCAGACGCGCGTAGGCGCCCTCCAGCGACACCTCCCGCGCACCCGCCGGAGGCCACACCGACAACGCCTCACCCGCCGACGCGTCCGGCGCGTCCGACGGGACCAGCCGGCCCCGGGCGTGCAGCGTCCACGACCCCGCACCGGCCTCACCGGCATCGCCGGCGTCGCCGTCCGGCTCGGGCCGTCCGTACACCTCCACCCCACGCCGTCCGGCGGCATCGGCCTCACCGACGACCACCTGCACCTGCGTCCCGCCCCGCGCCGGCAGCACCAGCGGCGCCGACAGGGTCAGGTCCTCCACACGGGGGGCGCCGACCTGGTCGCCCGCGCGGGCGCAGAGTTCGACGAACGCGGTGCCGGGCAGCAAGGTGGCGCCGAGGACCACGTGGTCGGCCAGCCAGGGGTGGGTGCGCAGCGAGACGCGGCTGGTCAGCACGTACTCGTCCCGCGTGGCCAGACCCAGCGAGGCGCCCAGGATGGGGTGCCCGACCGCCTTCAGCCCCAGTCCCTCCGCGTCGGCGGGGGCGTCGACGGGGTCGAGCCAGTGGCGTTCGCGCTGGAAGGCGTAGGTGGGCAGGGGGGTGGGGGTGGTGGTCCGGGTGCCGAGGAGGGCGGACCAGTCGACCGGTACGCCGGCGGTGAAGGCCTGGGCGACTCCGGTGATGAGGGTGTGGGTTTCGTCGTGGTCGCGGCGGAGGAGGGGGAGGGCGGTGGTGTCGTCGAGGGTGTCGCGGGTGAGGGCGGTGAGGACGGCGTCGGGGCCGATCTCGACGAAGGTGCCGGCTCCGGCTTCGCGCAGGGTGGTGAGGGCGTGGGTGAAGCGGACGGTGCCGCGGATCTGGTCGGTCCAGTACTGGGGGGTGGTGAGTTCGTCGGGGGTGGCGATACGTCCCGTCAGGGTCGACACCAGGGGGATGCGGGGCTTGTCGTAGGTGACGGTGGCGGCGACTTCCCGGAACTGGTCGAGGATGTCGTCCATGTGCGGGGAGTGGAAGGCGTGCGAGACGGTCAGCCGCACGGCCTTGCGGCCGTGCTCGCGCCACCGCGCCACCTGCCGCTCGACCGCCTCCGCGTCACCGGAGACCACCGTCGACAGCGGTGCGTTCACCGCCGCCACCGCGACCACCCCCGGTTCCTCCGCGAGCGCCGCTTCGACCTCCTCCTGCGAGGCCTGGACGGCGGCCATGGCGCCGTCTTCGCGGGCGGCCTGCATGAGGCGGCCGCGGGCGGTGACCAGTCGTGCGGCGTCTTCGAGGGAGAAGACTCCGGCGACGTGTGCGGCGGCGAGTTCGCCGATGGAGTGGCCGGCGACGAAGTCCGGGGTGATGCCCCAGGAACGCACCAGCCGGTAGAGGGCGACTTCGAGGGCGAAGAGGGCGGGTTGGGTGTACTCGGTGCGGTCCAGGCCTTCGCCGTCGGTGATGACGTCGCTGATCGGGCGGGGCAGGTGGGGGTCGAGTGCTGCGGCGGCCTCGTCGAAGGCGGCTGCGAACACCGGGAACGTGGCGTGCAGTTGGCGGCCCATGCCGAGCCGCTGCGCCCCCTGGCCCGTGAACAGGAACGCCGTTCCGCCGGAGCCGCGTACGCGTGACGGCTCCGCGCCGCCGCCTTCTGCCAACGCCCGTACGGCGTCGAGGAGTTCGGTGCGGTCGGTGCCCGTGACGACCGCGCGGTGGTCGAAGGCGGCGCGTTCGGTCGCCAGGGACAGGGCGACGTCCTGCGCGGCGAGTGCGGGGTGGGTCTCCAGGTGGGTGAGCAGGCGTGCGGCCTGGTCGCGGACCGCCTGCACGCTCTTGCCCGACAACACCCAGGGGATCAAGGGCAGTTCGTTGCGTTCGGTGGTGTCCTGCTGCGCGGGGGCGGCCGGGGGTTCCTCGATGACGACGTGGGCGTTCGTGCCACCGAAGCCGAAGGAGGAGATGCCCGCGCGGCGCGGCCGGTCGTCGGCCGCCGGCCACTCGCGTGCCTCGGTCAGCAGTTCCACCGCGCCGGCGTCCCAGTCGACGTGGCTGGACGGTTGCCCCACGTGCAGCGTCCGCGGCAGCGTCCCGTGCCGCATGGCCTCGATCATCTTGATGACGCCGCCGACACCGGCGGCCGCCTGCGAGTGGCCGATGTTCGACTTGAGCGAGCCGAGGTACAGCGGGCGCCCGGCCGGCCGGCCCTGACCGTACGTGGCCAGCAGCGCCTGCGCCTCGATGGGGTCGCCGAGGCGGGTGCCGGTGCCGTGGGCCTCCACGGCGTCCACGTCGGCCGTGCCCAGACCGGCGTTCGCCAGCGCGGCGAGGATGACGCGTTCCTGGGAGGGGCCGTTCGGGGCGGTGAGGCCGTTGCTGGCGCCGTCCTGGTTGACGGCCGTGCCGCGGATCAGGGCCAGGACGCGGTGACCGTTCCTGCGGGCGTCGGAGAGGCGTTCCACCAGCAGCAGGCCGACGCCCTCGGACCAGCCGGTGCCGTCCGCGTCCTCGGAGAAGGACCGGCAGCGGCCGTCGGTGGACAGGCCGCGCAGCCGGGAGAACTCCACGAACGCCGTCGGCGTCGACATGACGGCGACGCCGCCCGCGAGCGCGAGGTCGCACTCGCCGTTGCGCAGCGCGCCCGCGGCCATGTGCAGGGCGACGAGGGAGGAGGAGCAGGCCGTGTCGACCGTGACGGCCGGTCCCTCCAGACCGAAGGTGTACGCCATCCGGCCCGACGCGATGGAGCCCGCGCTGCCGCTGAAGAGATAGCCTTCGTTGCCCTCGGCGGGCAGGTTGGGGCGGGACCCGTAGTCGTTGTACATCGCCCCGGTGAACACGCCGGTGCGGCTGCCGCGCAGGGTGGCCGGCAGGATGCCCGCGTTCTCGAAGGTCTCCCAGGCGGTCTCCAGCAGCAGGCGCTGCTGCGGGTCGATGGCGAGCGCCTCGCGCGGTGACATGCCGAAGAACTCGCGGTCGAACAGGTCCGCGTCGTGCAGGAACCCGCCCTCGCGGACGTACGACGTGCCCGGCCGGTCGGGGTCCGGGTCGTACAGCTTCTCGATGTCCCAGCCCCGGTTGGAGGGGAACTCGCTGACGGCGTCGACGCCGTTCGCCACCAGGTCCCACAGGTCCTCGGGGGAGGACACACCGCCGGGGTAGCGGCAGGCCATGCCGACGATCGCGATCGGCTCCTGCGCCTTGTCCTCGGCCTCGCGCAGCTGCCTGCGCGCGTCGCGCGCGTCGGCGATCGCCTTCTTGAGGTATTCGCGGAGTTCCTGCTCGTTCGCCACTGATCTCAGCTCCCCGTCGTCATGTGGCTCGTGATGTGGTCCGTGATGTGGCCCGTGCTCGGTCCGGTGGTCCGTGCTCGGTCCGGTGGGGCGTGCTCGGTCCGGCGGTGTGCGCGGCGGTGACCCGCCGGTGTGGGCGACCGCCCCGGCGCCGCCCCGGAGCCGACCCCCTCGTCGGCTCCGGGAACGGCCGCCCGGTCAGTTCAGGTCGTCGAGAAGTGCGAACAGTTCCTCGTCGCTCGCCTCGTCCAGGTCACCGGCCGCCAGTACCTCGTCGGCGGACGTGCGGCCGCTCGCCTGCTCGGCGACGCCCAGCAGCTCGCGCAGCTGCCCGGCGACGCTCTCGTAGGCCGCGGGATCGGCGGCCGCCGACCGGACGGCGGCCGTGAGCCGGCCGAGCTCCTCGACCAGCGAGTCGGCGGGCGACGCCGCCTCCACCTTGATCTGCCGTTGCAGGTGCGCGGCGAGGGCGGCGGGGCTGGGGTGGTCGAAGACCAGGGTGCTCGGCAGTCGCAGTCCGGTGGCGCTGTTGAGCTGGTTGCGCAGTTCGACGGCGGTGAGCGAGTCGAAGCCGAGTTCCTGGAAGGCGCGGTGGGCGTCGACGGCGCCGGCGTCGGCGTGTCCGAGGACCGCGGCGACCTGGGCGCGCACGAGGTCGACGAGGGCCTGCTCGCGCTCCTCCGGGGACAGGGCGCCCAGGCGTTCGGCCAGCGCGGGGCCCGCGTCCCGGCCACCGCCCCGGCCGGCCGGGGCGGCCGTGCGACGGCGGCCGGCCGGAGCCAGGTCGCGCAGCAGCGGCGGCAGACCGTCACCCGCCCTGCGCAGCGCGGCGAGGTCGAGACCGCTGACGGCGAGGACCGGTTCGGTGCCCGCCAGGGCGGTGTCGAACAGCGCCATCGCCTCGTCCGTGGCCAGCGGCTTGAGCCCGATACGGGCCAGACGGCGCAGGTCCGTCTCGTTCAGTTCGCCGCTGATGGTGCTGGTCTGGTTCCACAGGCCCCAGGCGAGGGAGGTGCCGGGCAGTCCGAGGGCCGTGCGGTACTGGGCGAGGGCGTCGAGGTAGGTGTTGGCGGCGGCGTAGTTGGCCTGGCCGGCGTTGCCGATCAGACCCGCGATCGAGGAGTACACGACGAACGCGTCGAGCTCGTCGCCGAGGGTGGCCTCGTGCAGGTTCCACGCCGCTTCGGTCTTCGGTTCGAGCACGGCGTCCAGGCGCTCGGGGGTCAGGTCGGTGAGGACGGTGTCGTCCAGGATTCCGGCCGTGTGGACCACGGCCCGCAGGGGCCGGTCCGCCGGGACGGACGCCAGCAGTTCGGCGACCGCTTCCTTGTCGGAGACGTCGCAGGCGGCGAGGGTGGCCTCGGCGCCCAGGGCGCGCAGTTCTTCCCGGAGGTCGGTGGCGCCGGGGGCGTCCGGGCCGCGTCGGGAGACCAGGAGCAGGTGGCGCGCTCCGTGGGTGGTGACCAGGTGGCGGGCCAGGACCGTGCCCAGGGTGCCGGTGGCGCCCGTGACGAGGACCGTGCCCTCGTCCCAGCGCACTGCCTGCTCACCGCCCTCACCGGTGGCCCGGCTCAGGCGGGGCACGTGGGCCGTCCCGGCGCGTACCGCCAGCTGGGGTTCGCCGGTGGCGAGGATCAGGGCGGTGTCCACGTCGGCGTCCGGTTCGACGTCGGCCAGGACGATGCGGCCGGGGTGCTCGGTCTGGGCCACCCGTACCAGTCCGGTGACGCCGGACGCCGGGAGGTCGGCGATCTCCTCGCCGTCCAGGGCGACGGCGCCGCGGGTCACCACGACCAGCGTGCGGTCCGCCCTGCTCTCGTCGATCAGGAAGTCCTGGACGCCGCGCAGGGCGTCGCGCAGCACCTCGGGCGCGGAGCGCCCCTCCGACACCACCTCCATCACCTCGGCCTCGACCGGGGCCGGGGCCGTAGCCCCCTGGGACACGGGCTTCCAGCGGACGGCGAACAGTCCGTCCGGGCCGTTCGGGGCGGCCGCCGCGCGCAGTGCCTCCGCCGACAGCGGGCGCAGGGTCAGGCCCTCGACGGTCGCCACCGGGGCACCGGTCCCGTCCGCCACCGCCAGCGACGCCTCCAGGGTCTCGGACTCCTGGTCGGACACGGTCAGGCGGACGCGCAGCGCGCCCGCCCCCACCGCGTGGAGGGTGACACCCGACCACGCGAAGGGCAGCCGGGCCCGGCCCGCCTCGTCCACCACGCCGGGCAGGAGGGTGTGCAGGGCGGCGTCCAGCAGGGCGGGGTGCAGCAGGTACTGTCCCGCCTCGGCTCCCTGGCCTTCCGGCAGGACGACCTCGGCGAAGATCTCGCCCTCGCCCTCGCCCCGCCAGGCCCGCCGCAGGCCCTGGAACACGGGACCGTAGGAGTAACCGAGCTCCTCCAGACGCGCGTAGGCGCCCTCCAGCGACACCTCCCGCGCACCCGCCGGAGGCCACACCGACAACGCCTCACCCGCCGACGCGTCCGACGGGACCAGCCGGCCCCGGGCGTGCAGCGTCCACGACCCCGCACCGGCCTCACCGGCATCGCCGAGGTCTCCGGCGTCCGCGTCCGGCCCGTCGGGCTCGGGGCGCGCGTACACCTCCACCCCGCGGTGCCCGGCGCCGTCGGCCTCACCGACCACGACCTGCACCTGCGTCCCGCCCCGCGCAGGCAGCACCAACGGCGCCGACAGCAGCAGTTCGTCGAGTGCCTCGGTGCCGGTCTGTTCGCCGGCGCGCAGCGCCATCTCCACCAGGGCGGTGGCGGGCAGCAGGACCGTGCCGTCGACGGCGTGCTCGGCCAGCCAGCCGTGGGTGTGCGACGACACCCGTCCGGTGAAGACATGGGTGTCCCGGTCGGCCAGGCCCACGGCCGCACCGAGCAGCGGGTGCTGCGCGGAGGCCAGGCCGAGGCCCGCGGCGTCCAGCGGGGCGCCCGAGCCGGCCAGCCAGTACCGCTCGCGCTGGAAGGCGTACGTGGGGAGGTCGACCCTGCGGGCGCCGGGGAGGACCCTGGTCCAGTCGGGACCGGCGCCGCGCAGCCGCAGCAGGGCCAGTGCCGCCGCCACGGACTCCGCCTCGGGCCGTCCGCGTCGCAGTGCCGGGACGAGCACCCCGGCCTCCTCGGTGAGGCACCCCGCCGCGAGCGCGGTCAGGACGCCGTCGGGCCCCAGCTCCAGGTACTCGGTGACACCCTCCGACTCCAGGAACCGCACACCGTCGTGGAACCGGACGGTGCCGCGGATGTGGCGGACCCAGTAGTCCGGTGACGTCAGTTCCTCGTCGGTGGCGAGGACACCGGTCACGTTGGAGACGACCGGGATCACGGGGGCCCTGAAGGTCAGGTCCGAGATGATGTCGCGGAACTCGTCGAGGATCTCCTCCATGTGCGGGGAGTGGAAGGCGTGCGAGACGGCCAGGAGCCTGACCCTGGCGCCCTTGGCCCGCCAGCCCTCCATGATCTCGGTGACGGCGTCCTCGTCGCCGGAGACGACGGTGGCGCGCGGCCCGTTGACGGCGGCGACGGAGACCCGCTCCTCGCCGTACGGCAGCAGGGAGGCGCGGACCTCGTCCTCCGCGGCCTGGATCGAGGCCATCGCACCGCCCTCGCGGGCGGCCTGCATCAGCCGCCCGCGCTCGGCGACCAGGACACAGGCGTCGGCGAGGTCGAGGACGCCGGCCAGGTGGGCCGCCGTGACCTCGCCGAGGGAGTGGCCGAGCAGGTAGTCCGGCCGCACGCCGTAGTGCTCGAAGAGGCGGTACAGGGCGACCTCGACGGCGAACAGCGCGGCCTGGGTGAAGACCGTCTGGTCGATCAGCGCGGCGTCGGCGGACGTCTCCGGGGCGAAGATCACGCCCTTCACCGGACGGACCAGCTCCGGGTCGAGATGCGCGCAGACCCGGTCCAGCGCCTCGGCGAACACCGGGTTGGTCTCGTACAACTCGCGGCCCATGCCGAGCCGTTGGGCACCCTGACCGGTGAACAGGAAGGCGGTCCTGCCGGGGCGGGCGGTACCGGCGCCGACCACGCCGGGGACCTGCCGGCCGTCGGCCGAACCGGCGAACGCGGCCAGGCCCTCGAGGAGCGCCTCGCGGCTGTCGCCCAGGACGGCGACACCCCGGTCGAGCAGGGCGCGTCCCGTGGCCAGCGAGTACGCGACGTCGGCCGCCTCCAGCCCGGGCCGGGCCTCGACGAACCGGCGCAGGCGCTCGGCCTGGTCGCGCAGCGACTTCTCCGTCCTGCCGGTAATGATCCACGGCAGGACACGCAGGGACGCACCGCTCGCACCGGACGCACCGGACGCACCGGACCTTCTGGCCGGGCGCGGCTCGGCCGGGGGTTCCTCGATGAGGACGTGGGCGTTGGTGCCGCTGATGCCGAAGGAGGAGATGCCCGCGCGGCGCGGCCGGTCGTCGGTGGCGGGCCATTCCCGTGCTTCGGTGAGGAGTTCGACGGCGCCGGCGTCCCAGTCGACGTGGCTGGAGGGTGTGTCGGCGTGCAGGGTCGGCGGCAGTGTCTCGTGCCGCATGGCCTCGATCATCTTGATGACGCCGCCGACACCGGCGGCCGCCTGCGAGTGGCCGATGTTGGACTTGAGGGAGCCGAGGTAGAGGGGTTTGTCGGTGGTGCGGTCGCGGCCGTAGGTGGCGAGGAGGGCCTGGGCCTCGATGGGGTCGCCGAGGCGGGTGCCGGTGCCGTGGGCCTCGACGGCGTCCACGTCGTCGGGGGTCAGGCCGGCGTTGGCGAGGGCCTGCTTGATCACGCGTTCCTGGGAGGGGCCGTTGGGGGCGGTGAGGCCGTTGCTGGCGCCGTCCTGGTTGACGGCCGTGCCGCGGATCACGGCGAGGACCTGGTGGCCGTTCCTGCGGGCGTCGGAGAGGCGTTCCACGAGCAGCAGGCCGACGCCCTCGGACCAGCCGGTGCCGTCGGCGTCGTCGGAGAAGGACTTGCACCGGCCGTCGGGGGACAGGCCCCGCTGGCGGGAGAACTCCACGAACGTGTGGGGGCTGTTCATGACCGTGACGCCGCCCGCGAGCGCGAGGTCGCACTCGCCGTTGCGCAGCGCGTTGACGGCCATGTGCATGGCGACGAGGGAGGAGGAGCACGCCGTGTCGACCGTGACGGCCGGGCCCTCCAGACCGTACGTGTACGACAGGCGGCCGGAGAGGACGCTGGAGAGGTTGCCCGCGAGCAGGAAGCCCTCGAACTCCTCCGGGGTGCCCTCCAGGCGCGAGGCGTAGTCGTCGTACATGGCGCCGGTGAACACGCCGGTCTCGCTGCCGCGCAGGGCGGCCGGATCGATGCCCGCGTTCTCGAAGGTCTCCCAGGCGGTCTCCAGCAGCAGGCGCTGCTGCGGGTCGGTCGCGGTCGCCTCGCGCGGTGACATGCCGAAGAACTCGCGGTCGAACAGGTCGGCGTCGTGCAGGAAGCCGCCCTCGCGGACGTACGACGTGCCCGGCCGGTCGGGGTCCGGGTCGTAGAGCTTCTCGATGTCCCAGCCGCGGTTGGAGGGGAACTCGCTGACGGCGTCGACGCCGTTCGCCACCAGGTCCCACAGGTCCTCGGGGGAGGACACACCGCCGGGGTAGCGGCAGGCCATGCCGACGATCGCGATCGGGTCGTCGGCGTGGGCCCCGGCGCGTCCGCGCCGGTTCCGGTCCTGGCCCTGATTGCGGTCCGGGTCCTGGCCCCGGGGGGCTTGGGCGGCCTCGGCCTCGGCCAGCAGGTAGGCGGCGAGCGCGCTCGGGGTCGGGTGGTCGAAGACCGCCGTGGAGGGCAGCCGCAGGCCGGTGGCGGCGGTGAGCCGGTTGCGCAGGTCGACGCCGGCCATCGAGTCGAAACCGAGGTCGTTGAACGCCCGGGCCGGATCCACGGCCGAGGCGCCCGGGTGGCCGAGCACCGCGGCCACGACGGTCCGCACCAGCGTCAGCACGGCGTCGCCCCGCTTGCTCTCCGGCAGGCCGGCGATCTGCCGCGCCCACTCGGAGCCGGAGCCCGAGCCGGAGCCGGAGCCGCCGGGCGCGCCGGCCCGCGCGGCCCGCCGCGGCCGCGGGCGCACCAGGCCGCGGTACAGCGCCGGGACCGGTGCCGTCTCGTCGGCCGCGAGCCTGCCCGGGTCCAGGGCCACGGGCGCCAGCAGCGGCTCGTCGCCGGCCAGCGCCAGGTCGAAGAGCGCGAGGCCCTCCTCCGGGGTGAGCGGGGTCATGCCGGCGCGCGCCCAGCGGGCGAGGTCGGCGTCGGTGAGGGACGCCCCCATGCCGTGCGTGCCGTCCCACAGGCCCCAGGCCAGCGAGGTGGCGGGCAGGCCGCGCGCGGCGCGGTGCTGGGCGAGCGCGTCCAGGTAGGTGTTGGCCGCCGCGTAGTTGGCCTGGCCCGCGGTGCCGGTGAGACCGGACACCGACGAGAACAGCATGAAGGCCGTCAGGTCCAGGCCGCGGGTCAGCTCGTGGAGGTGGCGGGCGGCGTCGGCCTTCGGCCGCAGGACGGCGTCCAGCCGTGCCTCGGTCAGCGACTCCAGGGTCGCGTCGTCCAGGACGCCGGCCGTGTGCACGACGGCGGTCAGCGGGTGCGCGGCCGGGACCGAGGCGAGCAGGGCCGCGACGGCGTCCCGGTCGCCGACGTCGGCGGCGGCGACGGTCACCTGCGCGCCGAGCGCGGTCAGCTCCCCGGCCAGCTCGGCGGCGCCGGGCGCGTCGGGACCCCTGCGGCTGCTCAGCAGCAGGTGCCGTACGCCGTGCGCGGTCACCAGATGGCGGGCGAACAGGGCGCCGAGCCCACCGGTGCCGCCGGTGACGAGGACCGTGCCGTCCGGGGTGAAGCGGGGGGTGGGCGCCCCGGCCGCCCGGGGGGTGCGGGCGAGCCGGGGCGCGTGCAGCCGGCCGTCGCGCACGGCCAGCTGCGGCTCCTCGGCGGCGAGCGCGGCAGGCAGCAGGGAGTCCGCCGCCGGGTCGTCGTCGAGGTCGATGAGGACGATGCGGCCGGGGTGCTCGGACTGCGCCGAGCGGATCAGGCCCCACACGGGCGCGCCCGCGAGGTCCACGTCGTCGGCGGGCCGTGCGGCGACGGCGTGCCGGGTCACCACGGCGAGCCGCGAGCCGGCGAACCGCTCGTCGGCCAGCCACCGCTGGACGAAGCGCAGCACCCCGCGGGCGGCGGGTCGCGGATCGCCCGCGGCGTCCGGGAAAGCGGGCACCCGCAGGAGGACCACGTCGGCCGGCTCCACGGAGGCGAGGAAGTCCTCGGAACCGGTCGAGCCGCCGGAGCCGGTCGAGCCGTCCGAGCCGGTCGCGTCCTCGGAGGCGACGGCCTCGGACCAGACCAGGGAGGTGTCCGGCGCGGGCGCGGGCAGTTCGCTCCACTCCACGCTGAACAGCGAGCCGGCGCCGGTGGGCGACGCCGCCGCGAGCCGGTCCCGGGGGACGGCGCGCAGGGCGAGGTCCAGGTCGGCGACCGGGGCGCCGGTGCCGTCGGCGACGGTGAGGACGGCGCGACCGGGGCCGGCGGGCGAGATCCGGGCGCGCAGTTCGGCGGCGCCCGCCGCGTGCAGGGTGACGTCGTTCCAGGCGAACGGCAGCCGGATGTCCGCCGGGTCCGTCCCCGCGCCCGCGTCGAGCACCAGCGGGTGCAGTACGGCGTCGAGCAGCGCGGGGTGCAGCCCGTACGCGGCGGCGCCGCCGGCCTGCGCCTCGGACAGGCTCACCTCGGCGAAGACGTCGGTGCCGCGCCGCCACACGGCACGCAGGGCGCGGAAGGCAGGGCCGTAGTCGTAGCCGAGCGCGGCCAGGCGGTCGTAGACGTCGTCGAGGCTCTCGGCGGTGGCGCCGGCCGGGGGCCAGGAGACGAGGTCCGCGTCGGCGGCGGGCGCCGCGCCGGCCGGGGCGAGCAGGCCGGTGGCGTGCCGGGTCCACGGCAGGGCGCGGTCGGCGCTGTCCGGGCGCGCGTGGACGGTGAACGGGCGCTGCCCGTCCGGGTCCGGCGTGCCGACCGCCACCTGGACGCGGACGGCCCCGCGCTCGGGCAGCGGCAGCGGCGCCTCCAGCAGCAGCTCCGCCAGGTGCGGGGCGCCGACGTGGCCGCCCGCCGCGACGGCGAGTTCGAGGAAGGCGGTGCCCGGGGCGATGACCGTGCCGGCGATCGCGTGGTCGGCCAGCCAGGGCTGGTCGGCGCGCGAGAGGCGGCTGGTGAACAGCGCGTCCTCCCGCTCGGCGAACTCCACGGCGGTGGTCAGCAGCGGGTGCCCGGCCGGGTCGAGGCCGAGGCTGCGGGCGTCGGTGCGCGGCGCGGCGTTCAGCCAGAAGCGGGTGCGCCGGAAGGGGTAGACCGGCAGGTCGGTGCGGACCCCGCCGGGGAAGAAGGAGGCGACGTCGAGCGGGGCGCCCTGGGCGTACGCCGTGGCCGTCGCGGTGGCGAGGGTCTCCGCCTCGGGGCGGCCGGCGCGCAGCACGGGGACGGCGGTGACCGCGGCCGCCGGGGTGTCCTCCAGCGTGCGCCGGGCCAGCGCCGTCAGCACGGCGTCCGGGCCGACCTCGACGAGGACGCCGGCCCCCTCGGCCGCCAGGCGCCGGGTGGCGTCGGCGAAGCGGACGGTCTCGCGGATCTGCCGCGCCCAGTAGTCGGGCGAGGCGAGCTGCTCGGCGGTGGCGATCTCGCCGGTCACCGTCGACACGATCGGGATGCGCGGGCGGTGGAAGGTGAGCCCGGCCGCGACGGCCCGGAACTCCTCCAGGATCCCGTCCATGTGCGGGGAGTGGAAGGCGTGCGAGACCGTCAGCCGGTGGGTGCGGCGGCCGGCCTCCCGCCATGCGCGGGCTGTCTCCTCCACGCGTTCGGCGTCACCGGATATCACCACGGAGGAGGGGGAGTTGACGGCGGCGACGGACACGGCGGACTCCTGTCCGGCGAGCCCCGCGACGATCTCCTCCTCGGTCCCCTCGACGGCGGTCATCGCGCCGCCGGCCGGCGCGGACTGCATGAGCCGGCCGCGCGCGGCGACCAGGACCGCGGCGTCCTCCAGGGAGAGGACCCCGGCGACGTGGGCGGCGGCGAGTTCGCCGATCGAGTGCCCGGCGAGCAGGTCGGGGGTCAGCCCGTGGTGGGCCAGCAGCCGGAAGAGGGCCGCCTCGACGGCGAACAGCGCCGGCTGGGTGTACGCGGTGCGGTCGATCAGCCCCTCGCCCGCGCCCTCGCCGAACAGCACGTCGCGCAGGGGCACCTCCAGGAGGCCGTCGAAGGCGGCGCACACCTCGTCGAGGGCGGCGGCGAACACCGGCCGGGCGGCGTACAGTTCGCGGCCGGCTCCGGCGCGCTGGGCGCCCTGGCCGGTGAACAGGAACGCGGTGCGGCCGGGGCCGTCCGCGGTGCCGGTGACGGTGTTCGGGGCGCCGGTGCCGGCGCTGAGCCCGGCCAGTCCGGCGAGCAGGTCCTCGGTGCCGGAGGCCAGGACGACGGCGCGGTGCTCGAAGGCGGTGCGGGTGGTGGCGAGCGAGAAACCGAGGTCGGCGAGGCCGGAGTCGGTGACGGGGCCGTGTTCGGAGCCGGGGTCGGAATCGGAGTCGGAGGTGGAGCCGGTGCCGGTGACGTGCGCGGCCAGGCGGGCGGCCTGCTCGCGCAGCGCCTCCGGGTCGCGGGCGGTCAGGACGTAGGGCGCGGGTCCGCCGTCGGGGGCGGCGGTGCCGTCGGACCGTGCGGACTTCCCGGCCGTCCCGCCGGCCTCGCCGGTGCCGTCGGCCCCGCCCGCCCCGGCCGGGGCGGTGGCCGGGGCCTCCTCCACGATGAGGTGGGCGTTGGTGCCGCTGATGCCGAAGGAGGACACGGCGGCGCGCCGGGGACGGCCGGCCCCGGGCCACGGGCGTTCCTCGGTGAGCAGGGCGACGGTGCCGTCGGACCAGTCGACGTGCGCGGTCGGCCGGTCCACGTGGAGCGTCCTGGGCAGCACGCCGTGCCGCATCGCCTGGACCATCTTGATGACGCCGCCGACGCCGGCGGCGGCCTGGGTGTGGCCGAGGTTGGACTTCAGCGAGCCGAGGTGGAGGGGGCGTTCGCTGTCGTGTCCGGGGCCGTAGACGGCCTTCAGCGCCTCCGCCTCGATGGGGTCGCCGAGGCGGGTTCCGGTGCCGTGGGCCTCGACGGCGTCCACGTCCGCGGGGGTCAGCCCGGAGTCGGCCAGCGCCTGCTGGATGACGCGCTGCTGGGACGGGCCGTTGGGGGCCGTCAGACCGTTGCTGGCGCCGTCCTGGTTGACGGCGGAGCCCCGCAGCACGGCGAGGACGGGGTGGCCGTTGCGCTGCGCGTCGGAGAGCCGCTCGAGCATGAGCAGGCCGACGCCCTCGGACCAGCCGGTGCCGTCGGCGTCGTCGGAGAAGGCCTTGCAGCGGCCGTCGGGGGCCAGACCGCGCTGGCGGGAGAACTCCACGAACATGCCCGGCGAGGACATGACGGTGGCGCCGCCCGCGAGGGCGAGATCGGTCTCCCCGGAGCGCAGCGAGCGGATCGCCAGGTGCAGGGCGACCAGGGAGGAGGAGCAGGCCGTGTCGACCGTGATCGCCGGGCCGACCAGGCCGAGCTGGTAGGCGATGCGGCCGGACATGACACTGGCGGTGGTGCCGGTCAGCACGCCGCCCTGGACGGACTCGGGGGCCTCGTCCATGCGCGGCCCGTACTCCAGGCCGGTGGCGCCGACGAAGACCCCGGTGCGGGTGCCGCGCAGCCGCGCGGGGTCGATCCCGGCGCGCTCGACGCCCTCCCACGCGGTCTCCAGCAGCAGGCGCTGCTGCGGGTCCATGGCCAGGGCCTCGCGCGGGGAGATCCCGAAGAACGCGGCGTCGAAGTCGCCCGCGTCGTGCAGGAACCCGCCGTGGCGCACGGAGCTGTGGCCGGGCCGGTCCGGGTCGGGGTCGTACAGGTCCTCGGGCCAGCCGCGGTCGGCCGGGAACCCGGTGACGGCGTCGCCGCCCCGGGCGACGAGGCGCCACAGGTCCTCGGGCGAGGCCACGCCGCCCGGGTAGCGGCAGGCCATGGCGACGACGGCGATCGGCTCGCCGTCGGTGTCCGCCGTCCGCCCCGCCGTCTCCTCCGCGGCCTCGGCCGCGCCGAGGAGTTCGGCCTCGACGAACTCGGCGAGGGCCCGCGGCGTCGGGTGGTCGAAGAGCAGGCCGCCGGGCAGCCTCAGGCCGGTGGCCCGGGCGAGCGTGCCGCGCAGTTCGGTGGCCATCAGGGAGCTGAAGCCCAGGTCGCGGAAGGGGACGTGGTCGGGCACGCGGTGGCCCGGCTCGTACTCCAGGACCGCGGCGATGTGGGGGTGCAGCAGGTCCTCGACGGCGCGCCGGCGTTCCGCCCCGCCGAGCGCGGCCAGCCGGCGGCCCAGCTCGCCGCGGGGGGCGGCGGCCGGGGGAGCCGCCTCGGGGACGGGAGCCGTCTCGGGGGCGGCCGTCCGCAGCGGGGCGCCGGCCGAGCGGACCCCGGCGGGCCAGTGGGAGCGGCGCTGGAAGGCGTACGTCGGCAGCTCGACGTGGCGCGCGGACCGGCCGCCGTACAGGGCCGTCCAGTCGGGCTCGGCGCCCCGCGTGAACGCGGTGGCCAGCGCGGTCAGCGCGGTCAGCGGCTCGGCGCGGCCGGCGCGCAGCAGCGGTACGGCGGCGACGGCGTCGGCCTCCCCGGCGGTGCCCGCCTCGGCGTCCGCGTCGGCCTCGGTGTCGGCGCCCGTGGCGCGGTCCTCGACGCAGTCCTTGACGAGGGAGGACAGCACGCCCTCGGGCCCCAGCTCCAGGAAGGTGCGCACACCGGCGCCCGCCAGGGCGCGGACGGCGTCGAGGAAGCGCACCGGGCGGCGGACCTGTTCGACCCAGTAGTCGGGCGAGGTGAACTGCCCGGCGGTCACCGGCTCCCCGGTGACCGTGGAGACGACCGGAATTAACGGCTCCGCGTAGTCGAGCGAGGCCGCGACCGCGCGGAACTCCGCCAGCATCGGATCCATGTGCGGGGAGTGGAAGGCGTGCGAGACGGTCAGGCGCTTCGTGCGGCGGCCCCGCTCCCGCAGGACGGCGGCCACCTCCTCGGCCGCGTCGGCGTCACCCGACAGGACGACGGAGCGGGGGCCGTTGACGGCGGCGACGGCGAGCGTGCCCGCGCGGTCCGCGAGGAGCGGCAGCACCTCGGCCTCGGTCGCCTCCACGGCGGTCATCGCGCCGCCCGCGGGCAGCGCCTGCATCAGCAGGGCGCGGGCGGCGACCAGGCGCGCGGCGTCGGCGAGGGAGAACACGCCCGCGACGTGGGCCGCGGCCAGCTCGCCGATGGAGTGGCCGGCGAGCAGGTCGGGCCGCAGCCCCCAGCTCTCGGCGAGGCGGAAGAGGGCGACCTCGACGGCGAACAGCGCGGGCTGGGTGGCGCCGGTCTCGTGCAGGGCCGTGCCGTCGGCGATCAGCTCGGCGAGCGGGCGCGGCAGCAGCGGGTCCAGGTGGGCCGCGACCTCGTCGAAGGCGGCGGCGTACGCCGGGAACGCCGCGTACAGCTCCTGGCCCATGCCGGTGCGCTGGGCGCCCTGGCCGGTGAAGAGGAAGGCCAGGCGGCCGGGCCGGACGGCCCCGGAGACGACGGAGGCGGCGGGGGTGCCGGCGGCGAGCGCGTCCAGGCCGGCGAGCAGCGCGTCGCGGCCGTCGGCGACGACGACGGCGCGGTGGCCCAGGAAGGCGCGGGTGGTGGCCAGCGCCCGGCCGGTGTCCTCGGCCGGCTGACCGGGACGCCCGGCGGCGAAGGCCCGCAGCTTCGCGGCCTGGGCCCGCAGCGCGTCCTCGTCGTGGCCGGTGACGATCCACGGCAGCGGGACGGCGGCCGCCGGGGCGCCGGAGTCCGCGACATCGGCGGACCCGGCGGGGGCCCCGGTGACGTCGGCGGGCTCGGCGGGGGCCTCGGAGACGACGACGTGGGCGTTGGTGCCGCCCATGCCGAAGGAGCTGACGCCGGCGATCAGCGTCCGGTCCTCGTCCGGCCAGGCCGAGGACTCGCGCTGCACGGCGATCCCGAGCTCGTCCGGCACGATCCGCGGGTTGGGCGTCTCGAAGTTCAGGCTGGCCGGGATCCTGCGGTGGTGCAGGCTGAGCAGCGTCTTGATCAGGCCGGCGATGCCCGCGGCGCCTTCGAGGTGGCCGATGTTGGTCTTCACGGAGCCGACCCGCAGGGCGGTGCGGGCGGTGCGGCCGCGGCCGAGCGCGGCACCGAGCGCGGCGGCCTCCAGCGGGTCGCCGACGGGCGTGCCGGTGCCGTGCAGTTCGACGTACTGCACCTCGCCGGGGGCGATCCCGGCGCGCTCGTACGCCTCGCGCAGCACCGCCTCCTGGGCGGCCGGGCTCGGCACGGTGAGCCCGTCGGTGGCGCCGTCGCTGTTGACGGCGCTGGAGCGGACGACGCCGTAGATCCGGTCCCCGTCGGCCAGCGCCCGGTCCAGCGGCTTGAGGAACACCATGCCGCCGCCCTCGCCCGGCACGAAGCCGTTGGCACGGGCGTCGAAGGCGTAGGTGGTCCCGTCCGGCGACAGCGCCCCGAAGCGGGACTCGGTGACAACGTTCTCCGCGAGCAGGTTGAGGTTCACGCCCGCCACCAGCGCGCCGTCGGCCTCGCCGGCGCGCAGGCTCTCGCAGGCCAGGTGGACCGCCACCAGGGAGGACGACTGGGCGGAGTCCACGGTCAGGCTCGGCCCGTGCAGACCCAGGTGGTACGAGACCCGGTTGGCGATGACACCGCGGTTGACACCGGTCATGGTGTGCTGGGTGACGGCCTCGGCGCCGTGCAGGTACAGCAGGCTCGTGTAGTCGTCGCGCAGGGCGCCGACGAACACGGCCGTCCTGCTGCCGCGCAGCGAGGCGGGGACGACGCCGGCGTCCTCCAGCGCCTCCCAGGCCAGCTCCAGCACGAGCCGCTGCTGCGGGTCCATGGCCGCCGCCTCACGCGGGGAGATCCCGAAGAACGGCGCGTCGAACGCGTCGACGGCGTCGAGGAAGCCGCCGCGCCCGGCGCCCAGCGAACGTCCGTCCGGGCCCCAACGCCCCTCCGGAACCGGGGTGATGGCGTCGGCGCCGCGGCTGAGAAGGTCCCAGAACGCGGCGGGGGAGTCCGCGCCCGGAAGCCGGCAGGACATGCCGATGACAGCAATGGGCTCCGCCCGCTCCCCGGTCGCGCCGCCCTCCCGGGTGGGTTCTGCGTGGGTGTCGTGCTCGCTGGTCGTCACTGTCGGGTGCCCTTTCCGTTCTGCGTATCGCAACGGTCCAAGACGTCCGCCTGCGCATTCGGAGCCCGGACGGCTCGGCGCGGCCTGCAACGACGTTATGCAGCAGGGGTCTTCCGAAGATCCAGCGTGTGACCACGGCCCGGTAATCGGAGGGGTGGCGCCGCGTTCCGGAGGGCGGTGTTACCCCTCGGTGAGCCCCCGGTTTCCGTCCTGCGGATAGCTTTTCGGCGTAGTTGTCACCCTCATCGCTCTTTCCATCCTCATTTTCCGGAGGACAGAAGAATGTCGAACACCGCCACGGCCGTCGAGCTCCCCAAGGAGCTCGAGGCACACCTCGAGAGTTACGTCGCCGCCTTCAACTCGGGCGACGCGGAGCGCGTCAATGCCCACTACACCGAAGCCGGCATCATCGCCTGGGAGAAGGGCAATCCGGTGAGCGGCGCGGACCGCCGGGCCGCCATCACCGAATTCCTCGCCACCATGCGGCCGCACATCGAGACCGACCTGCGGGAGGCGTACGTCACCGGCGACACGGCCCTGCTGGTCGTGGACTGGACCATGGAGATCAACACGGCGAGCGGCGAGGGCCGCGAGCGCCTGCGCGGCGTCGGCCTGGACGTCCTGCGCAAGCAGGCGGACGGCTCGTGGCTGTACGCCGTCGACGACCCGTTCGGCGAGGAACCGCGCGACTGACCCAACCGACCGCCACCGCGCGGCACACAACGAAGAGGCCGGGCTCCCCTGGGGGGAACCCGGCCTCGTCCGTCGGTGCCGCGTGCGGTGCGGGTCGGACGGGTCAGACGGTTCAGACGCTGATGTCGGCGACCGGACGGTCCACCGCCATCATCCACTTGCCGTCCTCGGTCCGGCGGATGACGTCGGTGCAGCTGCCCTTGACCTGGACCAGCTCGCCGTCCTCGTTGGGCAGCCCCAGCTCGAAGTCGACCACGATGAGCGTGACGTCGTCGGCGGTGTAGGAGTGCTTGACGACGGACTTCAGCGTCGGGCCCTTGGCCAGCAGTTCGATGATGCCCTTGGTGCGGGCCTCACCGGTCAGCGGGCCGCCCGTCAGGTTGGAGATGGCGTCGTCGAGGTAGAGGTTGTCGAAGGCGGCGCCGTCCCCGGAGTTGAAGATCTTCAGGAAGACGTCGTTCTGGACCTCCGGGTCATCGGTGAGTTCCAGGCTGTACAGGTCGACTTCGGGGGTCGAGGTGGTCATGAGCATCTCCTTCGTGTGATGCGTCCGTGTGATGTGTCGTGTTCGGCTGGTGGGTGCGACCGCGCGCCGGCATGGCGTGCGGAGGCGTCAGGCGGCACGCGGGGCGTGGCCGAACTTCCCGTCGAAGAACGTCAACGCCGCCTCGTCGCAGCCCCGTCGGCAGTCCAGCACCCTGCCGACGAAGATCGTGTGGTCGCCCGAGGCGTGCGCGTCGATCACGTCGCACTCCAGCCAGGCCAGGGCGCCGGCCAGGAGCGGGGCGCCCGTGCGCTCGCCCGGCGCCCATTCGACGTCCTCGAACTGCGCGAGCCCGAGGGCGCGCTTCTTGTTCGCGAAGTGCCGGGCCAGCGACTGCTGTCCGGCTGCCAGGATGTTCACGCCGAAGTGCCCGGCCCCGGTCAGTTCGTCGAACATGACGGCGCTGTGGTCGATGGAGACCAGCACGGTCGGCGGGGCGAGCGACACCGAGCTGAAGGCGTTGGCCGTCATGGCGTGGATGTGGTCGCCACCCACCGTGAGCACGGTGACGCCGGTGGCGAACTGGGACATCACATCCCGCAGCGAAGTGGCCTCGACGGAGGTGCGCAGCCCCGTCCGCGAGGCTGCGGGTTCGAGCTCTGCGGATGCAGGAGTCATTTCCCCTCTTCGGATTCGGCTTGAGGGCCCCCTACGTAATAAAGGGGTGGATGGAAAACGTATCCGCTCGGCACTTTCTGGCGCCTAATCGCCAAGTAATCGAGGCCTTAGGCCGTTCCGGCGGCCGCCGATGACCGCGCCGTTACCGCACACTGGCGCGCATTCGGTCATGTTGGCCACATGACCGATGCTTCGAATGCCCCCGCCGAACGGACGCAGTTGGCCGAACCCCATCTGGGGGCCGTGCTGGCCTCCGCCGGCCTGGACGCCGAATACGTCCGCGCCGAGGGGAACCTCCTCCACCAGCGGGGCGAGGACGGCCGCGAGGTCGCCGTCGTGGACTACGCGGGGGGATACGGCTCGCTCCTGCTGGGCCACAACCACCCCGAGATCACCGCGTACGCGAAGGAGCTGCTGGACGGCGGCGTCCCGGTGCACGCGCAGTTCTCCCTGCACCCGGAGGCCGCCGAGCTGGCGCTCGCCCTGAACCGGATCGTGCGCCGCGAGACCGGCGACGACGAGCCGTTCTTCGCCGTCTTCGCCAACACCGGCGCCGAGGCCAACGAGGCCGCGCTCAAGCACGCCGAGATGGACCGGGGCGCCCGCCTCGGCGCGCTCCTGGAGTCCGTCCGCGCCGGCCTCGACACGGTGCGCGCGGCCGTGCGGGACGGCTCGGCGACGGTGCCCGCCGAGCTCCTCGCCCGCTTCGGCGTGGCCGCGGACGGCCCGGCCCCCGCCGCGCTGGACGAGCTGCTCGACCGCCTCGCCGCCCACAACGAGGACCGCGCCGGGCGCCCCCCGGTCCTCCTCGCCCCGGAGGGCTCCTTCCACGGGAAGCTGGTGGGCACGGTCCAGCTCACCCACAACGAGGGCTACCGCACCCCGTTCGCGGCGCTGGCCGCGCAGGCGCGGTTCGTCCCGCTCGACCGGCCGGGCGCCCTGCGCGAGATCGTCGACGAGGAGCGCGCCACCCTCCATGGCCTGGCCCTGGAGGACGGCCGGGTCCGGCTGACGGAGCACGAGGCGCCCGTCGTCTGCGCGTTCCTCCTGGAGCCGATCCAGGGCGAGGGCGGCATCCGCGAGCTGTCGGCGGAGTTCGTCCGGGAGGTCCAGGAGGTCTGCGCGGAGATCGGCGCACCGGTCGTCGTCGACGAGATCCAGAGCGGCATGGGCCGCACGGGCGACTTCCTGGCCAGTACGCGCCTGGGGCTGCGCGGCGACTACTACACCCTCGCCAAGAGCCTGGGCGGCGGCCTCGCCAAGATCTCGGTGCTGCTGGTGCGCGCCTCGCGCTACCGCGGCGAGTTCGAGCTGATCCACAGCTCGACCTTCGCCAAGGACGGCTTCTCCAACCGCATCGCCCTGAAGGTCCTCGAGCTCCTGGAGGCCGACGACGGCGCCGTCTACCGCAGGGCGGCCGAGCTGGGCGAGCGGCTGCTGGCCATGCTGGGCTCCGTGCGCGAGGACTTCCCCGAGGTCGTCAAGGACGTCCGCGGCCGCGGCCTGATGCTCGGTCTGGAGTTCCACGACCAGTCCGCGGCACCGGTCCCCCCGATCGCCGAGGCGGCCCGGGCCGGCCTGTTCGGCTACCTGGTGGCGGGCCACCTGCTGCGCGGCCACCGGGTCCGTACCTTCCCGACCGCCAGCGCCCCCGACACCCTGCGCTTCGAGCCGTCCGTGCTGCTGTCGGACGACGACATCACCTGGCTGGAGAAGGCCCTGCGCGACACCTGCGACATCATCCGGGGCGGCTACCAGCGCCCCCTGGCACTGCCCGCCGCGTAACGGACGCGACGACGCCCACGGGGGCCGGTGGCCGGGACGAGTTCCACGTCCCGGCCACCGGCCCCCGCTCGTACCGGCCCTCACCCGTGCCGCACGCGCCCGCACCGCGCCGCGCCCGCACCGGGTTCCAGCCCGTGCCGGTCACGGGCGGCGCCCGCACCGCGCCGCCCTGCCGGTCTGGGCCCGTGCCGACCCACCGCGTCTGCGCCCGCACAGCGCCTGCGCCCGTGGGTACGGCTCGTGCCGGGCCTGAACCCGTGTCGGCCACAGGCCACGGGCGACCAGCCACGAGCCGCCGGTCACGGGCGGCGCCCGCACCGCGCCGCCCTGCCGGTCCGTGCCCGTGCCGATTACCGCGCTTGCGCCCGCACAGCGCCTGCGCCTGTATGTGCGGCTCGTGCCGGGCCCGGACCCATGTCGGCCACAGGCCACGGGGCACCAGTCACGGGCCGCCGGTCACCGGTCACGGGCGGCGCTCGCACCGCGCCGACCGTGCCGGTCTTGTGCCCATGCCGACCACCGCGCCTGCGCCCGCGCCCGCACAGCGCCGGCGCCGCACAGCGCTCGTGGGTGCCGGGTCCGCCCTGCGCCCCGCACCCCGCGGTGAGCACGGCGAGCCGCCGGAGTCACGGACGGTACGCCGCTGGTAGCCGTAGCCGTTAGCCGTAGCCGTGCCCGCGCGGTACGCCGCCGGGCGGGACCCGGCACTGAGCCGTGTCCCGCCCGGCGGGTTCCTGCCGTACCGTGCGCGTGGCGTCCCCGGGGGACGCCGGTGGGTCAGCCCTGCTTGAACGCCTCGACCAGGCTGGCCAGGCTGTGGCCGGCGTGGCCCTGCTCGACGCGGCGCTCGATCAGCGCCTGGATGGCGGCCGAGAAGTCGCTGTTGATGCCGAGCTGCTTGCTCGTGGCGACCAGGTGCTCGATCGCGGCCTTGTTGACGCCGAGGCTGGAGATCTCGGTGTCGAAGCTGGCCGAGTCGATCTCCTTGGCGCTCTGCGGGATCGACGGGGTGATGACGTGCTCGATCCAGGTCAGGGCGAACGGCGTGAACGCCTCCGCCGAGACACCGGCCGAGTTGACGAGGGCCACGGCGTGGAAGTAACCCGCGAGGCTCGACCACAGCAGCGACAGCAGACCGAGGTCGTAGATCATCGCGACACCGGTGTCCGCGCCCAGGTACACGTTCGTGCCCGCGAGCGGCTTCAGCAGCTCCTCGTGCTCGGCGTACACCTCCTGGGAACCGGCGTAGAAGATCAAGGCCTGGGGCAGGCCGATCATCTGCGGGACGGCCATGATGGCGCCGTCCAGGTAGCGCACGCCGTTCTGCTCGGCCCAGACGGCGAGGGCGCGGGCGTCCTCGGGGGTGCCCGAGGTGAGGTTGATGACCACCTTGCCCTTCAGCTCGCCGGTGGCACCGGCGAACAGCTCGTTCAGCACCTCGTAGGTGGAGACGCACGCCACGATGACCGGGCTGGCCTCGATCGCCTGCTTGATGTCCGCGGCGAAGACGGCGCCCTGCTCGACGAGCGCGTCCGCCTTGTCAGCGGAACGGTTCCACACGGTGGTCGGATTGCCGTTCTTCACAAAGGCGGTGGCCAGGGCGGCGCCCATCATTCCCAGACCGAGAACGGTCACCGGACCCTGGTTGGTGTTCGACATTGACTTGCTCCTCGTTTTTCTCTTCGGAATCACTACGCCGGCGAAAGCGGCGTACTACAGGAAAAGGCTGTCGGGGTCGAGGCCGAGCAGCGTGCGGCCGTACACCTCGAGGCCCATGTTCGGGGCCATCAGACCGTGCCGGGACAGGCCCTGCAGGTCCCGGTAGAAGCGCTGGAAGGGCGCCTTGCGGGAGAGCGAGCCGGCGCCGCTGACGGAGTGCAGCGCCTCGAGGGCCTCCTGGGTGAGCAGGATCGCGGCGCCGGCCTTGCCGCGCACCTCCGCCTTCTCCTCCCAGGTCGGCTGCTCGCCGGCGTCGGCGCGCTCCTGGAGGAAGCCGAGGTAGGTCTCGGAGAGCGCCTGGGCGGCCTCGATCTTGCTGTGGGCCAGCGCGATCTGGATCTGGGTCAGCGGGTGCTGCGCCTGGTCGGTGACGTTGCTGTAGGCGAGCGGCTTGCCCTTGACCGTGGCGGCGAGGTCCTCGTACGCGCCACGCGCCATGCCGATGTAGGCGGCGACGGACTCGGCGACGACGAAGCTGATCAGGCTGTAGTCGCGGCCCTGGGAGCCGGTGACGGCCCCGCCGCCGCTGGTGCCGAGGACGGCGGCCTCCAGGGTGACGACCCGGTGGGCGGGGACGAAGAGGTCCGTGGCGCTCGACGTCGAGCTGCCGGTGGCGATGGCGGCCGAGACGTGCCAGTCGTCGGCGATCGTCAGCTCCTTCACCGGCACCATGGCGTAGACCTCTTCGACGGTGCCGTCGGCGTGCTCCAGCTCGGCGGCGAGCAGGTCCCAGTGGGCGCCGCGGACACCGGAGTTGAAGCGCCAGGCGCCGGTGAGGAGGTAGCCGCCCTCGGCGGGGACCATCTTCGCGGTCGGCGTGAAGCCGCCGGAGATGCGCACCGAGCCGCCCTCGAAGATCTCCTCCTGGGCCTGGAGCGGGTACAGCGTGGCCATCCAGGCGCTGGAGATCCAGGCGACGGCCACCCAGCCGGTGGAGCCGCAGCCGCGGGAGATCTCGGTGATGATCTCGACCTGCTCCTTCAGCGGGAGGTCCAGGCCGCCGAAACGCTTCGGCACGGCGATCCGGAAGACGCCGGCCTTCTCCAGGAGGTCGATGTTCTCCTGGACGATCCAGCGCTGGTCCTCGGAGGCCACGCCGTTCGCCCGCAGGGTCGGCACGATCTCCCGGACCGCCTTGAGAATGTTTTCCGCTTCGGTGGACCTGACGGCCATACCAGCTCCTCGGTGATTTCGGCGGGGGTGAAAGGCGTGGACGCGAGGCAGTCAGCGCCATTGCCGTTTCGGGGGTCCGAACAAATTAAGTGAGACCGGACCATCCCCCCGCCACCAGCGAGTAACCGTCCTGTCCCGGCCAAGCTAACCAGAGACCCTGCCCCGTGCCGCCCCCGAGCGCCCACCGGACGGTAACTCGCCGGTCTCCGGCAATTCCTAAACCTGCGAGGGAGGGCGATTATCAGTCAATGGGAAATGTTCGATCGATTTCAGTCAGTCGCAACTAGTGTGGGTGACCGTTCAGGTGACCACAGCAGCGCTTGATTCCTGGACAACGGACCACGTTGTGTACGAGGGGACTGGGATGAAGCCCAAGAAAGAGACAATCTTCGGGGGAGCGCGGACCTCGCGTCGCGCGATACTCAAGGCCGGCGCGGCCACGGGCGCGGCGGTCGCCGTCGGCGTCGCCTCCACCCGTCCCGCCTTCGCGGCGGGGACGACCGAAGCCGGCCGCAGCTACGACGCGATCGTGATCGGCGGCGGCTTCGCCGGCGTCTCGGCCGCGCGGGAACTCAAGGCCAGGGGCAAGCGCACACTGATCATCGAGGCCCGCAGCCGCATCGGCGGCCGGGCCTGGTCGAGCACGTTCTCGGGACTGCCGATCGAGTTCGGCGCCACCTGGATCCACCCCAGCCAGACGCTGATCTGGAACGAGGTCCAGCGCCTGGGCATCGCCAAGGTGGACGACCCCAACCCGGACTACGCGGTGTTCGCCACGGAGACCGGCGGCTACGCCCGGCAGGAACTGACCTTCCTCGACCAGCAGGACGCCCTCCTGCGCAGGTTCGTCGAGGGCGCCGAGACGTACCTGCCGAACGCCTACGACCCGTTCTCCCGCGAGGACCTGCTCGTCGACCTCGACAAGCTGACCCTCGGCGACCGGGCGCGCCAACTGCGCCTGTCCCAGCTGGAGATGGACTGGGTGAGCGCCACCACCGGCGCGTACGGCGGCGGCTTCGAGCGCGGCTCGCTCACCCAGCTCGCCCACTGGTGGGCGCTGTGCGGCTACAACACGGAGACGTTCCACGGCATCAACGTCACCCGCCCCGTGGGCGGGATGAGCACCGTCATCTCCCGGATGTTCACCGAGTCCGGCGCCTCCCTCCTCTACAACGCTCCCGTCACCCGGGTCACCGACACCGGTTCCCGGGTCCAGGTGACGGCGGCAGGCCTGGTGTTCGACGCCGCGTCCGTGGTGGTGGCCACTCCCGTCAACACCTGGAACTCCATCAACTTCGCCTCCGGCCTGCCCGCCGAGTTCTCGCGGCTGAGCACCCAGACCGTCGGCGTGCCCACCGCCAAGAAGGTCTTCATCCAGGTCCAGGGGGACATCGGCCGCCCGCTCATGAACGGCAGGAGCGGCGGGATGCTCGACCTGGTCCTCACCCACGCCGACAAGTCCTCCCAGGGCACGATGCTCATCGGCTTCAGCGTCAACCCGAACCTGGACGTCACCAGCGTCTCCCAGGTGCAGAGCGCCATCAGCGAACTGCTCCCGGGGACCAAGGTGCTGTCCGTCAAGGGCCACGACTGGGGCAAGGACCCCTACGCCAAGGGCGGCTGGACCTTCCGCACCCCCGGCCAGCTGCTCGGTTCGCTGCGCGCCGTCCGGCAGCCGCACGGCCGGCTGGTCTTCGCCGGCAGCGACATCGCGACCGGCTGGGGCGGCTACGTGGACGGCGCCATCGAGACCGGCATCCGGGCCGCCGGCCTCGCGGCCGGCCTGACCGCCGCGGCGAGCTGACGACGAGCTGATCCCGGCCGGAACCGGACCGGTCACCGCCCCGCGGGAACGGGGCGGATGACGGGCAGCCGGCCGGACGCCGTGGCCTGTAGGGGGGTCTCGCGGTCGTCCGGCCGGCTGCCCATAAGCACTGATGAACGGGTGTTTCACCGGGAGTTGGGGTGGCGGACGGCCGCCGTCCGCCCGCCGCGGACGGGCCGGCGCCGCCACCGGCGGGAAGATCACCGACACGTGAGGCGTCGAACACAGATTGTTGTGGTATTGGCTCGTACTCTTAGTAGCATTGGCAGTGTTCCCGGCGTAAAGGGGGGTGAGCCCTGCGCCGCACGCCAACCATGCTGAGGGACTATGTGGTTCAGGATGCTAGGTCCGTTAGAGGTCATATCGGGTGGGCAGCCCATCTCGCTGGGGGGCAGCAAACAGCGGGCGACGCTCGGGTATCTCCTCCTCCACCCCAACCAGACCGTCCC
Source organism: Streptomyces sp. NPDC014882 (assembly GCF_043081325.1). Lineage (NCBI taxonomy): Bacteria > Bacillati > Actinomycetota > Actinomycetes > Kitasatosporales > Streptomycetaceae > Streptomyces > Streptomyces sp. NPDC014882. The sequence goes on from NZ_JBIBWL010000014.1 coordinate 97,325, forward strand.
CATCAGTAAACTGCTGAAGGCCCTGTGGAGCGTCGAAGAAGCTCCGATGACGGCCCGCAAGATCCTGCAGAACTCGATCTGGAGCCTGCGCCGCAAGCTCGTCACCGGCGCGGCCGCGGAAGCGCCCGTGGCGTTGCGCACCCAGCCTCCCGGTTACTCCCTGGACGTCGCCCTCGAACGCGTGGACCTGCACCTCTTCCACCGCTGGGTGCGCGACGGGCGTGCCCGGCTGGAGGCGGGAGAGCCCGACGCGGCGGCGACGCTCCTCAACGACGCCCTGGAGCTGTGGCGTGGTCCCGCCCTCGCGGACCTCACCGAAGTCGGCATGCTCTGGCCGGAGTTGACCACACTCCAGAACATGCGGCTGGACGTCCTGGAGGATGTCTTCGAAGCCCAGCTCGCCTGCGGGCGCCACTACGCGGTGCTCGGCGAGCTGGAGTCGCTGGTGGAGAACGAGCCGCTGCGTGAGCGCGCCTGCGGCCAGCTCATGCGCGCCCTGTACCGCTGCGGGCGGCAGTCGGACGCGCTGGGGGTGTTCAGCCGGCTGCGTGCCCGGCTGGTCGACGAACTCGGTCTCGAACCCAGCCGGGAACTCCAGCAGCTCCAGCAGGCGATCCTCACCCACGACCTCGCCCTTCAGCTCGCGCCGGCTCCCGGCCCGTACTCCGTGCAGGGCACGGCGGCCCTGCTGCCCGGTACGACGGAGGTGTCGCCCCGGCCGCTCGGCCCGCGCGCCGTCCCCGACGGTCCGGCCCCCGCCTCGCCCCAGCCCTCCCTCCAGAACCAGGCCCCCCGCCCCCACCCCGACCCGGCCCCCCGCCCGCACCACCTCGACCCGGCGGGCCCCCGCTCCGCTCCCGTCCCGACCCTGACGCTCGCGGAGATCCCGCCCCAGTCGCACGCCGCCAGAGCCTTACCCGACGGCCGGTCGCCGGCCCAGCCCCGGGTGCCCGTCCAGGGCTCGGGCCCCGGCCCCGACCGTCCGGCCCTGAGAGCCGTCCTGCCCGCACCGGCTCCCGCCTCCGCACCGGCTCCCAAGGTGCTGTCGCCCGTCAACGGTGCGGCACCGAAGGACCACACGGCGGCCCACCACGCCCCCGCCCGGAACCTGCCGGCGGCGGACACCGGCACCCCCACCGTCGCCTCCGCGGTGCGCGGCGAGGCCAGCCTCCTGCTGGTCCGGGCCGAACCCGACCCCGCCACGACCGAGGCCGGCGAACTCGACGCCGTCATGGACGGGGTGGCCACCCTGATCCACCAGGAGATCGAGCGCTGCGGCGGTACGGTCGTCTTCTCGCTGCACGCCCTCACCCTCGCCCTGTTCCCGGCGGACCCGGCGGACCCGGACGACACCGAGTACCCGCTGCGCGCGGCCCGCGCCGCGACCGCCCTGCGCACGGCCCTGACCGCGTCCCCCGCCCGGGCGGACGCCCCCGTGGCCGCCCGCACGGAGCTGCGCACCGCCGTCGCGACCGGCGCCGTGCTGGTCAGCCAGTCGCTCGGCGGCAGCCGGCCGCCCAGGGTCTACGGCGCCACGGTGAAGGAGTGCGAGGCACTGCTGGCCCTGGCGACCCCGGACGGCACCCACGTCTGCGACCGCACACGCCAGGAGACCAGGGAACACTTCGCGTACGAGGAGATCCCCGGCTCCCCCGTCCGCTGGAAGCTGCTCGGCCCCATCGACCCCGAGCCCGCCGACGACGACGCCCACCACCGCGAACTCGACCTGCTGCAAGGGGTGATGACCCACAGCAACCGCTGGTCCCAGCCGCACCTGATCACCGTGCTGAGCACCGAGGAAGCCCCCCGCCGCCGGATGCTCGACAAGCTGGGGGACTTCGCCGCCACGGCGCTCGACGGGGCCCAGGTGCTGAGCTGGAACGGCCGGGACGCCGCCGAGGCGGGCCCCTTCGGCCTGCACCGCAGGATCATCTCCAGGTTCTCGGGACTGTCGAAGTCCGACCCGCCGTGGGCGGTCCGCCGGAAGGTCAGCGCCGCCGTCCAGCGCCTGGACGCCGGAAAGAGCTGCATCAACTGGCTCGTCGCCCGCTGCACCTCGGTCCTCGAGACGTCGAACCGCTCGCCCGAGCGGCTGGGCGCCGAGGAGTGGCGGGACGTCTGGCGGTACTTCCTGGAAGCCGTCGCCCACGACGGCCCGATCGTCCTGATCGTCGACGACCTGCACCTGGAGGACACCGCGACCAGGGAACTCGTCGGCCTCATCGCCCGCCTCCCCGTCCGCATCCCCCTCACCGTCATCGCGGGCGCCGCCCCGGAGCTCCTGCGCCACGCCGACTGGTCCTCCGACCGGCGCTTCGCCACCACGGTGCTGCTCGACAGGCCCTCCGACGAGGAACTCGCCTGTTCCGACGAGGACTGCCTGCCCGTCCAGTGAGACAACCGCGCCCGGGGCGGCCGACGACGCCCGCCCACCGGCGCTGACGAACACGCCGGACGCGGCCGCGCGAGACTGCTCCCGGACGCGCGCGAGCGCCCGTATGCCGTGCCCCCCACGCGCATACGGACGTGAAAGCCGCTGTCATCGAAATCCCGGCAACGCCGCCGGTGCGCACGGCGGTCCCGTGCACCCCTCTTGCTGTCCCGTCACGGGCCGGTCGACGACGACCACCCACCGGGTGCCGGCGTCGCCGACGACCCGGCGGTCCGACGACCCGGTGGTCCGTCGAGCGGGGACGGCTCGGGGGGCGACGGCGTGCCGTCCCCACGGCGCGGACCCCACCAGCCGTGCCGGCCCTCGGCGCACCGCGGGCCGGCACGACGAGGTGCCGTTGCCGGGTGACCGCCGGGCCCGCCGGCGCGCCGCGGAAGGCGGTGTGCCCACGGTGCCGGCCACGGGGCCGTACCCGTGCCGGGCCCGGACGCCTGCCGTACCGTCCTCCGTACGCACTGCGCCACGCTCGGCACACTAATCGTCACGCACGGCGACCGACCCGGTCCAGCGAGCCGACCTCTACAACGCGATCTGTATCGGTGCCGGACCTGTCGACGGGCCGTCACCTCCCGGCAGGGTGGCGGCCATGCCAGCCCCACACACCCCCAGTCCCGCCCGGCCGCACACGTTCACGCAGCGCTTCTCCGCCACCCGCCGCGGAGCCCGCCTCGCCCGGCTGCTCGCCGCGCACCAGCTCACCGAGTGGGGCCCCATCCGCACGGCACCGAGGCGCACGACACGGTCGTCCTGGTCGTCGCCGAACTCGCGGCGAACGCCGTCCTCCACGGCCGCGTCCCCGGACGGGACTTCGCCCTGTCCCTGGCCCGCGACGAGAGCCGGGGCGTCGTCCGGATCGAGGTGACCGACACCCACCCCGCCCGGCCGGCGCGGCTGACCCCCGGCACGGACGAGGACGGCGGCCGCGGCCTGCTCCTCGTCGACGCGCTCGCCGCCGACTGGGGCGTGCGCGACCGGGTCGGCCCCGGCAAGACGGTGTGGGCCGAGTGCGCGACGGGCGGCTCCCCGATCTGACCACCGTCGACCGTGGACGTTCCCTCGGACGTGCCGCACCCGCAGGGGAGCGGGCCGCCCGGTCGAGGCCGTCGGGCCGGGCCCCCGCTCCGTCCCGGGCATTGGGTGCTCGGGCACCGCGGTATTACGGTGACACCTCGTGGGATGCCCCGACCGCGTTCGAGGGGGAACCGGTCCGCTTCGCGGGGCATCCGGGGGTGAGGGGAGCCACCGTGCAGGTGCTGTACGCCGTCAGTTTCGATGTCCAGGACGTCCGGTCCGCCCAGGAGCCGGGGCATGTCCTCGGGCGTCTCCGTCACCATCTCGCCGAGTGGCTCGGTGACCGAGGACGCATACAGGCGCCGTCGGCAGCCGAGTTGGACCGTGCCGGGAGGGCGGTGCTCGTCGGGAAGTACCCCGGCCACGGCGAGCGGAACCTGAGCTGGTCGGTGGCGGGTGACGAGCGGACCCGTGCGCTGCGGATGACCATCCACCAGCCGCTGTCCGACGGCCCGGCCCAGTTCGTCACCCGGGTCACCGTCTCCCAGTCCGAGGAAGGCGGCGGTGGCCTCAGGGTCGTCATGGGCAGGGAGATCCCCGACGGCTGGATCGCGCCCGTGCAGGACCCGCGGCTCAGGCGTCCCCACCTCCTGCGGGCCGTGCTCGCCGACGAGGATCTCGACGTGCGGGTCCTGGGCCAGCGTGCCACCGGGCGCTACGAGAGGATCCGCGAGGAGGGGCATGCCGGCGTGCTTCTCGAATCTCTGGAGCTGAGCACGCGTCTGCCCATCCTCCTGGTGCACCCCAGGGATCCGGCGGGATGGAACGCGGCGGCCGAGGCTTCGGGGCAACTCGCCGGACTGGCCCAGGTGGTGACCCTGAACTACGTGACCGCACAGGCCGTCCGCCGGGTCCACGAGCAGGTGGCCGTGCCCAGCGGCGGCGCCCGGCTGGTCTGGCCCAACCTCGGCCTGGAGCATCCCGCCTACTCGCGTGAGGAGGTGTCCCAGGCGTCCTTCGTGGAAAGCCGGCTGATGCCGTCGCTCGCCCACCTCTCCGTCATCGCACGCGGCAGTGACACCGCGTGGGAGAGGGCGCGGCAGGCCTCGTACCGGGCCGGGGCGCGCAGGGCGGCGGAGCAGCTGGCGCGCGCGCAGGCCGCCGGGGACAGGACCGCCGAGCTCCAGGCGCTCAAGGAACGCACCCAGCAGCTGGAAGAGGACGCCAGGTCGTGGGAGGACATGGCGCAGACCTGCATGGAGGAACGGGACAAGGCGCAGTCCGAAGCCGCCGCCGCCGAGACGCTGCGCCAGGACCGGGACTACTGGAAGAAGCTGTACCTGGACCTGTCGAAGGGCGGGACCGGGCAGACGGCCGAGTTCGATGCCTGGAGCGAGATCCCGGCCCTGGGAACGGACGCCCTGCCCACTTTCGATTCCCTCGTCAAAGCGTCGGAGAAGCACATCGTGTTCACGGCGAAGGCGGCGCGCGCCTGGAAGGCCTCTCACTATCCGTATCCCCAGGAGATGACCGACCAGCTGATCGCCCTCGCGCAGGCCGCGATGGACCTGTACGCCAAGCCCGGCAACATACCCCGGCTGACGCAGTGGTTCTACGACAACCACGGACTGAAGTACGCGCCCAACGACGAGAAACTCAGCAAGGACAAGGACAAGCGCTACTTCACGTTCGATGGGAAGCGCTGCGACGGGCTGCCGCACATCAAGGTCCGGGACGCCGTGTCGCCCAACGAGGTCGGACGGATCTACTTCGCCCTCGACTCCGACGGCAAGCGTTTCATCGTGAACCACGTCGGACTCCACCTGTAGCCGACTGCGCGGGCCACCCGCCCACGGGCCCCACGCCCGGTGGGCGGTGTGCGCATCGCCGCGGCACTGGCGCGGAGCGGCCCCTGGCGTCCGTGGCGCTACGAGGCCGGCCATTACCGGGCGGCAGTGGCCGCGGCAGCTGCAACCGCAACCGACGCGGACGCGGCCCCGGGCCTGACGGGCCGGCCCGCCGCGACCTCCTGGGACCCCGCCCTGGCCGCTTCCCTCGTCGAGCCCGGCGTCCGGGGCGGAGAGGAAGCGGTGCTGGACGACCTGCTCGCGGACCTCGGGCCGAGAGCCCGTTGCGGTGCCGCGTCCGGAACGGGGCCGTGCCGGGCCGGATCCACACGCCGACGGCCTCCGCTCGCAGGCCGGTTCGGGTGGGTGGGGCGGTCCGTGGAAATTCGGAGGAATGGTGGTGGGGGTCGGGGGTAGGCGGGGTTTTGCGGGCACGACGGGCCGGCGACGACGGCCGGGGATCCGGCGGTGGATGGACTGGGAGGGGCACATGATGACGACGACCGTGCAGGCCGCTGGGACGGTGGACGTTCCGGAGATCGCCGATCCCTCCAAGGTCGCGCCGCGGGACGCGCGGGAGCTGTCGAAGGTGTTCTTCGGGCGGCTGGCGGTGCTGGAGGAGGGCACGCCGGAGTACCAGTACGCGCGCAACACGCTGATCGAGATGAACATGTCGCTGGTGCGGTACGCGGCGGGCCGGTTCCGCAGTCGTGGGCCGGAGGAGATGGAGGACATCGTCCAGGTCGGCATGATCGGGCTGATCAAGGCGATCGACCGGTTCGAGCTGTCGCGCGAGGTGGAGTTCACCTCCTTCGCGGTGCCCTACATCGTGGGGGAGATCAAGCGGTTCTTCCGGGACACCTCCTGGGCGGTGCACGTGCCGCGGCGGTTGCAGGAGGCGCGGGTGCAGCTGGCGCGGGCCAACGAGGAGCTGCGCAGCCGGCTGGGGCGCACGCCGACGACCAAGGAGCTGTCGGAGCTGATGTGCCTGCCGGAGGACGAGGTGGTCGAGGCGCGGCTGGCGTCCAACGGGTACACCTCGGCGTCGCTGGACGCGGCGATCAGCGGCAGCGAGGACGGCGAGGCGGCGCTGGCGGACTTCATCGGCAACGAGGACGCCGCGCTCGGCCTGGTCGAGGACTTCCACGCGCTGGCGCCGATGGTGGCCGCGCTCGACGAGCGCGACCGGCGGATCATCCACTGGCGGTTCGTGGAGGAACTCACCCAGGCCCAGATAGGCGAACGCCTCGGCGTCTCCCAGATGCACGTCTCCCGCCTGATCTCCCGCCTCCTGACCCGCCTGCGCGAAGGCATGCTCACCACCGGCTGAACCACCCGAACCACCCCACAAGCCCAGCCCTGGTGTCCTCACGGCACCAGGGCTCGCGCGCGTGCGCCGTCCGGGACGGCCTGCTCAGGTGGACCAGATGACCGTGCCGTTGTGCAGGATGACCACCTTGCCGTCGGCCCGCAGGACCAGCTGGGCGTTGTCGTGGCCGTGGCTGCGGGAGGCCCAGATCGGACGGTCGGCGCCGTTGTGGATGACGAGGTTGCCGTCGGTCTGGAAGATCGCCCGGTGGTTCTCGCCGAAGGTCATGGACGCCCACAGGGGCTTGCCCCGCTCGTTGTAGACGACGAGGTTGCCGTCCGTCTGCATCACCATCCGGATGCGGTTGGTGGTCCAGGCCTGGTTGACCTCCAGGACACTGGTCGCGTAGACGGTCTCGGTGCTCCAGACCGGCTCGGGGGTCGCCTTGGGCTTGGGCTTCGGGGGCGGTGTCGGCGTCGGCTTCTTCTCGGGCGGGCTGCTCGTCCTCGGCGCCGGTGCCGGCGCGACCGGCGCGGCGACGGCGGCCTTCGGGGTCGCGCTCTTCCGCGGCTTCGTCGGGCTCGGCGACGGACCGGTCGGGCCGGCCACGTAGTCGCCGAGCCCGGCGGGAGCGGATTCCGGGTTCAGGACGGTGTCGGAACCCTCCGCCGCCAGCCCCGTCGCGCCGCCCCGGTGATCCTCGTCCTTCGCGCTCCCGGCCAGCAGCAGCGGTACGGCGATCAGGGCCGCACCCAGGAACGCCGCCCCCGCCAGGACCGGCTTGCGCGGGCGTCCGGTGCCGGTGCCGGCCCTGACGTCCGGGGGCGCCGCCCCGACGGCCGCGGCGACGGCGACGCCCGCTCCGGACGCCTCGGACGCTCCGGCGGCCTCGGTGGGCCCTGCGGCCTCGGCGGGCCCTGCACTGGCGGGAGCGGTCGCGGGAGCGGGAGCGGGGGCGGTCGCGGTCGAGGGCAGGGCCGGGGCGGTCTTCCCGGGCGCGGCCGCGGTCGCGGTGGTTCCGGACCCTGCTGCGGGGGCCGCGGGGGCCGCGGCGGGTCCCGGTGCGGTCTTCTCCTCCGGGGCGGAGGGCGTGGGGGGCGGGCCGGCGCTCTCCGCCGGTGCCGCGGGCGGGACCGGGGAACCGGCCTCCTCCGCACGGGCGGCGGCCGCCTCCGCGTCGGCGCGGGGGGTGGGGGGCTGGGACGACATGCGGTACTCCTCCTCGGTGGCCGGGCAGTCGGTGGGGGAGCTGTCGGTGACGGAACCCGGGCGGCGCGTTCGGCCGGCGTACCGGACGAACACCCGGTGCACGGGCGGGCGTCGGCGCCGGTCCGGCCCCGACTCCGGGTCGGGACGGCCCGTGTCGCCACGGCTCCCGGCCGCCGGGTCCCGCGTGAACCGGCGGCGGTCGGGCCCTCGGGCCGGTCCGACGGCCTTTCCGGACCGCGAGGTCCCCCCCCCGTACGGCCCCGGCCCGGACGTCCGGCCGTGAGGCCGCACACCGACGGGTCCAACGGCACGCCCAACTTAACCTGTTGTACCGGTGACAGCCGCTTCCCCGTCAGGAACGCCCCGTCGCTTTGTCCTGCCACGCCTCACTGTTCCCGGAAAGTTCCGTACTCGGGCGGTGAACGGGCACGTGGAGGGCGGATACGGGCCCCCTCCTGGTCACCCGTCAACAGGACAACTGTGGCATCCTGTTGACTCCCGATCTGATCAGTGCCGTCGTGCGCGCAGGTCGTTCGGCACCCAGGAAGTCGTACGGACCCAAGAGTTCAGGTGGAGATGCGGCCCGGAGAACGGCAGGAGGCCAGGCACGACGCCTCGCCCGCGGTGCCCGACGGTTCCGGGCCGACCGCGGCCCCCGAAGCACTCCCAGCCCCCGAAGCACCCGTCACGGCCGTCCCCGGCACCGGTGACGGCCCCGGGATACCCGAGGCCGTACGGGCTGCCGCCCGCCGCGCGCCGGGGCACTGGATCGGGGTGGTCGACCCGGAGTGGACCGAGGAGCGGACGCCGCCGCAGTGGGCGGTGCTGGGGGAGTGGCGGTCGGACGACGACGGGGGCGTGGGGGAGTACCGCGCCAACCCGGAGTACCGGCCCTCCGCGCGGGTCCTCGGCTGGCCGGAGCCCACCGACCCGGTGGACGCGGCGGCACAACGGGCCGCCACCGGCTACGGCACGGTCGACGACGCGCTCGAGGCGCTCGCGCGGGCGGACGTCACGGTGCTGCGCGGACCGGACGGCGGGCCGCTCACGGCCGTCGGGCGGGACGGGGCGCCCGTGGTCCTCTCGTTCACCTCGCCGGCACACGAGTTGATGTCCGCGGAACTCAGGCATGACACGCTTCCGGCGGCGGAGCTGGCCCGTTCGCTGAGCGGTTCCGGCACCCTGCTGATGGTCAACGCCGGGGCCGCGGCCCCCCTGCTCGTCCCGGCGGACGGCCTTCTCGTACCCGTACCCGTATCCGTACCCGGGCCGGACGTCGCGGGGGCGCCCGCGGCGGACGCCGTGGCGGAGGGGGACCCCGGTGCCCTCTCCGGCGCGACCGACCGTGCCGGCTCTCCGGCCGCGGCCCCCTCCGCGGACCGGCCCGGCGACTCCCCCGAGTCCCGGCCCCACATCACAGGGAGGACCCCGTGACGCGTTCGGCCCAGCAACCCCCCGGCCCCCCGGGGGCGGAGTCCGCCTCCGGCGGCGAGGAGACGGCCGCCACCCCCGTGGCGGCCACCGTCTCCCGGTCCACGGAGTCCGGGACCGCGCCCGCGAGGACGAGAACCGAGCCCGATCCGGCAGGGACGACGGCGGAAACAGAGGCGGAAGCGGAGACCGAGGCAGAAGCAGAGGCGAAGACGAAGGCAGAGGCGAAGACGAAGGCAGGGGCGGAGACGGAGTCCGGGGCGGAGACCGAGCCCGGCTCCGGCTCCCGCCCCGGCCCCGCCGGGACGGCGACCGCGCAGGCCGCCGAGGCCGGGGAAACCGAGAAGGCCGGGCAGGCGGCCGTCCCGGGCGGCACGCCCGCGTCCGAAGCCGTCGGCGGCGGGTCCGCGAGCGGAGCGGCCTCCGGCAGCCGATCCGAGGCCGCCCCCGATGCCGCGACGGGCCGGTCCGAGGCCGATCCGGGGACCGGTCCCGAGGCCGACCCCGGGACCGATTCCGGGACCGACCCCGGGGCCGCCGCGGTGGCCAAGAGCCGGCTGCCCGCGCTCGTGCGGACCATGACCGCGACCGCGATCGACCGGCCGCGGCAGCAGACCGGCCCGGTCGGGCGGCCGGGCAAGGCGGTGCTGGCCGGGGCCGCCGTCGGAGGGGCGCTGCTCGTGTCGGTGCCGTTCCTGGTGCTCGGCGGGAACGAGGACCGGGCCCGTACGGCGCCCGCGGCGGCGGAGACCGTCCTCGGCGGGAACCCGGGGGAGGCGCCCGGCGAGTTCGCGGTGACCCGGCCCGTCACCGGTTCCCCGGGCCAGAGCCCCACGCCCTCCGTGAAGTCCGGCAAGCCGGTGCGGGGAGCCGACGCGTCGGCACCGGCCAAGGGCGGGAGCGCGGCCGAGCCGAAGAAGGAGACCGCTCGGCCGGCCCAGCCGACGAAGCAGAGCGCCGGGCAGAAGTCCGACGGCAAGGACTCCGGCGGCAGCAAGACGGCGGCCGACGGCAAGGCGTCGGGCACGGGCACGGGCAAGAACCAGGCGGCGAACGCCGGTTCGGCCCTGACGTTCAGCGGCTTCGTCTCCCTGCGCAGCCATCTCTCGGGCCGCTGCGTCGACGTACCGGACGGCGACTTCAGCGACGGCAAGGCACTGTGGGCATGGGACTGCAACGGCAGCCCCGCGCAGAAGTGGCAGTTCGCCTCCGACGGCACCATCCGCATCCAGGGCAAGTGCCTGGACGTGGCCAACGCGAACTACAACGACGGCACGACCATCCAGATCGCCTGGTGCAACGGCAACGCCGCCCAGCAGTTCGTGCTGAACTCCGCCCACGACCTGGTCAACACCGTCGTCGGCAAGTGCGTCGACATCGAGAACCACAACCGGGGCAACGGGGCCCGGCTGCAACTGTGGACCTGCAACGGCGGCGACAACCAGAAGTGGAGCGTCTGACCGCGCCCCCGCCGAGAGCCCCGCTCTCGCCCCGCCCGCCCCGAGGACGGGGCACGATGACACCGTCGGCTCGCCGACACGGCCCCCCGGACGGCGGGCCGCTCGCTGAAGACGCCCCCGCGGCAAGGAGGTTGGTGCGTGTCGCGCCAGGTACTGACGGTCGGTCCCGGAGACCGGGACCGCTACCGGACGATCGGTGAGGCACTCGCGGCGGCCCGCGCCGGCGCCCTCATCAGCGTCCGGCCCGGGACGTACGCCGAGAACCTGGTGATCCAGACCCGGGTCACCCTCACCGCCGCCGAGGGGCGGGGCACCGTGGAGATCCGGCCGCGCTCGGGCAGTGTGCTCGCGCTGCGCGCCGACGCCGTGATGCTGTCCGAGCTGACCCTGCGCGGCAGTGACGCCGAACTGCCGGCCGTGGACGTGCGGCGCGGGCAGGCCGCGTTCGACGGCTGCGAGGTCGTCGGCGCCGCCTGGACCGCGATGCTGGCCGGGGGCACCGGCTCCCTCGCGCTGCGGGACTGCCGGGTGAGCAACCCGCAGGGCGCGGGCATCGTGGTCACCTCGACCACACCCACCACCGTGGAGTCCTGCACCCTGGAGAACCTGGGCACCAGCGGCCTGGTCCTCGCCGAGCAGGGCGAGGCCCGCGTCCGCGGCTGCACGGTGCGCGACGCCCGCGGCAACGGCCTGCTCGCCAACGGCGAGGCCCGCGGCACGGTGGAGGACTGCGACATCTCCTCCACCGACAAGCCGTCCCTCGCCCTCGAGCAGAACTGCTCCCTGACGGTGGTCCGCACCGTGGTGCACGACACCAGCACCGGCGTGCACCTGAGCAGCACGGGCCGTACGACCCTGGAGGACGTCCGCGTCACCGGAGCGTCGGGGAACGGGATCGCGCTGGCCTCCGGCACCGCCCCGGTGCTGCGCCGCTGCCGGGTCTCCCGCACCCGCGGGCACGGCATCCTGGTCACCGACCGGGCGCGCGGCACCTTCGAGGACTGCTGGGTGGACGGCGCGCAGGGCGCGGGGCTGCGGGTCGCCGGGGCCGCCTCCCCGGCGCTGACCGGCCTGACGGTCCGCGACTGCGAGCACGACGGACTGCTCCTGGAGGAGGGCTCGGCGCCGGAACTGGACCGCCTGGAGGTGATCGGCGGCTCGCCCGCCGTCACCGTGCGCGGCGGCGCCAACCCGCTGCTGCGCCGGGCCCGGCTGGTCGAGCCGTCCGGCGACGGCATCCTGGCGACCGCCGACGCCCGCGGCCGCGCCGAGGACTGCGAGATCGTCCGGCCCGGGGGCACGGGCGTGCACGTGGCCTCCGGCGGCAGCCTCTACCTGGCCGGCGGCGGGGTCTCCGAGGCCGTCGTCGGCGGTCTGGTCGTGGGGGACGGCGGCAGCGCCACCGTCCGCGACTTCCGCGTCGAGAGGTGCGGCGAGGACGGCGTGGCGGTCGCCGCGGGCGGCGAACTGACCGCCAGCCGCACCGTGGCGCACGCCGCCGGGGGCCACGGCTTCCTGCTGCGCGAGGGCGCCCTCGCCTCCCTCAACGGCTGCGAGGCCACCGGCGGCGCCCAGGACGGCTTCCGGGTCGAGTCCACCGCGCCGGTCTCCCTCGTGAACTGCCTCGCCCGGGAGAACGAGGGCGGCGGCCTGGTGCAGACCGTGCCCGGCGAACGGCTCGCCGTGGACGGCCTGAAGAGCACCGGCAACGGCAAACGGGACGCCTGGGGCACCGGCAGCGCCGAGAACACCGACCCCGCCGGCTCGGGCGCCGCGGACGGGCCCGCGCCGGACCGCGCGGACGGCCCGCTCGGCGCCCTCAACGCGCTGATCGGCCTGGAGAACGTCAAACAGCAGGTGCGCACCCTGGTCAACCTGACCCAGCTCGCCCAGCGCCGCGAACAACTCGGCATGTCCGCACCGCCGATGAGCCGGCACCTGATCTTTGCCGGCCCGCCCGGCACCGGCAAGACCACCGTCGCCCGCCTCTACGGGTCGATCCTCGCCGAACTGGGCTCGCTGCGCAGCGGGCACCTGGTGGAGGTCTCCCGCGCCGACCTGGTCGCCCAGGTCGTCGGCGGCACCGCGATCAAGACCAGCGAGACCTTCCAACGGGCCCTCGGCGGCGTTCTGTTCATCGATGAGGCGTACACGCTCACCGCCGACAGCGGCAACGGCGGCGCCGACTTCGGCCGCGAGGCGGTGGACACCCTGCTGAAACTGATGGAGGACCACCGCGACGACGTGGTGGTGGTCGCGGCCGGCTACTCCCGCGAGATGGAGTCCTTCCTCGGCTCCAACCCCGGTCTGGCGTCCCGCTTCTCACGCACCGTCGAGTTCGAGAACTACTCGGTGCCCGAACTGGTCGCGATCATGGAGAACATGTGCGCCCAGCACCAGTACGAACTGGGCGAGGGCACCGCGGAGGCGCTGGCCGCGCACTTCGGGGCGATGCCGCGGGACGCCGGCTTCGGCAACGGGCGTGCCGCGCGCGGGGTGTTCGAGGAGATGGTGGACCGGCAGGCGGTCCGGCTCGCCGCCCAGGCGCAGGTCGGCGAGCGCGACCTGCGGCTGCTGCTGCCGGAGGACGTCTCGCCCACCGCCGCCGCGGAGGCGGCCGGCGCCGCCGCCCCGGACGACGACCCGCTCACCCGCCTCGGCGACATGATCGGCCTGGCCGAGGCCAAGCGCGACGTCGCGGACCTGGTCAACCTCATCACCACCGCCCGCCACCGGGCCGCCGCCGGGCTGCCGGTGCCCTCGCTCAGCCACCACCTGGTCTTCACCGGCCCGCCCGGCACCGGCAAGACCACCGTCGCCCGCCTCTACGGGCAGATCCTGACCCGGCTCGGCATCCTCGAGCGGGGCCAGCTGGTCGAGGCGGCCCGCGCCGACCTGGTCGGCCGCTACATCGGCCACACCGCCCAGCTCACCCGCGAGGTCTTCCAACGGGCCCTGGGAGGCGTGCTGTTCATCGACGAGGCGTACACCCTCACCCCGCCCGGCGGCGGCGCCGACTTCGGCCAGGAGGCGGTGGACACCCTGCTGAAGCTGATGGAGGACCACCGCGACGAGGTGGTCGTCATCGTCGCCGGCTACCCGGACGAGATGGAGCGCTTCCTCGGCTCCAACCCGGGCCTGTCCTCCCGCTTCCCGCGCCGGATCGCCTTCGCCGACTACTCCTCCGAGGAACTGGTCACCATCGTGCGCTCCCAGGCCGCGAGCATGGGCTACGAGTGCGGACCCGGCACCGGCCCCCTGCTCAAGGAGTACTTCGACGCGCTGCCCCGGGACCGCTCCTTCGGCAACGCCCGCCTGGCCCGCCAGGTGGTCGAGTCGATGGTCACCCGCCAGGCGGGACGGCTCAGCTCGCTGGCCGCGCCCACCCTGGACGACCTGCGCGTCCTGCTCCCCGCGGACGTGGCCGTCACCGCGCCGGGGACGGCTCCCCGATGAGGCGGCCCGCCCGCGGGGCCGCCCGCCTGCTGTCCGGCGCCGGCCTCGCCGCCGCCCTGCTGCTGCCCGCCGCCGTTCCGGCGTCCGCGGCGCCCCCGGCGGGCCCGCCGGCGGCTGACGGCGGCAAGGGCCAGCGACTGCCCGGCATGCCCTCCGCGTTCGCCGCGGACGACGAGGACGCGCCCTGCACGCCCGCCTCCGGCGAGAAGGCGAAGAAGCAGGACTGGTCGCGCCAGCGCCTCGACCTGGACCGGCTGCACCGGCACGGCACCGGGGCCGGCGTGACCGTCGCACTGATCGACACCGGGGTCACCACCGGCGCCGCCGGACTCGACGGCCGGGTCCTGGCCGAGGGCGCCGCCGCCGACGACTGCGTCGGGCACGGCACGTTCCTGGCCGGACTGATCGCCGGGACCGGCGGGGGCACCCCCGGCCTGGCCGGGGTCGCCCCGGGCGCGAGGATCCTCGCCCTGCGGGGCACCGACGCGCGCGGCAGGGCCGACGCCGGCCTGGTCGTCCGGGCGCTGCGCGAGGCGACCGAGGCGCGGGCGGGGGTGATCGCGGTCGCGGTCGCCCTGCCCCGCCGCGACGCGGCGCTGACCCGAGCGGTCGCCGAGGCCCGCCGCGCGGGCGCGGTGGTGGTCGCCGCGGCCACCCCGGACCCGCCGTCCCGGGGCGGCGGCGACGACGTCCCGTCCCGCACCTACTGGCCGGCCGGCGAACCCGGAGTCCTGTCCGTCGCCGACATGCTGCCCGGCGGCACCCGGCCCGAGGGCGCCCTGCCCACCGACGGCATCGACCTGGCCGCCCCCGGCGCCGGAGTGGTCTCCGGCGGCCCGCGCGGCAAGGGCCACTACCTGGGCGGCGGCGCCTCGGTGGCCACCGCCTACACCGCCGGGGCCGCCGCGGTGGTCCGCGCCGCCCACCCCGACGACTCGGCCGACGCCGTCACCCGCCGCCTCACCGCCACCGCCTACCCGGCGGACATCCCCCAGCTGGACCCCTACGCCGCCGTCACCACGGTCCTCGGCGACGCCGCCGCGCCCGCCGGCGCCGCACCGGCCGCGGACCCCGTGACGGTCCGCGACACCGCCTCCGCGGACCGCGCCACCAGCCGCGCCGGCCTGCTGGTCCTCCTCGGCTCCGCCGCCGTCCTCGCCGTCCTCTGGGCGGGCTTCACCCTCTCCCGGGCCCGCGCCCGCGGCTGGCGCCCGGCCGGGGCGGGCCCGACGGCACGGGAGTGAGCAGGACCTCTCACGAACGCGCGGGCCGGTAGGGGCCGCTTCCGAGCGGCCCCTACCGGCCCGCGCGTTCGTGTCGTTCCCTCCTCGCGGCCGCGGCGGCCGGTGGCCGCCGCGGTCCGGTTACTGCGTGCTCTCCTCCACCAGCGCCGTCTGCATCAGCCGTGCCCGGCGGCGGGCGATGTGCTGGGCGCGGCCGGGCGGGAGGTTGAGCGGTTTCGTGTTGCCGAAGAGCTGGCCCTCCGTGGGCGGGCAGGAGAGCAGGACGGCGGGGTTGTTCGCCTCGTCCAGGCGGCGGACGAGGGCGTCGCCGAGGCCGCGGCCCGCGCCCATCGCGCTGCGGGCGACGACCAGGTGCAGGCCCATCTCGAAGCCGAGGGTCAGATTCTCGAAGAGCGGCTCGAAGGGGCTCTGGAAGGAGTTGCCGCCGGACACCATGTCGTAGTCGTCGACCAGGACGAACAGCCGCGGGCCGGTCCACCAGTCGCACCGGCGCATGCGGGCGGGCGCGATGTCCGCGCCGGGGACGCGGGTCTTCATCGCGCGGGCCGCCCCTTCGATGGTCTCCCTGAGGTTGTCCAGGGAGATCACGTGCCCGATGCGGTACTCCTCGGGGACGGCGTCCACCAGCGTGCGGCGGTAGTCCACGACGATGATCTTCGCCTCGTCGGGGGCGTAGTGGGCGGTGATGCCCCGGGTGACGCGGCGCAGCAGGTTGGTCTTGCCGCTCTCGGTGTCGCCGACCACGATCAGGTGCGGGGTGCGGCTGAAGTCGTGCCAGACCGGCTCCAGGGCGTCCTGGTCGATGCCGAGCGGCAGCCGCATGCCGCCCCCCTCGGTGCCCTCGGGCGCGGGGAGCTCGGAGAGCGGGAGCCGGTGCGGCAGCATCCGGATCCGCGGGGCCGGCGCGCCCGGCCAGTGCCGCGCCACCTCGGCGACCAGGTGGGCGACACCGTCGCCGAGGTCGTCGAGGGATCCGCTGCCGTCCAGGCGGGGCAGGCCGGCGAGGAAGTGCATCTTGCTGTCGGAGGTGATGCCCCGGCCGCCGGTGCGCGGCACCGAACGGGCCTTGCGGGTGTCGATCTCGGAGTCCATCGGGTCGCCCATCCGCAGTTCCAGGCGGGTGGCCGCCTGGTCGCGGACCTGGGCGGACAGCTCCACCCAGCGAGTGGTGGTGACGATCAGGTGGATGCCGTAGTTCAGGCCGCGGGCGGCGATCTCGTTGAACTTGGGGACCAGGTCGTCGTAGTCCTGGCGGACCGTGGACCAGCCGTCGACCACCAGGAAGACGTCGCCGAAGGGCTCGTCGGGGAACTCCCCGGCGGCCCGGCGGCGGCGGTAGGACTGCATGGAGTCCAGGGTGTGGTCGACGAAGAACTGCTCGCGGCGGGCGAGCAGCGTCATCACCTCGGCGACGGCCCGGTGCACCCGCTCCGGGTTGAGCCGCGGCGCGACACCGCCCACGTGGGGGAGCGCGGCGAGCTGGGAGAGGCCGCCGCCACCGAAGTCGAGACAGTAGAACTGGACCTCGGCGGGGGTGTGGGTGAGGGCGAGGGCGGCGATCAGCGTGCGGGCGAGGGTGGACTTGCCGCTCTGCGAGCCGCCCGCGACGGCGACGTGGCCGCCCGCTCCGGACAGGTCCACGACCAGCGGGTCGCGGCGCTGCTCGAAGGGTCTGTCCACCAGTCCGACCGGGACCCGCAGCCGGCCGGTCCCGGACCAGCCGACCGCGCCGAGGCCGCGCTCGGGATCGGGGGCGATGCCGGGCAGCAGGGCGTCGAGCGGGAAGGGCTCGTCCAGCGGCGGCAGCCACACCTGGTGGGCCGGGGGCCCGGAGTCGCGCAGCCGGTCGAGGGCCACGTCGAGGAGCGTCTCCTCCTCGTCCCCCTCCCCGGCCGCCTCGGTCTCCGGTTCCGGCTCCGGCGCGGCCTCCAAGGTGCGGGGCACCACCCAGCCGCTGGTCCAGGGCACCACCTGGCTGGCCACCCGGGCCTGCACCACCGCGCCGGTGCGGCGCCGGTAGGTGCCCGAGGAGTAGGCGGCCCGGAACCGGGTCAGGGACTCCACCCCGGACTTCAGGTAGCCGCTGCCGGGCTGGGCGGGAAGTTCGTAGGCGTCCGGCACGCCGAGCACGCCGCGGCTCTCCATGGCGGAGAAGGTGCGCAGGCCGACGCGGTACGACAGGTGGCTCTCCAACTGGTGCATACGGCCCTCGTCCAGGCGCTGCGAGGCGAGCAGCAGGTGGACCCCCAGGGAGCGGCCGAGCCGGCCGATCATCACGAACAGGTCCATGAACTCCCGGTGCGTGGAGAGCAGTTCGCTGAACTCGTCGACCACCACGAACAGGCTGGGCAGCGGGGTGAGGGCCGTACCGGCGGCGCGCGCCCGCTCGTACTCCAGGGCGGAGGTGTAGTTGCCGGCGGAGCGCAGCAGTTCCTGGCGGCGGATGAGTTCGCCGTGCAGCGCGTCCTGCATGCGCTCCACCAGGGCGACCTCGTCGGCGAGGTTGGTGATGACGGCGGACGTGTGCGGCAGTTCCTCCAGGCCGAGGAAGGTGGCGCCGCCCTTGAAGTCGACCAGGACGAAGTTGAGGGTCTCGGAGGAGTTGGTCAGGGCGAGCCCGAGGACGAGAGTTCGCAGCAGTTCGCTCTTGCCGGAGCCGGTGGCGCCGATGAGCATGCCGTGCGGGCCCATGCCGCCCTGCGCGGACTCCTTGATGTCGAGTTCCACCGGGCGCCCATCCACGCCGACCGCGATCGGCACCCGCAGCCGCGCGGACCCGGTGTGCCGGTCGAAGAGGGTGCGCGGTTCGTGCCGGTGCAGGTCGGGGATGCCGAGCAGGGTGGTCAGTTCGACGTCGGTGTCCAGCGGCTGCGCGACGTCGGCGCCCAGGCTCATCCGGCGGGGGGCGAGCAGCCTGGCCAGTGACTCCGCGCCGAGCGGGCCGAGCCGGTCCGGGCTGCCGAGCGGCACGGAACGCTCCTTGCGGCTGCGGTCGGTGCGCACCAGGTTCACCCGCTCGGGCCCGACGGTCAGCCGCAGCGTGTTGCGGCCGGGCCGCCAGCGCAGCGCCCCGCCGACGTCGAGGACCACGGCGTTGCGGTAGCCGTGCCCCTCCCAGCGGTGGCCCTCGGGGACGGTGACGCCGTCCAGGACGACGACGGTGTAGGGCTCGTCGCGGCCGGGGCGGGCGTCCGGGTCGAAACCGGGGCGCTCGGCGAACTCGGCACCGAGCAGGTCGTCCAGCTCGGCGAGGTCGGCGGTGATCCGGCGGACCTTGCCGGCGCCGTCCTCCTCGTACGGGTGCAGCGCGTGCGGCAGCCACTTGGCCCACTCCCAGTCGGGCCGCCGCTCGTCGCCGACGCACAGGGCGATCCACAGCTCCTCGGGCGCGTGGAACACCGCGAGCTGCGCGAGCACGGCGCGCACCAGGGCGCGTACCGGCTCGGTGTCGGGGTCGCCGGCCGGGCCGCTCCCGGCGCCGCCGCCCGGCCCGGCCCGCTCCCCGACGGCCGCCTCCCCGGCGGAGGTCTCCTCGGCGCGCAGCAGGATCCGCGCCGAGGAGCGCAGGTAGAGGCCGAGGGGCTGCCCGGGGATGGTGGAGTAGGCGCGGATGAAGCGGCGCAGGGCGTGCGCGCAGAGCGGTTCGAGGTCCTCCACCGGGCGGGTGGAGACCGGGTTCAGGGTGAGGGCGAGCTGCTGCTCGCCGACGGCGAGCCGGACCTCGCCGAAGTCCTCGTCGGCGGGGCGGCGTTCCCACAACCGCGAGGTGCGGGCCAGGGAGCGCAGCGAGGCGGGCTCCGGGTGGCGCCAGGCGAGCGCCCGCTGCTGCTCCGTGATGGTGCTCCGGACCCGCTTGCGGGTCTGCGCCAGGTAGCGGAGGTAGTCGCGGCGTTCGCCCTTCAGGCGCTGCTTGCGCTCGCTGGAGCGACGCATCAGCTGCCCCAGCAGCATGGCGCCGGCGGAGAGTGCCATGACACCCATCGCCAGGTACATGAAGACGCCGTTCCCGCCGCCGGGGCGCAGGAACATCAGCATCATGGACACCGACATCAGGGCCATCGGCAGGTAGGTCCATATCGCCGACGTGTCCGGCACGGTCTCGGCCAGCACCGGCGGCTCCTGGAGGGTCAATTGGCCCTCGGGCATCTCGGGTCCGCGGCGACGGGCGGGCCGGCGGAACAGCACCACACTCAAGGAACGAAACCTCCGGTTTCACTGGCTTTCCGGCCCGCACCGGAATACCGGAGCAGCCGGCGGCGGGTAAGACCGCGCCGGTCTGATTCTCCGGAGTCCGCGTGACGCGGTGAACGCCGGCTGCATCTTTCGGGCGGATAGCGGGGAACGGCCGACTCCCGTGACGATCAACTCCATACGGACAGGGAGTCAGGTCCGCAGCACGATCCGGCGGGTGTAGGCAGTAGTCTGCATTCACGGAACACGACCTGTCCACGCGGGGCAGGTGTCGCCGGGCGCGCGCGGACCAATTCCGTTGTCCGGCCCCTCCGTTCCCGGCCCCTCCGGCCTTCCGTACGCTTCGCACGTCCCCCTCTGCCGAGGGAAGCCCCCAGCCAACGCCTCCACGCAAAAAGAGAGTTCAGCTGATGACCGACAGCGCGATGGCCGAACTGTGCCGCTTGACCGTACGTGCGCCGAGCGTCCGCGTCGATCTGGCCGTGCCCGCCGACGTGCCGGTCGCCGACCTCCTGCCCACGCTGCTGCGTTACGTCGGGGAGGAGGCCGAGGAGGCCGGACTCGACCATGCCGGCTGGGTCCTCCAGCGGCTCGGTGACCCCCCGCTCGACGAGGAGACCACCCTCGCCCGCGCCGGCCTCGCCGACGGCGCCGTGCTCCACCTGCGCCCGCACACCGAGGCGCTGCCCGAGGCCCGGCTGGACGACCTGGTGGACGGGATCGCCGACACCGCGGCCCGCCGACTGCACAACTGGAGCCCCGAGGCGGCCCGCGGAACGCTGGTGGGCGCCGCGGTGGCGACGCTGGCGGGCGCCCTCGCCCTGGTCCTGTGGCCCGGCGCGCTGCCCGGCTCCGGCTCCCTCCGGGTCGCCTGCGCGGCCGTCGTCGGACTGCTCGTGCTCGCGGGTGCGGGCTCGGCCAGCCGCGCGGTCGGCGACCGGCTCTCCGCGACCGCCCTCGGCCTGCTGGTCGCGCCCTGTCTGGCCCTGGCCGGCTGGCTGCTGCCCGGCGGCGACCTGAGCGGCCCCGACGCGGCGCAGGTCGCGGGCGCCCGGCTGCTCGCCGCGGGCGCGGCCGGCGCGGGCGGCGCGGTCCTCGCACTCGCCGCCACGGCGGTCGGCGCCCCGGCGCTGCTGGCCACGGCGGTGGTCTCCCTGGCCGCCGCCGTCGCCGGGGCGCTGATGGGTTACACCGCCCTCGACGCGTCGGCCGCGATGGCGCTGGTGGCGACGGTCGTCGCCCTCGGCGCCGGGGCGGTGGCGCCGTTCGCCTTCAAGCTGGCCGGGATGCGGATGCCGGCGCTGCCGTCCTCCGCCGGCCAGCTCCAGGAGGGCATCGAGCCCTACGCCGGTGACGACGTCGCCGAACGCACCGAGCTGGCCGGCCGCTGGGTCACCGCGCTCTTCGCCGCCACCGGCGTCGTCGCCGCGGCCGCCCTGGTCGTCCTCGCCGAGCGCCCGGACCTGCCCGAGGTGCTGACCGCCCTCGCGCTGAGCCTGCTGCTGCTCCTGCACGCCCGCGGCCTGGTGCACATCGGGCAGCGGCTGACCCTGGCCGTG
This sequence comes from Streptomyces sp. NPDC014882, assembly GCF_043081325.1. NCBI lineage: Bacteria > Bacillati > Actinomycetota > Actinomycetes > Kitasatosporales > Streptomycetaceae > Streptomyces > Streptomyces sp. NPDC014882. The sequence continues at coordinate 118,494 of NZ_JBIBWL010000014.1, forward strand.
CCCGGCGTCTGCGGACTGCTGCTGCTCGCCCGCGCGTGGGCGGTCGACCAGCACGGCGAGGGACGGCTGGTCGTCCTCGCGGTGCTGCTCGCCGCGGCGGCCGCGCTGGTGATCGCCGCCTGGACGGTGCCCGGCCGCCGCATGCTGCCGTACTGGGGCCGTGCCGCGGAACTGGCGCACACCGGCCTGGCGGTGGCGCTGCTGCCGCTCAGCGTCTGGGTGGCGGGCCTCTTCGGCTGGCTGCGCGGCCTGTTCGGCTGAGCGCCGGCACCGGGACACCGAGAACGAGTTGAGGAGAGGCTGTGCAGTCCAAACGCGACCAGGTACACGCCCACGGTTTCATGATGGGCAGGCTCAGCTCGGGCCTGCTGATGGCCGACCCGGACGCCCCGGAGAGCCCGCTCGGGCGCACCACCCGCGGCGTGGTCTTCGGCGTCCTGGTCACCGTCCTGATCGGCGCGGTCGCCACCGTCTACGGCCTGCTGCGCCCCGGCGGGAACGACGGCTGGCGCGACGGTGAGCACCTGGTGGTCAACCGTGACACCGGCGCCCGGTACCTGTGGACCGGCACCGACGGCGTACTGCACCCGGTGCGCAACTACGCCTCGGCGCGGCTGATCGGCGGCTCCGACCTGCCGACCGCGGACGTCCGCACCCCTTCCCTGCGGGACGTCCCGGTGGGCGCCCCGGTGGGCATCCCCGGTGCGCCGGACGCCGTGCCCGCGCCCGGCAGCCTCGACGACGGGGCCTGGCACCTGTGCGTCACCGGGCCGGAGGGGGCGCTGCCGGACACCTCGGGCGCCGTGGCGGACACCGGCGTGGACGAACCGGGGACCACCACCGTGGTGGCCGGGGCGCCCCTGGACTCCGACGGCATCGGCGGCGACCGCGGCGTGCTGGTGAGCGGGCCGGACGGCACCGAGTACCTGGTGTGGCGGGGCAGCAGACTGCCGCTGGACCGCGCCTCCGACGCCCGCAACGCCCTCGGCTACGGCTCCCAGCGGCCGATGCCGGTCTCGGCCGCCTTCCTCGACGCGCTGGCGCCCGGCCCCGCCCTGAGCCCGCCCGCGGTGCCGGGACGCGGCGACAAGGGCCCGGTGCTCGGCGGCGAGGCCAGCCGGATCGGCCAGCTGTTCGAGGTCAGCGTGCCCGGTGGCGACAGTACCTACCACCTGCTCCGCGAGGACGGGCTGGTGCCGCTGACCCGGCTCGGCGCCGCCCTGGTGCTGGGCGACCCGGCCACCCAGAAGGACGCCTACCAGGGGCGGTCGCCCGAGGTGCGCACGCTCGGCGCGGACGCGCTGCGCGAACACCGGGCGAAGGACTCCGCCACCCCCGGGTCCGCGGAACTGCCGGACGCGCCGCCCCTGCCGCAGTCCGCGCCCCGCGGCACCGCGCTCTGCGCGCAGGTGGACGGCGACGACGGCGGCGCCCGGATCAGCTCGGTGCTCGTCCCGCTGACCCGGCTCGCCCCGGTCGCGGTGTCGACGGGCACCGACGAGCCCCTGGAGGCGGCCTGCGTCCCGACGGACGCCACGGTGGTGCGGCCGGGCCGCGGGGCCCTCATCCGGGCCCTGAACGCCAGCGGCGCCGCGCACGCCGGGACCACCTACCTGGTGGCGGAGAACGGCGTGAAGTACCGGATCCCCGGCAAGAACGCGCTGGCGGCACTCGGCTACGGGGCCACCGACATCGACTCGGTCCCGGCACCGCTCCTCGCGGCCCTCCCGACCGGCGCGGACCTCGACCCGGCCGCCGCCACGGGCGCCGTGGAACCCAGGGTCACCGCTCCGAAGTGCGGTGCCGGCGACCGCCCGGAGCAGCGCGGGAAGGGCGACGAGCCGGACCGGGGGGAGCCGGCGGGCACCGAGGGGGCCGAGGGCGCGGAAGCCGCAGAGGGCACGGAGAGGACCACGACGCAAGGGACGTGACGGACGCGGTGAACGCGGTCGACGTGACGGACGTGGTGAACGCGGCGGATGCCGGGGCGCCACCGGCATCACGGACGCCGCGGACAGGGCGCGCACAACCGACACCGCACACCGGTCGCGGCAAGCACCGCACAGGGCGGCGGAGAAAAGCCCGGCGGGAAAGACATGATCCGAACTCGCCCCCGGTGGGGGGAAGTCGACGAGGTCGGCCGAGTCGCCACGGTCCGGGCGCGAGGGCGAACCTCAGAAAAAGCTCAGATTTTCCGGTCGGACGCCGCCGGGGGAAACCCGTGAACGCCCGTCCTTTGTCACGGAAACGGTCCTCCTGGATGCCCGTGGCGCTTCTCCGGGTGACCGTTCTCCGCCCGTACCGCCCTGTTTCGCGGGCGATTCCCGCCTCGTCGACCGGGGCGGGAGCGGGACGTCTTCACTTTCCCGAAACTTACGGACAACTTGCGTGAGCGATAAGCAATCTGACCGATCCTCAAATCTTCCTGAGCCACGTTGCGCGGAACCCTCGCTTCTCCTTAGCCTCAGCGGACAACGGTGCGACGAGACGTGCTCGAACGAAGGGAACGCGACATGGCGGACAGTGCCGCGAGGAAAGCGGACTATGCCAAGGGCTTGGGCGGTGTCTCCTCTCTGGAGTCGGCCCGGTCCCAGGTCGAGAGGATCCAGAACAACGTCGCCGAGATCGCTGCGCGCTCGGGCGTCGGCGGCGACGAGGGCCAGGCCCTGCTGAAGCTGTTCCGCAGCTGGAACGCCGAGGCGCAGAAGGTCGTCATCCAGATCAGCAAGATGGTCGACGCCCTCCAGGAGAACGTGACCTCCGCCAACCGTCTGGCGAAGGAGAACCAGGACCTCACCGAGATCCTCAACAGCAAGACCAGCCAGGGCGTCTTCGAAGCACTGCGCTGACCCACCCCCCGTGCCGCACCGGCCCCCCTCGGCGGGGCCGGACCACGAGAGCTTCCCGGGCCCGAGGCCCGGTCACCGAAGAGGAGACGTCATGGCCGACGGCATCATCGACCTGCAGTACGCCACGGTCCGGCATGCCATCGAGGAGTTGATGGACCAGACCCAGCAGATCATCACCACCCTGAACACCCTGGAGGACGAGCTGAAGCCGCTCATCACCTCCTGGGAGGGTTCGGACCAGGAGATGTACCGCGGTGTCCAGGCGGAGTGGGACCAGGCCACCAAGAACATGGCCACGCTGCTCGGCGACAACGGTCAGCTGATCCAGATGATCCACGACAACCACTCCCGCGACGAGCGCGCGAGCGCCGAGAACTGGGGAAGCGTGCGGGCCCGCTAGGGTCTTTCGTCCGGACTCCGTGAGCCGGCGTGATCCGGACGGCGGGCCCCGCGGTCCCCGGTGCGGATCGGCCCGTCCCGGGGCCGCGGCGGAGGTCACGCCGTGGCACCGGGACGATCGAACGAGAGGCCCGGAGCCGACCGGGATCCTCCCTCCGTCCGCGTCGGAGGGAGGCCCGGCGACCGGGCCCCGTCCGGCGGCAGACGCCGGACCACCCCCTTCCCCGCCCCGTCCGGCACCAAGCGGCAGGAGAACGTCCCATGGCCGAGAAGGCCGATGTCACGCATTTCGACCTCAAGGAGATGGAGGACTTCCGCGACTTCGAGGTGGATCCGGTCTACAAGGCCGCGAAGAAGCGCCGCGAGGTGGGCGACGAGTCCGCCGGCATCCGGCCGCTCGGCCAGCTCATCGACGGGCACACCACCCCGGGCAACCTCGACCAGAAACAGCAGCTGCTGCGCATCGGCAAGATGGTCAGCGACCCCCTCGTCTCGGGACCGAGTCTGATCGCGGACATCCGCACCGCGGCCGAGGCCATCGACAAGCTGCTCGGTGATCAGATGAAGCTCTTCAAGGAGATGAAGGAGGCGCTCACCGAGACCATCGAGAAGGCCAACAAGACCAAGAACAAGAACCTGGACGCGATCGACGCGCAGACGCTGCTCCAGACCTTCGACGAGGTCGACGAACTCACCGCCGGCACCACCGGCAGCACGACCGAGGAAGACTGAGCCCGTAGCGTGCGGGCCGGCGGCAGCCGCGCCGGCCGGCACGCCCGCACGCGCACCACCCGGCCGCACCCCCGCACGAGGAGACGGTGCGCCGGCCAGGACGACAACCGACCAGAAAGGGCGCCCGGTGGCCGGTCAGTACGATCCCAACTCCGTCGCCAACGTCGACAAGTTCGACGACGCAGGCGACCCGTCGAGCGACACCTGGGCCACCTTGGTCACCCACATCACCGGCTATCCGGTGCCGGACCGCAAGACGATCTTCGACACGCTCCGGTCCGACCACGGCGGCAAGCTCTTCCGGATGGACATCAAGGAGCGCAGCCTCGGCCTGCTCGTCAAGGACTCCGGGTTCCTGACGAACAAGGGCGAGGACTACGACATCTGGTTCTTCGACGGCGGCAAGAAGCGGTCGATCATGCAGGCCAGGATCGTCTTCGAGGGCCGGGTGAAGGTCGATGACAAGGTCATCTTCGCCGACCCCAACACCGACGACGTCAACAACGCGCAGGTCCGCGAGGGCAACGAGTTCAAGGACTACCACGGGGACAAGTTCAGCACCATCCCGCTCGCCCGGTACATGAACGGGCCGCGGGCGGCGCTCATGGAGCTACTGGCAGCCGGTGCCTCCACGGAGAAAGCCCGGTTCAGCGATCTGGGTGTGCCCGCCGCCGACGTGGTGGACCTGAACTCCTTCGACACCACGGGTGAGTCCTTCGACTACGCCGCGCAGTTCTTCAAGAACCACGCGGTGGTGCTGAAGGACTGGGAGGACCGGTTCGGCCGGGACGACGCGAGCTGGAAGGGCGAGGCCGCAGAGGTCTTCCGCAGCCTGCTGACGAAGATCCGCGAGAACTACGACAGTTACGTCGAGACGTTCAACTCCTCGCCCACCGCCGCCGACGACACCACGACGACGACCGGCAGCACGGTGTACTCGCGTGCCCTCTCGCTGGGCCGCAAGTACCTGGAGGACTCCGCCAGGGAGCTGCTGAAGGCGTGGCTGGAGTGGGCCAAGTCCCCCTACTACGACCCGCACCGGGTGCTGCGCTACGTCCTGGACGACCTCGCCCAGTGGGTGGACACCCACAACATCGCCAACACGGAGATCACGTCGACCACCACCCGCTACGGCACGACCGTCAGGCACAGCCCGAAGACCGGCTTCACCCAGGTGCACCCCGAGTACGGCGACCTCACCGACATCGCGAACTGGGCGAAGGTGGGCGACAAGGCGGTCAAGATCTGGACCCAGGCCGTCGACGAGAAGCTGGGCAAGGCCGCCGCCACGGTGCAGTCCAACCTGAACAACCACTTCCTCGAACTCGGCGACGACTTCTCGGAGAACGTGCCCGAGCCGAAGTCGACCAGTACGGCCTCGCAGGACTACGAGGAGCGGAAACAGGAGGAGGAGAAGGAGGAGATCAAGCGGCAGAACGAGGAGAACCGCAAGTACCAGGACGAGCTGCGCGAGGAGCAGCGGCGCCAGCGCGAGGAGGACCGCAAGTACCAGGACGAGCTGCGCGAGGAGCAGAACCGGCAGCGCGAGGAGGACCGCAAGTACCAGGACGAGCTGCGCGAGGAGCAGAAGCGCGAGCAGGAGGAGGCCAAGCGCCTCCAGGACGAACTGCGCAACGAGCAGAACCAGCAGCGCGACGAGGACCGCAAGTACCAGGACGAACTGCGCGAGGAGCAGAAGCGCGAGCAGGAGGAGGCCAAGCGTGAGGCGGAGGAGCAGCGCAAGGCCGTGGAGCAGAGCCTCGGCGGTCTCAACGACCCGAACGCGCTCAACCAGCAGAGCCTCGGCAACCTCGACGACCTGCTGAACGGGAACAACCTGACCACCGAGAGCGGGGGCGACCTCGGCGGTACCGGCAACGGACCGGGCGGCGCGAACAACGCCGCCAACGACGTGATCAACCAGAACCTCGGCAGTCTCGGCAACCTCAACGGCGGGCTGGGCGGCGGGCTGGGCGGCTCCCTCAAGACCCCGACCGGCGGCCGGACCCAGTTCGACGACGGCAGGCTCACCACCGACTTCCCGGACGGCAGCAAGACGAGTTTCGACCCCGACACCGGGGTCCTCACGACGACCAACCCGGACGGTTCGACGACCACGACCGACCTGGGCGACGGCCTGAAGGTGACCAACCCGGACGGTTCGGTGACGTCGCTGGGCGACGACGGCAAGCTGACCACGACCTTCCCCGACGGCACCGTCCAGACCGTCGACCCGGCGACCGGCCAGACGGTCACCACCAAGCCCGACGGCACCACCACCACCGAGAACCTCGGCAGCCTGGACGGCCTCAACAGCGGTCTGCGGGACGGCGTGCTCGACACCCCGACCGGCGGCAGCACCGAGCTGACCAGCGGGGGTGACGTGATCACCGAGCTCCCGGACGGCAGCAAGACGAGTTTCGACCCCGACACCGGGGTCCTCACGACGACCAACCCGGACGGTTCGACGACCACGACCGACCTGGGCGACGGCCTGAAGGTGACCAACCCGGACGGTTCGGTGACGTCGCTGGGCGACGACGGCAAGCTGACCACGACCTTCCCCGACGGCACCGTCCAGACCGTCGACCCCGCGACCGGCCAGACGGTCACCAAGGACCCCGACGGCACCACCACCACCGAGAACCTCGGCAGCCTGGGCGGCCTCAACGGGCAGAACAGCCTGGGCAACCTCGGCGATCTGGGCGACCTCGGGAACCTCGGCGACATCAACACCGACCTGCCCACCGAGTCGAACGGCGATCTGGGCGACCTCGGAAACCTCAACGGCGGTGACCGGGCCGGCCTGGAGACCCCGACCGGCGGCCACACCGCGCTCGACGACGGCGACTTCACCACCACCTTCGCGAACGGCGGCAAGGCCACCTTCGACCCCGACACCGGGCTGCTCACCAGCACCCGCCCGGACGGCACCACCACGGTCACCGACCTCACCCACGGGGCCAAGGTGACCAACCCGGACGGCTCCACCACCGTCCTCGACAACGGCCGGCTGAACACGACCTTCCCCGACGGCAGCAAGCAGAGCATCGACCCGGAGACCGGCGTCGTCACCGTCACCGACCCGCAGGGCCACACCAGGACGGTGGACCTGCACGACCTCGACCCGATCAGGACCACCGGCGACTCCGACCTGTCGGACCTGCTCGACGGCCTCGGCGGGACGGGCGGCGGCGGCACCACCACCCGGGACCTCTCGCTCTCCGACCTGGGCCTGGGCGGCGGCGCCGGCTCCGCGGCGGGCGTCGGCGGCGGTTCCACGGGCATCGGCGGCGGCCTCTCCGGGACGGACTCGCTCCTCCAGGGCGGCGGCGCCACCGGCGGCGTCGCGCCCCTCTCGGACGGTGTCGCCGACAGCCTGGCCACCCCGCTCACCGCGGCCGCCACCCCCGGCGCACCGGGCGCCCCCGGCACCCCCGGTACGCCGGGCATGCCGATGGGCGGCATGGGCGCGGGCGGCATGGGCGGCGGCGCCGAGAAGGGCAACGGGGAGCGGGTGCGCGCCGTGCTGGTCGACGCGGCGGAGGAGAGCGAGCGGCGCAACCGCCGGCGGCGCAGCGCCTGGCACCGCCAGGAGGACAGCGACACCTTCCTGGCGCCGGCCTCGCGGGTGGCGACCACCGGCGGCGACGTCCCCGAGGAGGAGGCGGAGCCGGGCCGCAGGGCCACCAGTTCCGCCGACTACCTGGAGGAGGACGCGGACGTGTGGGGCACCGAGGAGGGCGGCACCCCGGCCGTCATCGGGCGGTGACCGCAGTGGCGGGTCCCCGCGGTCGCCGCGACGGTGCCGTACGGCCGCCGCGGCGGATCGGCTCCTGCCACCGGGCTGAGCGGGTACGGCCGCCCGGGGAGACGAATCCCACCCGGCCCCGGCTTCCCCAGCGGGGTCACCACCAGGCAAGATCGGCAGAGCAACTGACGAACCGGGTTCCGGGGCGGGCGACTTGACGTCGAGCCAGGACATTCGGGAGAACGACGCGGAAGGGACGGAACGGGCGTGACGGAACCGCTGGAGAAGCGCCTGGAGAAGGCGATGGCCGAACTCCAGGCCGCCCAGGAGGCGGTGGCACGCACCGAGCGTGAACTGCGGCAGGCGTCGTTCGCGGTGCTCTCCTCCGACCGGGCCGTCCGCGCCACCGTGGGCCCGCAGGGCGAGCTGACCGGGATCGAGTTCCTGGACAGCAAGTACCGCGACATGTCCCCCCAGGAACTGGCCGCCAGCGTCCTGGAGGCCGCCGGCGCGGCGCGCCTGAAGATGAACCGGCACGTCATGAAGGCGATGGCGCCCTTCACCGAGCCCAGCGCCCACGTGCCGGAACTGAAGGGCTTCGAGCTGGACTGGGAGCGGATCTTCGGCCCCGACGTGCTGCGGGAGGACGACGAGGACACGGCACGCGACGACCGGGCCACCCCCGCCTGGCGGGACGCCCTCGGCGACGACGGGGAGGACTGACCATGGGTGAGCGGTACTACGTCGACCCGCAGCGCATCGAGTCCCTGGCACGGCAGTTGGAGGAGATCGGCCAGCTGGCCAGGGACGTGACCGAGGAGTTCCTCGACGAACTGGCACCCACGGTCTCGTGGCCCGGCACCTCGGGCGAGTTCGCCGAGAAGGCCAAGCCGCAGGAGCAGAAGGAGCGGCAGACCACCAAGGAGACCATGATGGCCATCCGTGACGCGCTGGTGGGGATCACCGACGCCACGGTCAGCCAGGTCCGGATGATGAAGGACACCCGCGACCGCCACCTCGAGGACATCGAGCGGATCGACAACCGCATCAACACCGACGGGCTCGGCGGCGACGGCGGCTCGTCCGGGCATGGCCGCCGCTGACCCGCGCCCCGCAGGCCGCTCCCGCACCACGCCGGGAGCGGCCGCCCCGTCCTGCCCGCGCGACCTCGGGGACGGCCCCCGGTGAGCATCCAGCCGTCGCCCGAGGTCAACGCGATGATCTTCATCCTCACCGGGGAGAGGCTCATCGACGCCGACGAGGACCTCGCGTACGAGAGCCGCCGGCCCTACTCCGGCCTCGGCCGCAAGGTCGACCGGCTCTCCTCGCTGATCGACAAGTCGGTCCACGACATCGCCCGGTCGATGCCGGACGACCTCTCCAAGTCGTACGCCAGGGCGATGGGCATGCTCATCGACGACCAGGGCAAGAACTACCTGCGCGAGTTCGCCGGACAGCTCGACAAGATCGCCGAGGGCCGGCGCAAGACCTCCATGGACATCATGGAGTCCAAGTGGCAGGTCATCGCCGAGGTCATCCGGCTGCTCATCGAGATCGCCATCTACCTCGCGATGTCCTTCTTCACCGGTGGCGCCACGGCCAGCCAGATCATGATGGCCAAGCTGCGCAGCCGGTTCATGATCCTCACCACCCTCAGCCACCTGCTCCAGCGGCTGCACCTCGCGCCCTCGCTGACCGAGGCGTTCCAAGAGGCGTTCATGACCTTCGCGGTGCGGCTGGCGATGATGAACTTCGCGCCCAACGGCCGCCGCCCCGACCGCTTCGACTGGGGCGACATCCTCAAGTCCGCCGCGTTCGGCGCCGCGGCGGGGCTCCTCACCAGCATCTTCGACGACTTCGCGAAGAAGCTCGTCAAGAGCTACGACATCAACTACCTCAAGAACAACCGGGACCTGGACTTCAAGAACAACCCGAACTTCCACCACACCCCGAAGCCCGAGTTCAAGAACAACGGTCCGGGCCCCCGGCCGCATCCCGACCCCACCCCGAGCTCCAACGGCCCCGGCAACCGCCCCGACCCCGACCCCTACGGCGGCGGCCCCACACCCGGCGGCAACGTACCGGTCACCTTCCGGAACGACCCGCTGTCGTTCCGCAACAACCCCACCCTGTGGCGGAACAACCAGATCCTGCGCCACAACGCCGACCGGCCGGGCGCGGTGGCCGGACACTACGGGCTCAAGGGCACGGCCGACTTCCTCGCCGCCGGCGCCGGCGAGGCCCTCGCGGAGATCCTGATCAAGGGCGCCTTCGACGGCGACTGGTCCACCAACTGGTCCACGTTCGTCGGCGCGGGCCTCAGCAGCCAGGTCGAGGCCACGCTCAGTGGCACCGCCCTGAACACCGGCGCCGAACTGCGCCACGCCATCGACAAGCTGCGCAACCAGCCGCCGCCCACCGTCTCCGGCGGCGGCGACACCGACCGCACGCGGGACACCGGAGACACCTCGCGCTCCGGCGACGCCGACGGCCCCTCCCGCCCGGACACCACGGGCGGCGGCGACACCGTACCCACCCCGGGCACCGGTCCCGCCCCGGGCACCGGGCAGGGCGACGTCACCGGCAGCCAGCTGCCGCCGCCGCACGTCTCGGGCGACCTGCCTCCGTACACGACGCAGGGCCCGTCGTCCCACCTCCCGGGCCCACTGCCCGTGACCGCCGCCGAGAACCAGCTGTGGCAGCAGGTCCACGACGGTCCCGCCGAGGTGCGCGAACAGGCCCTGCGCGACCTCGCCGCCCTGCGCGGCCAGGGGCCCGGCAGCACCGAGATCGGCGTCCGCGACGGCCTGCACGGCGACCTGTCCCGGCGACCCGAGGTCCGGGTGGTGCCGGCCGGGAACAGCCCCGCCGCCGAGAGCGACGCCGACACGGTGCGCCGCACCCTCGACGGCTTCGGGACCCCGGTCACGGTGGACGCACCGGTCACCGCCCCGCCGGGCCCCTCCGGCCAGAGTCCCGCGACGACGACCGACTCCCCGGCCGCGGACACCGTCCCCGGCACGGACGACCGGACCGGCGACACGCCGGAGCGGCAGGGCGTGGCGTTCGACGTGCCGGGTGTGTCCGGCGCGGCTGACCTGACCGACGGACCCAACGCCTCCGCCACACCCGGTATCAGCGCCGGTACGGGCACCAACACGAGCACCGGTGCCGGCACCGGCACGAGCAGCACCAACACCGGCAGCGGCACCAACAGCAACACCAACACCGGCACCCGGACGGGTGGGGTCCCCACCCCCGGGGGCAACCCGGCAACCAGCGCCTCCCCCGACCCGTCCCCCCGGACCACCGACGGCCGGGGCACCACGGCCGACCCGGACAGCGCGCAGACCACGACGGACGACTCCCCCCGGACCTCCGAGCGGCCGCAGACCACCGCTCCTCCGACGGTCACGTCCTCCACGCCGGTCGACAACCCGTCCGACACCACCGTCACTTCGGACACCGACGACACCACCCTCGCCCCGGTCCCGGACACCACCGCCGTCGATCCGCCGCAGGTGATCACGACCGGTTCCTACACCGGCACGGACACCGACACCGTCGGCGCGGACGCCCGGAGCGACGCGGACCCCGAGCCCGTCCAGGCTCCGCCGCTGACCGTCCTGGTCTCCCCGACGCCGCCACCCACGGAGAGCTCACCCGAGGCCACCGCGCTGCTGGACGGCGCCGGTACCGACCACGCCGTCGTCCTCGGACCCGCGGTAACGCCGGACACCGGCGTACGCCCGGTCCGTACCGCCGTCGAACTGACCCGCGAGGGACCGGGAGCCCCGGTCCGGGTCCGTCCGCTCGCCGGTCCGCCGTCCGCCGCGCCGGCGGACGGCACCGCGGCCGGCCCGGATGCCGCGAACGCCCCGTACGGCGTCGGCACCCCGGTCACCACGAGCTCCGCCGACTTCGCGTTCCCCGGCGCCGACGTCCTGCTGCCGCTCGCCGACGCCCTCGGCGTGGCCCCCGACCCGGCGCCCCGCCCCGTCACCGAGAGCACCGCGGGGTCCGACGGCGACGCCGTCACCGCCGGCCCGGTCACGCCCCCGACGCGGCTCCCGGGTACGACATCCGCCGCCGACGCCACGGGAGCGGACCCGGCGCCGTCGGCCACCACCGAACCCCCCGCCGCGAAGCTCGACACCCCGTCCCGCCCCTCGACCGAGACGGCCACGGACCTCCACCTGGAATCCGGCAGCGACAGCGGCATCGGCATCGACATCGGTACCGATCAGGGCGCCGAGGGCGACACCGAAGGCAACGACACGGGGACCGGCGGACACGTTCCCGGGTCCGGTGACGGGCGCGGACCCGGGACCGGCACGCCCACGCCCCCGCCGTCCACCACGTCGGACGGCTCCGTACCGGACGACTCCACGCCGGTACCCCCCGTACCGTCCCCGCCGCCGGGACGGATCGTCGTGCGGGCCGCGACCCCGAGCGACACCGCGGACGCCGGAGAGAAGGACGGAGAGAAGTCCGCGCGGCCCGCCGGAGAGCCGTTCGTCACCACCCTGGACGGCCACACGGTGCCCGTCGCGCAGCTGCGGCGCTGGGTTCCGGACACCGCCGTGCAGCCCGAACCGGGCCGTGCGGTGAGGACGTTGACCGTCTCGCAGAGCCCGGCCGAGGACGGCACGGCGCACAGCGCGGCGCGGCGGGCCCTGCTCGGCCAGGACACCTTCCGCGGCGTGCGCACCACGTCCACGGCGCCGGCCACCCCGCCCGACACCCCGGCCACACCGTCGGCTTCGCCCGCACCCCCGGCTTCGCCCACGTCCCCGGCATCCGTCATCGCCCCGGACCCGGCGGGCACGAGCACCGGGGCCCCGCCCGTCCGCCGTACCGTCTTCACCGGCCCGCCCGCCCCGCTGCCCGGCGCGGGCACCGAGCGGGGCGCCGACTACTTCACGGCGCACGGCACCTCCCGCACCGTCACCCTCGGCACCGAGGACGCCGCGCGCCCCACCGTCAAGGTCAGCGGCGTACAGCTCGGCGAGGTGCTCAAGTCCTGGGCGCGGGACGGCGACCAGGACCGGCCCCTGGTCCTGTTCTCCTGCGAGACCGGACGGCAGCCGGAGGTGGCGGGCCTGCCGGTGGCCCAGCACGTGGCCAACCGCACCGGCCGGTCGGTGTACGCGCCGACCACCGAGGTGGGTACGGCCCGGGACGGACACGGGGACGTCCGGGCGGTGCTCACCGAGGGGAAGGACGGGCCGGGACGGTGGCGGCTGTTCACCCCGGAGCCCGCCGGCGCCGACCTGGACGGGCTGGCGCGCGTCGCCGGCCTGCACGACGGCTCGGAGCCGGCCGACGGCTTCGCGCGGACCCGTACCCTCCAGCAGATCCGCACCCTGCGCGACGTCCTCGGCCCGGACGCCGAACAGCGGCCGGAGAACCACGAACTCCTCGCCGGGCTCGCCTTCGTGGACGGCCTGCGCTGGCACAGCCCGGACACCGCGGCCCGCTACGGCGACGGCCGGATGACCCCGGAGCTGCTGCGCCGGATGGTCGTCGACCGGCGCGCCGTGACGACCGGCGCCGGTCCGGCGGCGGCCGGTGCCCCGGCCGGGCGGGACGCCGACCCCACCGTCGAGGAGTACACCGCCTTCCTGCGCGCGGCGGCCGGCCTGCGGGCCACGGCGGGCCCCCGCACCACGCTCGACGTCCTGCTGCCCGCGCCGCCGCCCATGCTCCCGCCGACCACCCTGGTCTCGCCGGAGGACGTCCGCGGGCTCTCCTACGCACCCTCCGCCCGGGTCACCTGGTCGCTGTCGGACACCCCGCTGCCGCTGTCCGAACTGGCCCTCGGCCCCGAGGACACCGCCGAACTCGCCCGCCGCCGGCCCGACCTGGCACCCGCGACGAGCCGCCCGGCGACCCTCGCCGAGGACATGACCCTGCTCAGCAAGGAGCGTGCGGGGTCCGGGCCGCCGGACCTCGTGCGCGCGGACGGCAGGGCCTTCCGGCAGCTGGTCACCCCGGGCGGCGGGAACTGCCTCTTCCGGGCCGTCCTCGACAGCGCGCGCAGCCGGGAGGTACCGCCCGCGTGGGCCGCGCTGAACATCGCCGGGCTGCGCGCACTCGTGCGCAACCGCGTCACCGGGACCGAGCTGGGTGCCGTCGCGGACGGCCTCGTCCCCGATCCGGTGCTCAGCGTGGTGGACGACCTGCGCATGCGGGCCCTGGCGGGGGTGCGGAACCCGGTCGCACGGTTCTGGATCACCAACGAGTGGAACGACATCGCCCAGGCGGTGGTCACCGACGGCGACGTGAACCAGTGGCAGCACATCCTCCGGAACAGCGGCTACCCCGAACTCGCCCGGGTGGCACCGACCCCGGCCGAGGCACGGCGGCTCGGCGGGCGCGGGCTGCTCGCCGCGGTCGCCGAGCGTCCCGGGCTGTGGGCCACCCCGTTCAGCGACCTGCTCCCGGACGTCCTGGCGCACACCCTCGACCTCGACCTGAGGGTCGTCCAGCCCCACCCGACGGTGCGGGGCGACGTCCTCGTCATCCCGCTCCACCCGGGCGCCACCGGCGACCCCCTGCACCTGGCCTACAACGGCACCGACCACTACGACGCCCTCGTCCCGGACACGGCCCCGATCACCCCCGAACCGGCGCCGACGACCGTCTCCGCCCCTCCGTCCACCAAGGCCCCGGCCCCGCTCACCACCGAACCGGCTCCTCCGTCCACCAAGGCCCCGGCCCCGATCACCACCGAACCGGACCCGACGTCCACCACGACCCCGGCCCCGCTCACCACCGAACCGGACCCGACGTCCACCACGACCCCGGCCCCGCTCACCACCGGACCGGACCCGACGTCCACCACGGCCCCGGACCCGACGACCACACCCACCCCCGCCACCACCGCGGACGACTCCGCCCCCGCCACCACCGCGGACGGCCCCGCCACCGAGGCCCCCGACCGGGGCGACCCGGTACCGCTGGAGACCCAGCTCGACCGCTACCGTCCGGCACGCGTCCTGACCGGGCCGGACGCCGCGGCGCCGGGCCCCGCCCCGCGCACCGTCACCTTCGAGGACGGCAGCCGACTGCCCGCCGCACTGATCAGTCCCGACGCCGATCCGAGCGGCGACCCCGCCGCCGACCCCGGCGACGGCAGCCGCGGCGGCCGTACGGACGACAGCGCCCGGTCGCCGCGGGGCGGGCTCCTCACCGGCCCCGGCGTCCTCACCCTGCGCTCGCCCGAGGAGGTGGCCCGGCAGATCCTCGGCCAGCTGCCGGAGAAGCTGCGCGACCAGTTCCCCGAGGCCGAGCTGCTGCGCCTGCTGACCGACCAGCCCGGCGCCTTCACCGCCCCGCGCGGCGCGCGCCTCGTCGGCCGGGAGAAGTCCGGGGTCGGCCACGAGATGACCGTCGAGGCCGTCCCGTACCACCGCTGGGAGCGCTTCTCCGACGTCAACGGCGCGACCGTGAAGCTGGACACCATGCGCCGCGGCCAGGCCGGTACGGGCGGCGGGCGCAGTGTCGGCTTCGGGCGCCGGATCGCCGCCGCGGTCAGCATGGGCCCGCCGCTCAGCTGGCTGGTGAAGATCGGCCTCTCGCTGGGCTGGACCCGCAGGACGGACTACACCCAGGGCACGCAGGCGTACAACCAGAACGAGTACCGCGCCGTGGACGGTTCGCACCTCCACCTCGACGACGTCCACTACCGGGTGCGCGTGGAACGGGTCACGGAGGCGCCGGAGACCGGCGGCCGGGAGACCTCCTCCGGTTCGCCCGCGCCGGGCCCCCGCTGGCAGCGCGCCCAGGTGCACACCGCGCAGTTCGCCGTGCGGGACGGGCTGAGCTGGCGGCTGCCCGACGACTTCACCGTGGCCTTCAAGGGCCCGCGCCGCGCGCCGCGGACGCTGACCTTCCCCGACGGGCTCGAGCCGCGCGCCACCACCATCGCCGGACTGCACCTCGTCGACCCTCCGGAGGACCTGGCGATCGCCGTCTCCGGGGCCAGGCCGGGCAGTTCGGCGCACCGCACGCTCGTCTCCTACGTCAGGCCGACACGGCTCCTCGCGCTGTTCGGGCGGCTCACCGGACCGGTCAGCGGACCCGAGCTGACCCGGGGCAGCGGCCGGCACCCGCTGGGGCACCTGATCGTCGAGCGGTCGATCCCGCACCGGGCCACCCTGGTGACCGAGTCGGTCAAGGCGGAGATCCGGGACCTGACCCAGACCACCTACCAGAACCAGCGCGGCCACGTCCGCGACACCCGCTTCGGCATCCAGGTCACCGCCGGCCCGAGCTACAACCTCGAAGGCACGGAGACGGACGTACGGATCCAGGGCGGCCCGATGGTCCGCGCCGACTTCAGCGCCGGTCGGAGCCACTACCTCGGCACGGACGCGGCCCGCAAGACGACCGGCCGCGTCCGCAACCACCCGGTCGCGCTCTACCGGGTGGAGCGCACCCTGATGATCCGAAAGGCCGGCGAACCGGCGTCCGCGGCCCGCCCGGTCCGGGTCGTCAGCCTGGACTGGATGTCCACCCGGGACGCGCGCCGGCTCGCGGGCTGGGACGGCCGGACCCCCGGACAGACGGGCCCCGACCCGGACGCCGAACCCCCGGTGCCGTGGTACCTCACCCGGGAGGACCCGGTCCATCTGAGCGGCCAGGTCCGTGCCGAGGGCTTCCTGCCCGACCGCCCGCAGCCGCTCGCACCCACCGTCCAGGACCAGACCCCGGCGACGGGCCCGGACCAGACCCCGGCGACGGACCAGACCCCGGCGACGGGCCTGACCCCGGTGGCGGAGCAGGACCAGAACGACGCCGACCAGCAGCCCTCCACCCCGCAGGGCGAGCAGGGCCGGCAGCCCTCCACCCCGCAGGACCGGCAGGACCAGCAGCTCTCCACCCCACAGGACCGGCAGGACCAGCAGCCCTCCACCCCACAGGACCAGCAGGACCAGCAGCCCTCCACCCCGCAGGACCAGTCCTCCACCCCGCAGGACCCCCTGCGCGTCTTCGCGGACGCCGTCATCGACACCCTGCACCGCTCGTACCCGTCCCTGTTCGTCCCGCCGCTCATGCTGAAGCACCCGCGCCTGGCCAAGTTCTGGTACGGCGACGGGCGGATGCGGACCGCGCTGCACAACGACCGCCAGGTCCGCGAGGCGCTGAACCGCCCCACCCTGGCCCAGAGCCTGGACGACCTGACCACCACCGGCATACCGGTCGCCCTCACCGAGGACGGCAAGCTCCGCCGCGGTCACCACACCCTGATCCTGCGGGCCCGGCTCACCGACCGGCGGTTCGAGACCACCCTGACCGAGCGCTCGCTGCGCAACGCGGTGATCGGCACCGAGGTCTCCGGCCAGGGACAGCAGTCCTCCAGCACCCTGTCCGGCGGCGCCGAACTGGGCATCCTGCTGCGCGACCACGACAAGGTGCCCGAGGTCAACGTGCCCCGCCAGGCCGGCAACACGGCCGTCGGGGCCCGGTACGCCCACACCGAGCAGAAGGCCACCCGGGCCGCGGTCGCGGTCACCCACGACCAGCTGACCTACCACGACGGCGCCGACCTCTACAGCTACCGGGTGGAGCTGAGCGCCTCCTTCGAAGGCCACCTCCGTCCGCGCGGCTGGGCCCGGCTCCTGACGGTCGGCGTGCTCGGCGCGGGCTACTTCGTCAGCAGGAAGCAGGAACGCCCGCTGTTCGACCGGGGCACGGAGACCGTGGGCCGGGTGGAGCTGGCGGTGCCCGCCGCGCACGCCTCCGAGCGCCACCCCCCGGCGGACCCCGCGCCCGGGGAGACGGCACCGGCGCCCGCGACCACCACGCCGACGCCCGGACCGCCGCCCTCCGCCGCCGAGGCCGACCAGCTCCTCGACGGCACGAGCCCGCTGCCCGGGCGGGACTCGGCCGGCCAGCGGCTCACCGAGAGGCTGCTGAGCGCCCCGCACGTCGTCCTCAGCGTCGAGGGCGGACAGCGGCGCCAGCAGCTCGTACAGGCCACCGCCGACGAGGCCGCGGGCGAGACCTGGCACGTCAGCGCACCCGCCGCCCCCGTGCGCACCGCCCTGCACCGGGCGGTGGCGAACCTCGGCGTGGCCGGGCAACTCGGCCAGTACCTCGGCCCGTTCGGTTCCCGCATCACCGGGCTCAACGGGGCTGGACCGTTCCGCACCCACTACCTGAAGGCCGCGATCCGCGGCGAACTGCACAACCTGCGCGTCAAGAGCGACCCGAAGCCGTCCAGCTTCGAGGCCACCGTCGGCAACGAGCACCGCATCGCCGGCACGGAGAGCACCGCCCGACGCGCCACCGTCGGCCTCCAGGGCGCCTACACGCCGCTCCTGCGGACCGACGGCACCCAGGCGATGATCGGCTCGTACGCCGCCGGCCTCCAGTACTCCTGGGGTGCGGGACGCAGCGCCGCGAAGACCCTCACCCCCGGACACAACACCACCCTCACGTTCGCCGGGCGGGCGTACCTGGTGGTCGCCGACGTCGTCGAGACCGTCGCGGTCCGCGACCGCTGGACGGCCGCGATGGGCATGGTGGGCACCCGTGCGGCGGCCCGGATCAGCTCCGCGGCCGGCCGGCTCTCCGACCGCCTGGCCTCCGGGCTCGCCCCGCGCCGGGCCGCCGCCGCGGTCCAGCGCATCCGGGACGCGGTGATGTTCCACCTGCCGATGCAGGACGCCATCGAGGCCGGGCTCGCCCCGGACGGCATCGGCACCACCACCCCGGACAACCTCGGCGGCGGCTACCGGGTGCCCGCCTTCCTGCGCGGCCGCCGCTTCCCCGGCCACCCCAGCGGCCGGCTGGACGCCGGCCGGGCGGTCCCCCCGCTGATGCGGCAGCTCGAGGAGATCGGGGTGTCCTCGCACGACCGCGAGCAGGTCCTCCAGCGGCTCTCCCCGGACTTCCTCCGGGCCAACCTGCACGAGCTCACCACCGACGGGATGACCCTGCCGGTCCGCCACCGCACCTGGACCAGCCCGACCCACCTGCCGGTCGGCGGCAGTCCCGCGCAGGTCCGGTTCAAGCTGACCCCGGTCACCACCACCGTGGAGCGGCTGCGCACCGGCTTCGAGCTGGAGGACTACCGCACCGTCGCCCGCGACGACGCCGACTCCGCCTCCCGGGACCGGGGCGTCGACGCGTCGGCGAGCGTCGGCCTGCGCACGACGCAGACGGACACGACGGCGAGCGGCAAGCCGCGCACGAAGCAGGGCGGCGTCCTCATGTCCGACCCCTCCCTGCAGGGCACCGCGGCCAAGCAGGAGTCGAGCACCCGGACCGAGACCAGCGGCCGCACCTCGATGCCGAACATGACGACCGCCCAGACGCACGCCGAGATCGTCACCACCTACACCCTGACCGTGACCATGACGGACGCGGCCGGCGACCCGCTCGCCCCCCGCGCCCAGACCGACGTCGGCAGCCTCAGGGAGATCGTCTCGGCCAACCTGCTGACCCCGGAGGGCGACGGCTCCGACGGCGCCCTCACCGAGGGAGACGTGAGGGAACCGGAGCGCGCGGTGCGGCTGCTGACGGCGGCCCAGTCCCGTCCGGAGCGCATCGCCGACTGGCGCGCCTCCGCCGCCGGCGGCCCCTCCGACGCCTCCGACGCCTCGGACGCCTCGGACGCCTCGGACGTCCTGCCCTTCGACGACCTGGTCGGCTCCGGCATCCTCGCCGTGGACATCCACGGCGCCGCCAACGTGCACGACGCCCTGACCCTCGCCACCGCCCGCGCCGACGGCGTCGGGGACAAGGACCTCGGCACCCGGTACACCGGCGACCGGCTCGCCGAGGCCGTGCGCAAGGCCCGCCGGACCCCGCTCACCGGTCTCGGCACCGTCCCCGCCCAGGCCCAGCAGGAGGCCACCACCCAGACCGGCCTGGCCGCGGCCTTCCGCGACGCGCTGAGCGCGAACGGCTCACCGCTGCCCGTCCAGGCCTCCGCCCGCCTCCTGCGCCAGTTCCACACCGCCGACTCCCGCCTGTACGCGAAGATGCACCGCCGCGGCGCCCGCCTGCTCGCCGTGGAGAACAAGCCGCGCATGGAGGCCATGCAGCGGACGAAGACCTCCGACGCGCTGGAGTCCGGCGTCACCGACACCGTCGAGGGGGCCGCGGGCATCGCCTCGACGACGAACACCGACAGAGCGGGCGCGGTCATCCCCAGTGCCGCGGTCCCGGTCGGCGGCGCGGCCGACGGCACCGTGACCAAGGCCACCGCGGACACCACCCTCGGCACCCACCTCAAGGTCGGCACCGACCGCAGCATGCTGTTCGCGCTGCCGGTGAGCTGGCTGTCGGTGGCCGAGGTGGACCACCGGCTCACCGACAGCCGCCCCCTCCACGCGCTCGGCAAGGCCAGGCGCGGCCCGCGCGCCGCCGAGGCCGAGACCACCGCCCTGGTCTGGCTGCGCGAGGACATCGCCCGCGACTACGGCCTCCTCGACGACACCACCTTCCCCGACGAGGTCGGCAAGGCCTGGGACGCGCAGGCCCAGGCGGCCGGCGACCTCGCCACCGCCGAGCAGCGCTACTACGACGCCCGGGCCCGGGCCCGGGAGGCCTGGCTCGACCTGGGCACCGAGGAACGGGCCGCGCTCGGCGACGAGCGCTTCGACCTGTCGACCGTCCTGCCGCGGGAGCTCGCCGAGTCGCCGGCCGTCGTCGCCTGGCAGGCCGCCCGCGACGAGGTCCGCCGGTGGCAGGAGCGCACCGACGCCGCCGCCGCGGACCACCACCGGCTGCACCTCGCCGCCTCCCGCCTCACCGCCCACCACCAGGGCACGTCCGCGGGCCCGGTGCCGGGCCCGCCCCAGGAGTACACCCGGCCGGGGTGGCGTTCCGAGGCGCCGGAGCCGTACACGGTCACCGACGCCACCGGCTCCGCCCCGCGCACCCTCACCTCCCCGGACGGCGCCACGGTGCGCGAGGTGCACGACATGCCGCACGACGGCGCCTCGTTCTTCCACGCGCTCCTCGCCGCCGCCGACGCCCACGGCCGGCTGCCCCACCTGCTCGGCACCGAACTCGCCGACCGGTTCACGCAAGCCCCCGGCGATCCGGCGGTCACCGCCGAGGCCGTCGACGCCGCCCGCGAACGCCTCGCCTGGGCGCTGGGCGGCGACGGCAACGAGGACCTCCTCGACGCCCTCGCCCTGGACGTCGCCGACACCTTCACCCAGACCGAACTCGACCAGGCCGGAGTGACGCTCACCCCGGCGCAACAGGCCGAGTTCGACGCCTTCGGCCGTCTCCCGCTGACCTTCTGGCCGACCACCGGGCAGCGGATCGAGCTGGCGAGAGCCGCCCTGTCCCGCCCGTTCGCGCCCGAGCCCCGCCCGGACGACACCGGCCGTACGGACGGCGAACCCGCCCCGCCCGTGCGCCGGGCCGGCGACCACGGCGGCGCCGACCTGCTGCCCGCCCTCGCCGCCCGGATCCTCGGCACCCCGCTCACCGTGGTGACCGGTGAGGGCCGCGAGCAGGTCTTCCTCCCGCACGGCGCCGACCCGGCCGCCGTCGACCCGGTGAAAGACCCGGTCCTGTTCTCCGCCGACGGCTTCTTCCACGCCGCCCTGCCGCCCGGCACCCCGGCCCCGGTGACCGTCGCCCTGCCGGCACCCGCGACCGGAGCCGCCCCCGACACAGCGGCGGCGCCCGCCACCGACGGCACCCCCGCGACGCGGCAGCCGGCCCACCGCAGCCACACCACCCCGCCCTGGGCGCCGCCTGCCGAGAGCAGCGGCCCGCGCTACCGCCTGGCCCGCGACGGCGTCCTCACCGCCCCCGACGGCGCCACCTACGCCCAGGGCACGCCCACCGGCCGGGGCAACGGCTTCTTCGGCGCGCTGTCCACGGCCCTGCGCCACGCCACGGAACAGCCCGGAACGTACGGCCCCGAAGTGGCACGGCTGCGCCACTCCGCCCAGCTTTCGCCCACCCAGCTGCTGCGTCTGTACGGCCTTCCGGGCGACCCGGCGCAGCGCGACTCGCTCTTCTCGCCGCCGCCCCTGGTGGGGCTGCGCAGCGGCG
Organism: Streptomyces sp. NPDC014882; assembly: GCF_043081325.1. Lineage (NCBI taxonomy): Bacteria > Bacillati > Actinomycetota > Actinomycetes > Kitasatosporales > Streptomycetaceae > Streptomyces > Streptomyces sp. NPDC014882. The sequence continues at coordinate 140,259 of NZ_JBIBWL010000014.1, forward strand.
CCACGCCGAGCCCGCAGGCGCGGGAAGCGCACCTGCGCGGCCACCTCACCCGTGCCCCCTGGGGCCCCGAGGCCGACCACGCCGTCGCCCGGTGGGCCGCGGCGGCGACCGGCACCACCGTCACCCTCGTCGAGGAGAACGGCACCGCCCACACCTACCCCGGCCCGGACGGCACCGACGGCACGCACATCCGGCTCCGCCGCCGGGGAGGCGACATCGTCCCCCTGACCCTCCGCACCCCGGCCCCCGAACCGACCCGGGCGGAGACACAGACGCAGACGCAGACGCAGACGCAGACGCAGACGCAGACGCAGACGACATCGGACGTGCGGGAGACGCCTTCCGCGGACACGCCGGTGGTGGACACGGCATCGACGGCAGCGACGTCCGTGGTCCCGGAGCCCGTGGACTCGCCGTCCGTGGTCCCGGAGCCCGTGGACTCGCCGTCCGTGAACTCGCCGTCCGTGAACTCGTCGTCCGTGGACTCGGATTCGGTGGACCCCTCGTCCGTGACCCCGGAGCCGGTGGACGCGACGGCCGTCGACGAAGCGGCGGCTGTCGGCTCGCCGCCCGTCGACCCGGTGGAGGTCGACACCGAGCCGGTCGCGGTCGACACCGAGCCGGCGGAGGCCGACGCCGAGCCGGTGGTCCCGCCCGTCGTCCAGCCCTCGGCGCCGCCGTCCGTGCCGCCCCGGTTGCCGCTGCCGCCCCACGAGGACGCGGCCGCGGTCCCGTTGCCCCCGTCACCCGTGTCCCGGACCCCCGACGCTTCACCGGAGTCGTCGGAGGGGGAAGAGGAAGCACGCGAACTGAGCACGCTCTCCGGTGCCGGCGAGGGCTCGGACACCCCCACGAACCCGGATGCCGTACCGACGGTGTCGGAGCCCGCCCTGCGGTCGTTCCGGATGGGGAATTACGAGTTCACGAACCTGAACCAGACGGACCGGTATGTCGAGAAGGCGATGCGGATCGTCGAGCTGCTGGAGGAGCACGGCACGATCAGGAACTACGTCGGTGGCCGTCCGGTGCGGATCACGTTGCGTCTGCGGACGACGGAGCCTCCGGCGGACGTGATCGACCGCGGCGTCGACGGTGTCGAGATCAATCTGGCGAGCTACTACTTCGAGAAGTACGACACCGGTTACGTCATGGGGATGCTGGCGCATGAGATCGGTCTGCATCCGCTGGCCTCGCGCAACGGGCGTATCGCGGAGGAGGAGGACCTGTTCGCGGGGATGCCGTTGGCGGTTCCGGGTCTGGAGTCGTTGAGCGAGCCGCGGTTCATGAACACGATCGGTTCGGGCCAGGCGGATCACATCATGGCGGCGTTCCCGCAGTCGATCCGGCACGGCATGTACCGGGACGTGATCGTGGAGATGGCGGGTGTGCTGGAGCAGCGGGCCCGGGTGGGCGTGGAGGGCGCCAAGGCCAAGGACGTCACGGATCTGTTCGACACCTATCTGATGGACCTGGCGTCGATCGCGGTCACCAACGACCACCGGGCGCGGGCGATCACCGATCCGGGCTACACGGCGAGGTCGTACAACGCCTACAAGGCACAGCTGGCCGCCCACCTGCCGCAGGACAGTCGTCTGCGTGCCCTGCTGCCGGCCGACAAGGGCCGCTGGGGTGTGCTGGGTGACTTCGCGCAGCTCGCCGCGAGCGTGGGGACGAACAACCGGGGCGACAGCATCCAGCGGCCCGCCCCGGCCGGCGAGGCCCGCCCCCGCCTCCCGCAGGGAAGCGCAGGCGACCGGCAGACCGAAGGGCGGACACCGCCGCTGCCGCAGGGCGCGCGGGACACCCGTCCCCGGTTCGTGGTGCGCTCCGGGTTCGACGCCCGCCGGTTCACGCACGACGGTGACCCGGTCACCGACCTGACCGTCCGCGTCGCGCTGCGCGGCACGGAGGACCAGGGCGCGCGTACCTTCGGCCGACTCGCCGCAGGAGTGGGGGAGTTCCTCAACGATCCGGCCTACCGGCTGCCGAACGGCGACCGGTTGCACGTGACGGTGGAACTCGTCGACCCGGCCGATTCGCCGCACCTGACGGTGGACCTGGTCGACCGTGACGTGGCGATGGACCAGGTGTCGTGGTGGGCGGACGCGGCCCCGGTGCAGCTGGTGCACGAGCTGACCCACCAGCTGGGTCTGCGGGACGAGTACCGGGACGCCGATTCCCTGCACCGCCCGCACGTCCTCGGCAGTCTGCTCGGCGACCTGGACGCGGCCCCCGAGGACTCCTCCCTCGTGGCGGCCGGTCTGCGCGACCGGCACCTCGCCCTGCTCGGCGCGCTGATCGGGGACGTGACCCCGGCGCCCGAGGAGGCCGGCCGCAGCTTCGAGGAGGCCCGCAGCGCGGCCGTCCCCGACCCGCGCGAGGCGGTGTGGGTGGACCCGGTGTCCCTGCCCCGGCCGGCCGGCGAATCCGACGATTCCGACGGCCCGGCCGGCACCGAAGTCCCGGCCCGGATGACGCGAGGGGAAGGTCTGCTCCCCTTCGGCTCGGGTAATTTCACGTTCACCAACCTGAACTACGAGAACGACGCGTACCGGGACAAGGCGGTGCGTGTCATTCAGACGTTGAGCAGCCACGGCGTGATCAGCGACTACGTCGGTGGTCGTCCGGTGCGGATCACGTTGCACGTGCGGACGACGGAGACGCCGGCGGACGTGATCGACCTGGACGTGGCTCGTCGGGCTGCCGCGATGCGTGCTCTGGAGGCCGCAGCCGACTCGGGTGACGACGAGGCGGCGGAGGCCGCCCGGGCGGATCTCGCGGATGCTCTGGCGGACCGGCCCCCGGCGGAGATGCGCGGGGTCCAGATCAATCTGGCGAGCTACTACTTCGAGAAGTACGACATCGGTTACGTCATGGGGATGCTGGCGCACGAGATCGGTCTGCATCCGCTGGCGTCGGCGCGGGACGAGCTGGCAGGGGACGAGAACCGCAACAGGGGTGTGGCGCAGCCGGTGCCGGGGCTGCCGGCGAACCGTGTGATGAACACGGACGGGGCGGGGCAGGCGGACCACGTCATGGCGGCCTCGCCGGAGCGTGCGCGGCACCGCATCTACCGCGACGTGGTGGTGGAGATGGCGCGCGTCCTGGCGCAGCAGGCCGCCGACCGCGAGGAGGGCGCGGCCGCCAGGGACGTCACGGACCTGTTCGACACGTATCTGATGGACGTGGCGACGATCGCGGTCACCAACGACCACCGGGGACGGGCCATCCTGGAGCCCGTCAACACGGCCAGGGTCTACAACGCCTACAAGGAGCTGCTGCGCGGACAACTGGCGGACGCCCCCGCGCTCCAGGCACTCCTGCCCCCCGACAAGGGCTGGCGAGGCGTCGCGGCGAACTTCACACGGCTCGGCACCAGCATCGCGGCCAACAACGTCGGCGACAGCATCCAGCGGCCCGCCCCGGCCTACGAAGCCCGCCCCCGACTGCCGCAGAGCACTGCGCGGCAGTCCGAGGAGGCCCGGAACGAGGTTCCGCTCCCCGCCGAGCCGCTGCCGCAGGGTGCGCGCGACGGCCGTCCGCGCTTCGTCGTGCGGTCGGGTTTCGACGCCCGCCGCTTCACGCACGCCGGTGACCCGGTCACCGACCTGACCGTCCGCGTCGCGCTGCGGGGCACGGAGGATCAGCAGGCTCGCGTACGCGAGCGGCTCGGTGCGGGTGTGGAGGAGTTCCTGAACGCCGCGGGCCACCGGCTGCCGAACGGCGACCGCCTGCACGTGACGGTGGAGCACGTCGACCCGGCCGGTTCGCCGCACCTGAAGGTGGACCTGGTCGGCCGGGACCGGGCGATGGACCAGGTGTCGTGGTGGACCGACGCCGCCCCGGTGCAGCTGGTGCACGAGCTGACCCACCAGCTCGGCCTGCGCGACGAGTACCGGGACACCGACGCCCCGCACCGCCCGCACGTCCCCGGCAGCCTGCTCGGCGACCTCGACGCCGAACCCGAGGACGCCTCCCTCGCCGCCGCCGGTCTGCGTGGCCGGCACCTCGCCCTGCTCGGCGCGCTCGTCGGGGACGTGACCCCGGCGCCCGAGGAGGCCGGCCGGAGCTGGGAGGAAGCCCGGAACGCCGCCGTCCCGGACCTGCGCGAAGCGGTATGGGTGGACCCGGTCTCCCTGCCCGGGCCCACCGGCGACACCACCGGTACCGAGGTCCCCGCTCACATGCCGCAGGACGCCGATGCGGCAACCGAGCCGGCCCCGCGTCCGTTCAAGCTGGGGAACTACGAGTTCACGAACCTCAACCAGACGGAGAGGTACCTCGACAAGGCGGTCCGGGTCATCGGTGTGCTCGACGAGCACACCACCATCAAGAACTACGTCGGAGACCGTCCGGTCCGTATCACCCTGCACCTGCGCACGACCGAAACCCCGGCCGACGTGCGCGACCTGGGCGCGGACGGTGTGCAGATCAACCTGGCCAGCTACTACTTCGAGAAGTACGACATCGGCTACCTCATGGGCATGCTGGCCCACGAGATCGGCCTGCACCCCCTCGCCTCCCGCAACACGGACATCCCGGAGCAGGAGGAGGCCTACCGGGGCATGCCCCTGCCGGTGCCGGGACTGACCGACCTGAAGACACCGTGCACGATGAACACCGAGGGCGCGGGCCAGGCCGACCACATCATGGCGGCCTACCCCGCCACCATCCGGCACGGCATCTACCGCGACATCGTCGTGGAGATGGCCAGGGTGCTCGCGCAGCACGCCCGGGTCGGTGTCGCGGGAGCCAGGTCCAAGGACGTCACCGACCTCTTCGACACCTACCTCATGGACCTCGCGTCCATCGCGGTCACCAGCGACTACCGGATGAACGCGGTCAAGGAACCCAACTACACGGCGAGGGTCTACAACGCCTACAAGCAGATGCTCCACGCCCGGCTGGGTGACACCCCCGCGCTGCAGGCACTCCTCCCCTCCGACAAGGGTCTGTTCGGCGTCGCGAGGGACTTCACACAACTCGCCACCAGCATCGCGACCAACAACCGCGGCGACAGCATCCAACGGCCCGAGCCCCCTGCTCCGGAACAGCCGAGCGGGAACACGGGCGAGGCGCGCCCCCGGCTTCCCGGTACCGGCATCGGCACGGCGCCGCGAACCCTGTCGCCCGACGCATCACCGTCGAGCGGGACGCGGGACGGCCGTCCGCGGTTCGTGGTGCGGTCGGGCTTCGACGCCCGCCGGTTCGTGCACGCCGGCGAGCCGGTGACCGACCTCACGGTCCGTCTCGCGCTGCGCGGCACGCACGAGCAGAACACCCGCGTGTTCGGCCGGCTTCACGCAGGCGTGGAGGAGTTCCTCAACGATCCGGCCCACCGGCTGCCGAACGGTGACCGTCTGCACGTGACGGTCGAGCCGGTGGACGTCGGCGATTCGCCGCACCTGACGGTGGACCTGGTGGGCCGGGACCGGGCGATGGACCAGGTGTCGTGGTGGGCGGACGCCGCCCCGGTGCAGCTGGTCCACGAGCTGACCCACCAGCTGGGCCTGCGCGACGAGTACCGGGACGCCGGTTCCCCGCACCGCCCGCACGTCCTCGGCAGCCTGCTGGGCGACCTGGACGCGGACCCGGAGGACTCCTCCCTCGCCGCCGCCGGTCTCCGCGACCGCCACCTCGCCCTGCTCGGCGCACTGATCGGCGAGGTGGATCCGGCACCCGAGCAGGTGGACCGGACCTTCGAGGAGGCCCGGAGCGCGGCCGTTGCGGACACCCGCGAAGCGGTGTGGGTGGACCCGGTGTCCCTGCCCAGCCCCTCCGAGGGCTCGACGGCCGCAGAGGTCCCGGCGCACATGCCGCAGGACACCGACGCGGCGCCGACGGGGTCGGAGCCCGCCCTGCGGTCGTTCCGGATGGGGAATTACGAGTTCACGAACCTGAACCAGACGGACCGGTATGTCGAGAAGGCGATGCGGATCGTCGAGTTGCTGGAGGAGCACGGCACGATCAGGAACTACGTCGGTGGCCGTCCGGTGCGGATCACGTTGCGTCTGCGGACGACGGAGCCTCCGGCGGATGTGATCGACCGCGGCGTCGACGGTGTCGAGATCAATCTGGCGAGTTACTACTTCGAGAAGTACGACACCGGTTACGTCATGGGGATGCTGGCGCATGAGATCGGTCTGCATCCGCTGGCCTCGCGCAACGGGCGTATCGCGGAGGAGGAGGACCTGTTCGCGGGGATGCCGTTGGCGGTGCCGGGTCTGGAGTCGTTGAGCGAGCCGCGGTTCATGAACACGATCGGTTCGGGCCAGGCGGATCACATCATGGCGGCGTTCCCGCAGTCGATCCGGCACGGCATGTACCGGGACGTGATCGTGGAGATGGCGGGTGTGCTGGAGCAGCGGGCCCGGGTGGGCGTGGAGGGCGCCAAGGCCAAGGACGTCACGGATCTGTTCGACACCTATCTGATGGACCTGGCGTCGATCGCGGTCACCAACGACCACCGGGCGCGGGCGATCACCGACCCGGGCTACACGGCGAGGTCGTACAACGCCTACAAGGCGCAGTTGGACGCGCACCTGCCGCAGGGCAGTCGTCTGCGTGCCCTGCTGCCGGCCGACAAGGGCCGCTGGGGTGTGCTGGGTGACTTCGCCCGGCTCGCCACCAGTGTGGGGACGAACAACCGGGGCGACAGCATCCAGCGGCCCGCCCCGGCCGGCGAGGCCCGCCCCCGCCTCCCGCAGGAGGGCACCGGTGACCGGGGTGAGCGTGCGCTCTCCGGCCGGCCGCTGCCGCAGGGGGCGCGGGACGGCCGTCCGCGCTTCGTCGTGCGGTCGGGCTTCGACGCCCGCCGGTTCACGCACGTCGGCGAGCCGGTCACCGATCTGACCGTGCGGGTGGCGCTGCGGGGCACGGAGGACCAGAGCGCACGCGTCTTCAGGCAGCTGAGCGCGGGTGTGCAGGAGTTCCTGAACGATCCCGCCTACCGGCTGCCGAACGGTGACCGTCTGCACGTGACGGTGGAGCCCGTCGACGTCGGCGACTCGCCTCACCTGACGGTGGACCTGGCAGGTCGCGACCGGGCGATGGACCAGAACACCTGGTGGGTGGACGCCGCGCCGGTGGAGTTGGTGCACGAGCTGACGCACCAGCTGGGTCTGCGGGACGAGTACCGGGACGCCGATTCCCTCCACCGCCCGCACGTCCTCGGCAGTCTGCTCGGCGACCTGGACGCGGAACCCGAGGACTCCTCCCTCGTGGCGGCCGGTCTGCGCGACCGGCACCTGGCTCTCCTGAGCGCTCTGATCGGCGACCTCGACCCGCAGGGGAGCGACCAGGACGGCGAGCAGAGCTGGGAGGCCGTGCGGTCCGCCGCCACACCGGTCACCCGTGAGTCCCTCTGGGTGGACCCGGTGTCCCTGCCCCGGCCGGCCGGGGATTCCGAGGCCATGGCCATCACCGAAGTCCCTGCCCGGATGCGGCAGGAAGAGGAGGAGCTGCGGCCGTTCCGGTCGGGCAACTTCGTGTTCACGAACCTGAACTATGACAATGGTGCGTACCAGCGCAAGGCGATGCGTGTCATCGAGGCGCTGCGCAGTCATGCCGTGATCGGTGAGTACGTCGGTGGCCGTCCGGTGCGGATCACGTTGCACGTGCGGACGACGGAGACGCCGGCGGACGTGATCGACCTGGACGTGGCGCGTCAGGATGCCGCGATGCGTGCGCTGGAGGCCGCGGCGAACTCGGGTGACGACGAGGCGGCGGAGGCCGCCCGGCTGGAGCTGGCGGATGCTCTGGCGGACCGGCCCGCGGCGGAGATGCGCGGCGTCGAGATCAATCTGGCGAGCTACTACTTCGAGAAGTACGACATCGGTTACGTCATGGGGATGCTGGCGCACGAGATCGGTCTGCATCCGCTGGCCTCGGCGCAGGACGGTCTGGGCCGGGACGAGGCCGACAACGCGGGGAAGCCGCAGCCGGTGCCGGGGCTGCCGGCGAACCGTGTGATGAACACGGTGGGTGCGGGGCAGGCGGACCACATCATGGCGGCTTCCCCGGAGCGTGTGCGGCACCGGATCTACCGTGACGTGGTGGTGGAGATGGCGCGCGTCCTGGCGCAGCAGGCGGCCGACCGCGAGGAGGGGGCCAGCACCAGGGACGTCACGGACCTGTTCGACACGTACCTGATGGACGTGGCGACGATCGCGGTCACCAACGACCACCGGGGACGGGCGGCCACGGAGCCGGGCTACACGGCGAGGGCCTACAACGCCTACAAGGCGCAGTTGGCCGCCCGTCTGCCTGCGGACGGTGACCTTCGTACCTTGCTGCCCGCTGACAAGGGCATGCTCGGTGTGCTGGGGGACTTCGCCCGGCTCGCCACCAGTGTGGGGACGAACAACCGGGGCGACAGCATCCAGCGGCCCGCCCCGGCCGGCGAGGCCCGCCCCCGGCTCCCGCACGAGACCACCGGCGACCGGCAGACCGAAGAGAACGTGAACGGGCAGGTCCTGCCGCTGCCGCGAGGCGCGCGTGACACCCGCCCCCGGTTCGTGGTGCGGTCGGGCTTCGACGCCCGCCGGTTCACGCACGACGGTGACCCGGTCACCGACCTGACCGTCCGCGTCGCGCTGCGCGGCACGGAGGAGCAGGGCGCGCGTGTACGCGAACAACTCGGCCTGGGCGTGCAGGAGTTGCTGAACGATCCGGGTTACCGTCTGCCCGGCGGGGACCGTCTGCACGTGACGGTGGAGTACGTCGACCCGTCCGATTCGCCGCACCTGACCGTGGACCTGGTGGGTCGGGACCGGGCGATGGACCAGAACACGTGGTGGACCGATGCGGCCCCCGTGGAGTTGGTGCACGAGCTGACGCACCAGCTGGGTCTGCGGGACGAGTACCGGGACGCCGACGCCCTGCACCGCCCGCACGTCCTCGGCAGTCTGCTCGGCGACCTGGACGCGGCCCCCGAGGACTCCTCCCTCGTGGCGGCCGGTCTGCGCGACCGGCACCTCGCCCTGCTCGGCGCGCTGATCGGGGAGGTGGACCGGGCACCGGAGGAGGCCGGCCGGACCTTCGCGGAGGCCCGCAGCGCGGCCGTCCCCGACCCGCGCGAGGCGGTGTGGGTGGACCCGGTGTCCCTGCCCCGGCCGGCCGGCGACACCGATGCCTCGGCCGTCACCGAAGTACCCGCCCGGATGCGGCGGGGGGAGGGGCTGCTGCCGTTCGGGTCGGGCAATTTCGTGTTCACGAATCTGAACTACGAGAACGACGCGTACCGGGACAAGGCGGTGCGTGTCCTTCAGACGCTGCGCAGTCATGCCGTGATCGGTGAGTACGTCGGTGGTCGTCCGGTGCGGATCACGTTGCACGTGCGGACGACGGAGACACCGGCGGACGTGATCGACCTGGACGTGGAGCGTCAGAGGGCCGCGACGAGCGCTCTGCAGGCCGCGGCCGACTCGGGTGACGACGAGGCGGCGGAGGCGGCCCGGGCGGATCTCGCGGATGCTCTGGCGGACCGGCCCCCGGCGGAGATGCGCGGGGTCCAGATCAATCTGGCGAGCTACTACTTCGAGAAGTACGACATCGGTTACGTCATGGGGATGCTGGCGCACGAGATCGGTCTGCATCCGCTGGCGTCGGCGCGGGACGAGCTGGCAGGGGACGAGAACCGCAACAGGGGTGTGGCGCAGCCGGTGCCGGGGCTGCCGGCGAACCGTGTGATGAACACGGACGGGGCGGGGCAGGCGGACCACGTCATGGCGGCCTCGCCGGAGCGTGTGCGGCACCGCATCTACCGCGACGTGGTGGTGGAGATGGCGCGCGTCCTGGCGCAGCAGGCCGCCGACCGCGAGGAGGGCGCGGCCGCCAGGGACGTCACGGACCTGTTCGACACGTATCTGATGGACGTGGCGACGATCGCGGTCACCAACGACCACCGGGGACGGGCCATCCTGGAGCCCGTCAACACGGCCAGGGTCTACAACGCCTACAAGGAGCTGCTGCGCCAACAGCTGGCGGACGCCCCCGCGCTCCAGGCCCTCCTGCCCCCCGACAAGGGGTGGCGAGGCGTCGCGGCGAACTTCACACGGCTCGGCACCAGCATCGCGGCCAACAACGTCGGCGACAGCATCCAGCGGCCCGCCCCGGCCTACGAAGCCCGCCCCCGACTGCCGCAGACCGGCCCGGACCCCGCCTCCCACGGTCCGTCGGTCACGGAACGGCCGCAGGGTGCGCGGGACAGCCGTCCCCGGTTCGTGGTGCGGTCGAGTTTCGACGTCCGGCGGTTCGCGTACCGGGGCGAGACGGTCACCGATCTCACGGTGCGGGTCGCGACGCGTGGTGCGGAGGAGCAGAATGCCCGTGTCGTCGAGCAACTCGGTTCGGGTGTCGAGGAGTTCCTGAATTCCCCCGGGTACCGGCTGCCGAACGGCGACCGTCTGCACGTGACGGTGGAGCACGTGGATCCCGCGGACTCCCCGCACGTGACGGTGGACCTGGTGGGCCGTGACCGGGCGATGGACCAGGTGTCGTGGTGGGCGGACGCGGCCCCGGTGCAGCTGGTGCACGAGCTGACGCACCAGCTCGGCCTGCGCGACGAGTACCGGGACGCCGATTCCCCCCACCGCCCGCACGTCCCCGGCAGCCTGCTCGGCGACCTCGACGCCGAACCCGAGGACGCCTCCCTCGCCGCCGCCGGTCTCCGTGGCCGGCACCTCGCCCTGCTCGGCGCGCTGATCGGGGAGGTGACCCCGGCGCCGGAGAAGGACGGTCTCGGCTTCGCGGAGGCCCGCAGCGCGGCTGTCCCCGACCCGCGTGAGGCGGTGTGGGTGGACCCGGTGTCCCTGCCCCAGCCTGCCGACGGCACGACGTCCCCCGACGGCACGACGCCCACCGGCGTCCCCGCCCGCATGCCGCAGGACGGGGGCCCGCCTTCCGGCGAGTCGGCGGCGCCGGCCCATGTGCCCTTCACCTCGGGGAACTTCGAGTTCACCAACCTCAAGCACACGAACGAGAAGTACCGCGACAAGGCGATCCGCATCATCGAGACGCTGCGCGGGCACGACACCATCCGCGCGTACGTCGGCGACCGTCCGGTCCGCATCACGCTGCACGTGCGCACCACGGAGACCCCGGCCGACGTGATCGACCGCGGCGAGGACGGCGTCGACATCAACCTCGCCAGCTACTACTTCGAGAAGTACGACATCGGCTACGTCATGGGCATGCTGGCCCACGAGATCGGCCTGCACCCCCTGGCCTCGCGGGACCGGAGCATCCCCGACGAGGAGGCGATGTTCGCGAACTTCCCGCTGACCGTGCCGGGGCTGGAGGAGTCGAGCCCGCCGCGCACCATGAGCACGGAGGGCGCGGGCCAGGCCGACCACGTCATGGCCGCCTACCCGAGCAGCACTCGGCACCGCATCTACCGGGACGTCGTCCTGGAGATGGGCCGAGTCCTGGCCGAGGACGCACGCAACGGGGAGGAGGGTGCCAGGGCCACGGACGTCACCGACCTGTTCGACACCTACCTCATGGACCTGGCCACGATCGCCGTCACCAACGACCGGCGCAAGGACGCGGCCTGGGAACCCCGCAACACGGCGAAGGCCTACAACGCCTACCGGACGCGGCTCATCGCCCGACTGGCGCAGGACAGCCCGCTCCGGAGCCTCGTGCCGCCGGAGAAGGTCTGGTGGAAGGTGACGGGCGGCTTCCTCGGCCTCGGCGCCAGCTTCACGTTCACCAACAAGGGCGACAGCATCCAGACCGCCGCGCCGGAGACCGCCGCGCCGGAGACCGCCGCGCCGGAGACCGCCGCGCCGGAGACCGCCGGCGGCCCGGCCGAAGCCCGGCCCCGCCTGCCGCAGGCCGACCCGGCCCCCTCGTCCTCCGCCCCGGCACGCCCGCAGGGCGCGCGGGACAGCCGTCCCCGGTTCGTGGTGCGGTCGAGTTTCGACATCCGGCGGTTCCCGTACCGGGGCGAGCCGGTCACCGATCTGACGGTGCGGGTCGCACTGCGCGGCACGGAGACTCAGAAGGCGCGCGTACGCGAACAACTGGACCGGGGTGTCCAGGAGTTCCTGAACGCCGCGGGCCACCGGCTGCCGAGCGGCGATCGTCTGCACGTGACGGTGGAGTTCGTCGATCCGGCCGGCTCGCCGCACCTGACGGTGGACCTGGTGGGCCGGGACCGGACGATGGACCAGAACACCTGGTGGGCGGACGCGGCTCCGGTGCAGCTGGTGCACGAGCTGACCCACCAGCTCGGTCTGCGGGACGAGTACCGGGACGCCGACGCCCCGCACCGCCCGCACATCCTCGGCAGCCTGCTCGGCGACCTGGACGCCGCCCCGGAGGACTCCTCCCTCGCCGCCGCCGGCCTGCGCGACCGCCACCTCGCCCTGCTGGGTGCACTCATCGGCGACGTGACCCCGATGCCCGAGGAGGCGGGACGAAGCTGGGAGGAGGCCCGCGGCGCGGCCGTCCCCGACCGGCGCCAGGCGGTGTGGGTGGACCCGGTCTCGCTGCCCGCCCCGGCCGGGGAGCGGACCGAACCGGCCCCCGACCCCGACCCCGGTCCCGGCACGGACGCCGACGCACACGCCGGGAGCGCGATGGCCGGTGGCGTGGCGCCCCGGATGCTCGTTCCCTTCAAGTCCGGGAACTTCGAGTTCACCAACCTCAAGCACACGAACGAGGGGTACCGCGACAGGGCGGTCCGCATCATCGAGCTGTTGCGCGGGCACGACACCATCCGCGCGTACGTCGGCGACCGTCCGGTCCGCATCACGCTGCACGTGCGCACCACGGAGACCCCGGCCGACGTGATCGACCGCGGCGCGGACGGCGTCGACATCAACCTCGCCAGCTACTACTTCGAGAAGTACGACATCGGCTACGTCATGGGCATGCTGGCCCACGAGATCGGCCTGCACCCCCTGGCCTCCCAGAACGCGGGCCTTCCGGACGAGGAGGCGATGTTCGAGAGCTTCCCCCTGCCGGTGCCGGGGCTGGAGGGCGTGAACCCGCCGCGCACCATGAGCACGGAGGGCGCGGGCCAGGCCGACCACATCATGGCCGCCTACCAGAGCAGCACCCGGCACCGCATCTACCGCGAGATCGTCCTGGAGATGGCCAGGAAGTTCGCGCGCGACGCCCGCGACGGGGAGGAGAACGCCAAGCCCAAGGACGTCACCGACCTGTTCGACTGCTACCTCATGGACCTCGCCTCCATCGCCGTCACCAACGACCACCGGCTGGGCGCGGCCATGGAGCCCGGTTACACGGCGAAGGCCTACAACGCCTACAAGAAGACGCTCCACGACCTGCTGAAGGACGACCCCGAGCTCCTCGCCCTCCTGCCGTCGGACAAGGGCATGCTGGGCGTGATGAACGACTTCCGGCGCATCGGCACCTCCATCTCCGTGAACAACCGCGGCGACAGCATCCAGCGGGACGGGACGACGACGTCGACCTGACCCGCGGAGCACCGGGTGCTGCTCGCGCTCTGGGAGCTGGCGGCCGGGGACCACACGCAGTTCCGCGAGTGGTACCGGCGCTACATGGCGCTGGAGGCGAAGGCGGTGAGCCTGTGGCACTTCGCGGTGAGCGTGCTGCCGGGCCTGCTGCAGACACCGGGGTACGCGCGGGAGGTACTGGCGGCGGGCGGCCTCAAGGGCAAGGAGCTGGAGCAGCAGGTCGAGGCGCGGATGGGGCGGCGGGAGGTGCTGGAGGGCGAGGACGCGCCCCGGTTCCGGACGATCCTCTCGGAGGCGGTCCTGCGGACGGCGTTGCTGGACACCTCCGAGTGGCGCGGGCAGTTGGAGCACCTCGCCGAGGTGGCGGAGCGCCGCCACATCGCCGTTCAGGTGCTGCCCTTCAGCGCCGGCCCTTACGGTCTCGACAGCACCGACGTGTGGTTCCTGCGCCTGCCGCAGCAGCGCACGGTGGCCTACACGGAGAACGCGCACCGGGGTGACCTGATCGAGGACGATGCGGCGGTCGAGAAGCTGCAAGCCGCTTACGATGCAGTCCGTGACCTGGCACTGACCCGGGCCGAGTCGCTGAAATTCATCCGGCGCCTGTTGGAGGAAGTACCGTGCGATCCATCGACCTTGGCAACGTGACGTGGCGCAAGAGTTCCTACAGCAACTCGGACGGCGGCGCATGCCTCGAGTTCTCCCCCGACTTCGCCACCGCCGCCGTCCCGATACGGGACAGCAAGGTCCCGCACGGCCCGGTGCTGGTGTTCCCGGCCGCCGGCTGGGCCTCCTTCGTCTCGGCCGTCAAGGACGGGCGGCTGAGCGGGTGAACCTGTCATGACCTCAGCCACGCTGGCCGTGGTGAGCGGGGGCCCCGGCACGGGGAAGACCACGCTGGCCCACGCCCTCGCACGGGAGCTGGGCTGCCCCGCGGTCGTCCGGGACGAGATCAAGCAGGGTCTGGTCCTGTCCACCCCCGGTTACCGGGGCGGCGGCGACGACCCACTGAACCGCCCCGCGCTGGAGGCGTTCTTCGGCGTGCTGGAGGTGATGCTCCGGGCCGGGGTGACGACCGTGGCCGAGGCCGCCTACCAGGACCGGCTGTGGCGGCCGCACCTGGAACCCCTCACGGACCTCGCCCGGATCCGCGTCGTCCGCTGCGTCACGCCCGCCGCGATCGCGCACGACCGCATCGTCCGGCGGGCCGAGGAGGACGCCCACCGGGCCGCGCACGGCGACCGCGACCTGCTCGACAGGATCGCGGCGGGCGAGCACTCGCTGGAGTCCTTCGTGCCGATCTCCCTCGACGTCCCCACCCTGGCGGTGGACACCTCGGACGGCTACGCCCCCGGCCTCCCGAGCATCGCCGCCTTCGTACGGGCGGCCGCGCCGGACGGGAGCCGAGATGCCGGTTGAGCCCTGCGTGACCGGACTATTCGAGTTCCGCGGCGCGCCTCTTGAGGTCCTCGGCGAAGGTGTCCCAGTCGGGTCCGAAGCACAGCAGGTCCGCTGCCGCCTCCCGGAGCAGTCGCGGGTCGTCGGGGCGTTGCAGGCAGGCCAGACGGTAGGCGAGGTTCCGGGCCCAGGGCGGCAGGGCCGTCCAGTCCTCGGCGAGGACGTCCCGGAGCATGGCGAGGATCTCGGCGGCCGTCGCGAAGGTGAGCTTCTCGACGAACTCACGAGCCGCCTCGTCGACCTGCCGGCTGTCGGCGCCGTCGACCGCCCGGCCGAGGCTCCTGGCCGCAGGGATCGGATCGGGCATGTCCCGCCCCTCCTGACGGACGGGGAACTCGTGCACCACCACCCAGTAGTCGACCTCCTCGACCGAGACGGCGCACAGCCGGCGGCCCTCGACCGACGCGGCCATGAATTCGGGTGAGCCCGTCACGTCGGAGACGCGGGACGGGAGGTTCTCGCCGCCCCGGTCCTTGACGCGGATCCAGCCGACCCCGCTCCCGCCCGGCATGGGCGGCAGGACGAGGAACTCGCCGTCCTCCGTGCGCAGTGAGGCTTGCGCCGCGTGGTGATGCCACGCCGCGTCCAGTTCGCCGGCGGCGTGCGGGGTGCTGGCGGGGACCGTGGCGACCGGCTCGACCTCGAACCCGTTGACCGCGTGGAGGGCGGCATCCACGGGTGGGCCGCCGTGCGCCACCCCTCCCGTCACCTCGAGCCCGCAGCGCTCGAGCAGCCGTACGGCGGCTTCCCGGTCGGTCGTCATCGGTTCCCGCAGTCCTCGGCGTAGATGGCGATCAGTTCGAGCAGGGCGTCGGCCCGGTGCCGGTTCTCGCGGCTCCCCTCACGATCCCTCCTCCAGCAGATCATCGACGTAGCCCCGCAACTGAGGAGGAAGACCGGCGAGGGGGATCTCACGCAGTGGGGAAAGCGTGCCGAGGCCGACGTGGCCGGTGGAGGCGAGCTCGACGAGGGCGTGCAACTCGGCTTCCAGGGCGGCGTTGCTCCCTTCGGAGACGGCAGCGGCCGCCAGGAGTGTCGCCAGGGCCGAGGCCTGAGCCGGTGTCCAGGCGCCCAGGTGGTCGGTCACCTCGTCGGCGGCGCGCTCTCGGGCCTGCGCATCGCCCTTCAGGACCCTGCGTGCGATTTCAATGAATCCACGGGAATCCAATGCGGGGCGCCCGTTGTCATCGGTACGGAAGCGAAAATCGGGCCGGGAGGACCTCACTGGCGGGTCCGGTCGACTTCCTGGCGACGGAACGTCCCCCAGGCCGCGGACACTGCTGTCTGGAGTCCGGCGTCGTCGAGGTCGCCGGGTTCGGCGAGGTCGGGGTCGACCGAGTAGTCCTCGAGGATCATGAACACCTGGTCGAAGAGATCGCCGAGGGCCCCCTGGATCCTTTCCCCGTCGGCCTGGGAAGCGCGCCGGGCCTTCCACCAGCCGTGCGCGAAGTCCGGTGCGGCACACGTCCCGTCGGTGAGCGCGTCCAGCAGCGCCAGTTGCCGTGCTGCCGCACTGGACGGGTCGACGTCACAGGGACGCGACCAGGCCCTGTGGCCAGGCCGGTGAGCGGCGGCCACGGACAGTGCCTTCGTCAGGTCCCGTGACTCTCGGTGTTCTGGTCCTTCGGTGACCATGGAAACTCATTGCGCTTTCTATGAGAACAAGAGGCGATCGCGTACAGACAGGTGGGGCGTCACCTGGATCTCCACCGTCCCCGTGCACTCACCCATGTCGAAATCGATGGAAATGTTCCGGGTGGGGCGCCCTGAGGTGAAGGAAAGGCGCGTCGCGCTCTCGCGGAAGACGTCCAGCACCTCGATTCCCCGGTCGTCCACCCAGCGAATCCTCACCGACCTCGCAGGCGCGTCGTAGGAGAGGACGAGAGACTGGCCGGAATCATTTCGCAGGGTGAGAACCCGCGCGCCGCTCTCGTCGGAGCAGGGCCACTCGCCGATTGCCTGGTAGACCTCCTCGTCGCCGGGGGCGATGAACTCTCGATACATGTCCGACTCCTGCCTTCGCCGCACGGTGACCAGTAACCCGGATACCGCGTACTCCGACGATTTCATGGACCCCGGGGCTCTCAACTCCCGTAGTCCTGGACCATGGAGGCGATGAGTGATCGCAGGGCGGCGGCGCGGTGGCGGTCCTCGTGCTGGTCCCGCAGGGACTCGTCGGCGGCCCGGAGCCGGGCCAGGGCGTTCGGCTCGCCGTCCAGCAGGTCGTCGACGACTGGCTGTGTGACCAGGTCCAGGCACTCGGCGAGCAGCCGACGGGTGGCCGGCGACGGTGGGGCGGGGTCCGGGTCGACGTAGGCCAGGGTCAGGTGGCGCGCGGGGTCGGTGAGGCTCCAGCCGACGACGGCGCCGTGCTGGACGAGGAGCGCCACGTCGGGGGCGATGCCGATGCAGGCGTCCACCGGTTCTTCCAGCACGTCGAGATCGCGCAGAGAGACCAGTACGGCGTCTCCGGGAGAGCGGCACAGCACCGTGCACGTCTCGTGTCGGAAGTCCCGGACCTCGTCCGCACGGAGCCCGCCCGGCCGTACCGCGGGCAGGACGGGGAGGCGGGTGGAGGTTTCGGCGGCCGCGGACACGTACGGCAGCTGGAGCTCGGCCCCGACCAGCTTCCGGCTGTGCGGGTCGAACCGCAGGACGTCAGGCGTGTCCCACAGCCAGTCCTGGCTGCCGAAGGTGTCCGCGAGGAACCGCACACGCTCCGCCGTGTCCGCGTAGTGCATGACGCGTACAGAGTCGCCTGCGAAGCGAGGGGTGATGTGCAGCGGGTCGTCCGTCACCGTGGCGCGCCAGTCGCCGTCGAACGACAGTTTGGTGGTCATTCATGCCTCATCTGATCTGTACTCCTGGGGCCAGGTTGCCGAACTTGCCCGGAATCCTGCCCTCCACGACATCCTCGTGGGTAACCGGCTTACCGGGGTCTGACGGACTGCCGCCGAGCGCCTTCGCGCCGGAATCACCCTTGATGCCCGACTCTCCGTACGCCGTGATGGCCTGGCCCTGCTTGGAGCCGGGCCCGTAGACCACGGCGATGTCATTGTCCTTTCGGAAGATGAAGTTTCCTGACTGGCCCGATGACTGGTATACGGCATCGGGGTTCTTCAGGATTTCGAGAACCCGCTCGTCGGTGAAGCCGTGCCCTGTGTCCCCGTGGTAGTCGGCGTGTTTCTTGAGTTCGCCGTTCTGCGCCCGGGCGAGGACTTCGTCCACGATCTTGTCGACCCGCTTCTGTGCCTTCTCCTCCTTCGTGTACTTGGGCATGAGGCCCAGCGGGTCGCACCCGCCGAGCGGGTTCTCCACGTACGCGACGGGGTTCGGGGCCGGACCCAGCCCCAGCGGGTCCGGGGAGGTGTAGCGGCCGGTCTCGGGGTCGTAGTGGCGGAAGCAGTTGTAGTGGAGGCCGGTCTCGGGGTCGTAGTACTGGCCGGGGAAGCGCAGGGGGGTGTACGCGCTGCTGTCGCGGGACCAGGCCGTGGTGCCCCAGAGTGTGCTGCGGGTGCGCCAGGCGATGTCGCCGCTCTCGTCGACGAGTTCGGTCGGTGTGCCCACCAGGTCGGTGGCGATGGCGAAGAACCGCCGGTCGATCTCCTCCTGGCGGGTGTCGGTCGTGAGGATGCGCTCGGTCTGGGCCAGGGGGACGACGTCCCGGTGGTCCCAGGTGAGGGCGACCGTGTGCGGGGCGTCCGGCTGGTGGCTGGTCTGTTCGCACAGGGTGAGGCCGTCCCAGGTGAAACGGACCTCCTCGGCCACGCTCTCACCGTCGGCCGCCAGACGCTGTTTCGCGGTGCGGCGGCCGAGCGGGTCGTAGCGGTACCTCCACCGGGTCCCGTCCGGGGTGGTGACGGAGGTGAGGCGGTTCTCCGTGTCCCACGTGTAGCGCCAGGTGTCCGGCTTGCGGGAGAGGCGGGTCTTCTGCCGCAGGACGACCCGGCCGAGGGCGTCGTACTCGAAGCGGACGTCCCCGGCGCGGGTGAGGGCGGTGCCGGTGTAGGCGCGCGTTCCGGTGGCCTCGTGGCCGGGGTGGCCGGACGGCCAGGATGCCGAGGTCTGGTTGCCGGCGTCGTCGTAGGCGTACCGCTCCGTCCACCCCCGGGCGTGGACGGCGGTGACGCGGCCAACCCGGTCGAGGTCGAAGGTGCGCGAGCCCGACAACCCGTCCGTGACGGAGGTCAGGCGGCCGTCGGCGCGGTAGGAGTAGGCGCGGCTGTTGACGTCGCGTCCGCCGGCAGTGATGTGCTGCGAGGCGAGCCGTCCGGCCTCGTCCCAGGCGGAGGCCATGGTGATCGCGTCGCCGAAGACCCGGGCGAGCTCCCGGCCGGCGGTGTCGTGGGTGAAGTCGATCCGGTGACCGCCGCTGGTCAGGCGCTGCGGCAGCCCGTCGGCGCCGTAGGAGTAGGTGGTGACGTGGCCGGTGGGCGTGGTGCGGCGGGTACGGCGGCCCAGGGCGTCGTACGCGTACAGGACCGGGCGGCCGTCGACCAGTTCCGCCTTGGTGAGTCCGCGACGGTCGTACTGGTAGCGCAGTTCACCGTCCGGCCCCGTCGCCTCCACGAGGCGGCCCGCCCGGTCGTACGCGTAGTGCGTCACGCGGCCGTCGACGTCCTTGCGGATCACCTGGTCCAGCTCGTCACGCTCGAACGAGACGGTCCCGCCGAGCGCGTCGACGCGGGCGACGAGCCGGCCGGCGGCGTCCTTCCGGTAGGTGAGGGTGCGGTCGTCGAAGTCGGTCTCGGAGACGATGTCACCCGCGGCGTCGTACGTGTAGGTCCAGGTCAGACCCTGCGGGTTGGTGACGCGGGTGAGGCGGAGGTCGGCGTCGTGCTCGAACTCGTACCGGGCGCCGTCGGGCCGGGTGCGGGCGACCGGCAGGTCGAAGTGGGTGTACTCGAACAGGGAGACGCCGCCGGACGCGTCGGTGTGGCTGAGGCAGTTGCCCTCGCCGTCGTAGGTCCACGACTCGGTGGCGCCGTCGGGACCGGTGCGCCGGGCGAGCTGCCCGTCCGCGTGCCACTCCAGGAGGGTGACGCCACCCGTCGGATCGGTGACCCGGACCGGCCTGCCGAGGCCGTCCCGCTCCGTGCGGGTCACGGCGCCGCCGGGACCGGTCACCTCCACGGGCAGCCCGGCCGCGTCGCACACCGCGCGGGTCGTGGCGCCGAGGGCGTCGGTGACGGAGGTGAGCCGGCCGGCGTCGTCGTAGGTGTAGCGGGTGGTGGAGCCGGCCTGGTCGGTGACCGAGGTGCGGTTGCCGCGTTCGTCGTACGTGTGGACCATGCGGGTGCCGTCCGGTGCGAAGACCTCCACCGGCAGGCCGAACGGGCCTCGCACAGTGCGCAGTTCGCTTCCGTCGGGGCGGGTGGCGGAGACGACCCGGCCCTCCTCGTCGTACGCGTACGCGGTGGTCCGCCCCAGCGGGTCCGTGCGGCTCAGGACGTTCCCGCGGGCGTCGTGGCGGAAGCGGGTGGTGTGGCCGAGGGGGTCGGTGGTGGCGATCACCCGGGAGTGGCGGTCGACGAGGTGGCGGGTCGCGTGGCCGTCGGCCGTGGTGAGGGTGGTGGTGCGGTGGCCGGTGGCGGGGTCGGGTCCGGTGTAGGCGAGGGTGATCTGGACGTGGCCGGCCTCGCCGCCCTCCGCGACGACGCGGTCGTGGTCGTCGTAGAGGTAGTCGTAGCGGCTGCCGTTGGAGTCGATCCAGGCGATGACGCGCCGGCGGTCGTCGTAGACGAAGGCGGTGGCGGCGCCCGAGGGTTTGGTGACGGTGGTCAGGTCGCCGTCCCGGTAGCCGTACGACATCAGGGGCAGGTCCGTGCCGTCCGCGCCCGCGCCGGCCAGGGACAGGGCGGTGACCAGGCCGTCGGCGGTGGTCAGCGTCACCCGGTGGCCCGCCGAGTGGACCAGGGCCGACGGCAGGCCGTCCTCGGCGCGGTCGACGGTGACCGTGTGGCCGTTGCGTTCGGTGAGGGCGGAGAGCCAGGCGGTGCCGTCGTCGCCCGGTTCGGTGCCGGGCGGGGCGGTGAAGCGGCGGACCAGGCCGCTGTCGGGGTCGGTGAGGGTGTAGTCGCCGTCGGGCTCGCGGGCCAGCACCGTGCGGGCCCGGCCCGATTCCGGCAAGGTGGGCACGCCGGGGACCGGGTGCGGGTACGGGATCAGCAGGCCGTCGGCGGTGACGTGCAGGACGCCGACGGCGTCGACCTGGAGGCGCTCGTCGACGGTGGAGGTCCAGGCGGGGCCCAGGAAGCGGCCGGCGGTGCAGCCGGACTCGGTGCGGCGGGTGAAGACCAGCGGCAGGATGCCGGGGATCTCCAGGTCGGTCTGGGGCAGGAACATCCGGCCCGAGGCGAGGTCGACGGGGTCGGTGCCGTCGGTGGTGCGCTCGCCGTCGGGCCGGTTGTGGGTGCCGTCCGGGGCGTCGTCGACCAGCCTGCGCAGCCGGGCCGCGTCGGCTGCCTCCTCGGCGACGCGGATGCCCTTCACCGCGGCGCCGCCGCCACCGGTGGCCGCGGTCAGCGCCAGGTCCGGGATGAGCCGGCCGAAGCCCTCGGCCGGGTCCTTCATGAAGTCGCCGATCATCTGCTTGCCGGTGCCGACGGGGTCGTTGGCGGCGACCACCAGACCCGCGGCCAGACTGTTCAGGGACGTGGCGTACTCGGCCGGGTGCGTGATGTTGTACGGGTCCAACGGGTTCACGCCGCGCACGAAGTTGAGCAGCCCGGCCGTGCCCTTGATGATGCCGCCGCCGACGTGGTCGCCCATGATCTGCAGCTCCTGCAGCCCGTCGCCCAACTGCTCGGCGTACGACGGCTTCTTCGGAGCCATGTCGCGGGCGGCGCGCACCGCCGTGCGGGCGGTCTCCGCCGCCGAGTTCCGCTGGGTGCGGGCCTCGGCGAGGATGTCCTGGGCCTCCTTCATCAGCTTCTTGCCGGGGTCGTCGAACGTCGGGGCGGGCTTGGGCGGCAGCGAGGACGGGTCGCGCTTGTCCGCGGGCTGCGCGTTGAGGCAATCGACGGCGCCGTTGTAGTCGTCGATCTTCTTGCGGTGGGCGTCGGCGGCGTCCTCGGAGGCCTTGACGCCCTCCTTCCACTTGTCGATCGCCGTCTGCGCCTGCCCCTGCGCCCAGGTGACGGTGTCGGCGAACGCGTCCAGCGCGGTGGCCGCCTTCTCGACCGCGTCGGCGGCGCCGTACCACTTGGGCGGCTGGGTGCTCACCGCGGCCCGCAGCGCGTCGGCCGTCTCGCCCTTGAGCCGGGCCGGGTCCATGCCCTTGAGGCCGTCGCCGGTGCCGTCGAAGGCCTTCTGGAAGGCGCGCAGTCTCGTGGCGGTGGCGGTGATCTTGGCGGGGCTGCCGTAGACCAGCTTGGTCTTGTCCTCGGTCTGGCCGAGGTCCATCTCGTCGACCTCGGCGCCCAGCCGGTTGGCCACCGAACGGGACTGCTCGCGCACCCAGTCCGCGCCGGACTCCCAGCCGGCGTCGTCCAGCCGGTCGGCGGTCCAGTTGCCCGCGTCCTCGACCCGGTTGCCCACCCACTCGACGCCGTCCTCGACCACGTCCTCGACGGAGTCGGGCGTGATGTCGCTGATGAAGTCGCCGATACCCATGGTCAGTTCCCCCCGGGCTCACCCTGCTGCTGTTCCTGCCGGGCGCGTTCCTCCGGCGACGGGCCGAAGGTGTCGTCCAGCGCCTGGTTCCACTGGTCGTCGGAGATGCCGAGCGCGTCGTTGAGGATCTCCGACTGCTGACCGCCCCGGCCCTCGGTGAGGACGGTGCGGCCGGTGTCCTTCCAGGTCTGCCCCATCTCGTCGCCGGCCTTGTCCCACGACTCGGCACTCCAGTCGGGGTCCAGGTAGTCCGGCGTGAAGACCTCGCCCCAGTCCTGCCGGGCGATCTCCTCCTCACTGGCGTGCGGGTTGCCGCCGAACAGGGAGTTGGCGCCCACCTTGAGCGTGCCCGCCACGTACTGGTCGTGCTCCCACAGGGTGCCCGCCGCCAGGCCGAGGCGGTTCGCGAGCTCGCTCGCGTCGTGCACCAGCGCGCGCACCCCCCACTCCCAGCGCTCGCAGAAGTCCTCGAAGTCGACCGAGAGGCCGTGGTGCCCGGCCTCCATGCCGGTCATCGCCAGCTCCGAGAAGCCCTTGCCCATGATCGATCCGGTGGCGCCGCCGAGGTCGCCGAGCTGGTCGATCGTCGCGCCCACGCCCTGCGTGAACTTGGCGACGGACGCCTTGTCGAGACCGATGTCCGTACCGTCACCGCTCATGACCGCGGCCCCCGTTCCGTCCCAGGTCCCGTCGGACGTCCCGCCGTACCGGCGTCGGTGTCGACGGCGGCCGCGTCCGGGACGATGCCGGCGACCGGCGGGAAGAACATCGACCCGTCCTCGGTGGCGATGTCGACGGCGAGGCCGGCGGGCTCGTCCAGGGCGGGCAGGATCTCGTCGACGATGCGCGCGCCCAGCAGCGCCGCGTACTCCACCGGCCGGTCACCGGGCCCGTGCCGCAGCGCGAACCGGGCCAGGGCCGTCTCGTCGGTGAACCCGCAGACCCACCGCACCCCGCCCGAACGCACCGACCACAGACCCCCGTCGGCCACCGGCACCAGCAGTACCGAGCGCCGCATCTCCCCGACCAGGGCACGGGGATCGTCCCCGCCCCTTCTCCGCTCGGCGATCCGCTCGGCGAGCGCCGTCCCGGGCTGCTGCACGGTTCCTCCCTGGCCGTGGATGACTGATGGCACCGTAGAACAGGACGCCCGGTACGGCGGAGTCGGTTCTCGTGAAGGTTCTCGTGAGGGACGCGGAAGGGGTACGGGGGAGCCGCCGGGCCGGCAACGGCGGGAGGGCCCGCCGACGCCCTCTCGGCATCGGCGGGCCCCCTCGATCCACCCGGGCCGGGGAAGCGGACCCGTCAGAAGGTCAGGCTCCAGGAGTCGATGTAGCCGGTGTCACCGCTGTAGTTGTCGGTGACGCGCAGCTTCCAGGTGCCGTCCGCGAGGACGCCGGAGGCGTCGACCGTGTACGTGGTGATGACGTTGTCCGCGCTGTCGCCGGTGTTGAAGTCCTTCAGCAGGGCGGAGGCGCCGTTCGGGGCGACGACCTCGACCTTGAGGTCACCGCGGTAGGTGTGCTTGATGTCGACGTCGATCTTGAGGGCGGTGGGGCCGTAGCCGCCGATGCCGCTCACCGGGATCGACGACGTGACCGTGGCGTTGTCCAGGACGCTCACGTTGGCGGAGTTGGTGAACACCTTGCCGGTGGGCGTCGGCGTGGTGCCCGCGCCGAGGGTGGCCGCCGCGTCGGCGAGGCCGGCTCCGCAGCCGCCGGAGCAGTAACCGGGCAGCATACGGGCGTTGCTCTTGATCGCGCTCTCGACCTGGGCCGGGGTCACGGACGGGTTCGCCTGGTACATCAGCGCGGCGAGACCGGCGATGTGCGGGGCGGCCATGCTGGTGCCCTGGTAGGGCTCGTAGTTCTCGCTGACGGGGCCGCGGGAGCCGCTGTTCAGCGTGGACCAGATGCCGTTGGCGGAGCTGACCGCGGTCTCGCCGCCGGGGGCGGTGATGTCGACGATGCTGCCGTAGTTGGAGTAGGAGGCGCGGTTGCCCTCACGGTCGGAGGCGGCGACGGTGATGACGTTGTTGCAGTTGGCCGGGTTGAAGTTGGCCGCGTTGGCGTTGTTGTTGCCGGCCGCGACGACGATGGTGGTGCCGCGGTTCACGGCGGCGTTGATGGCGCTCTGGGTGCCCGCGTCGCAGGCGCCGTCGCCGCCGAGGCTCATGTTGATGACGTCGGCGGGGTTCGGGTTGGTCGGCACGCCCGCGACGTAGCCGCCGGAGGCCCAGGTGATGCCGTCCATGATGTCGGCGGTCGTGCCGCCGCACTTGCCGAGCACGCGGACGGGCTGGACGGTCGCGTTGTACGCGATTCCGGCGATGCCCCTGCTGTTGTTGGTGGCGGCGCCGATGGTGCCGGCCACGTGGGTGCCGTGCCAGGAGCTGTCGTAGTCCCGGTCGGGGTAGTTGTTGCCGCACTCACCCTGCAGCATCCAGTCGCCCGGGTCGGCGGCGTTGCTGTCGCGTCCTCCGCCGTCGTTGGCCATGAATGGGTCGGAGATGAAGTCGTATCCGGCGATCACCTTGGAGGAGAGGTCGGAGTGGGCGACGTAACCGGTGTCGATGACGGCGACCTTGACGCCCTGGCCCGTCGCCTTGTCCCAGGCGCCCGGCACCCTCATGCCGGCGGTCGCCTCGAACAGGTCCCACTGGCGGGTGTACTCGGTGTCGTTCGGGGTCACGGCCGCGGCGTACATCCGGCGGTCCGGGACGGCGTAGGCGACGTCCGGGTCGGCCCGGAAGGCGGCCACGACCTCCTGGGCGTCCTTCTTGCCCAGTTCGTCGCCGAGGTCCACCAGGGCGGCTCCGGTGCCGAGCCGGCGGTCGAAGTCGAGGGACTCACCGGCCTTCTTGCCCTTGGCCGCGACGTCCTTGGCCGCTGCGGCGTCCGAACTGGCCTCGGCGGCCATCGACTTGTAGCCGACGATGAGGCGCTCGACGGGGGCCTCGCCGGCCGGGGCCGCGGGGGCGGCGGGCGCGGCGGGCGCGGCGGGCGCGGCGGGGGGCGCGGCCACCGAGACGGTGGTACCGGCACAGAGGAGCGCGGTGGCGGTCGCCGTGAGGAGCGATATGCGCATGCGCTGGGAACCGTTCAAGGCAGTGCCTTTCGAAGGTGTGGCCCGGTGTCGGGACCGAACCCCTAAATGGTTAGGTCCATGACAAGTCGGGCTTCCTGCGGCCGCGTGCAGGACGTGATCGGACTGTGGGGGCGGCCGTGTGCGACACGGCGGGCCGGGGAGCCCCGGTGCGAGCGCCGAGGGGTGGGGCGTACTCGTCTCCGGATGCCGGGTGCACGGTGCGCCGCCGCCGGCCGGGTGGGCCGGCGGCGCCGCACACGGCTCCTTTCGGCCGCGCATGTCACCGGCCGGCCGGACGGGCCCGCAGTTCTCCGCCGCGGGTGCTTGTCCGGTCAACCGGTTGGCAGGGAACCTACGGCCGGAAAAGCGGGTGCGCCTATAGGGGTGGGCTCCGCTACGGATACCTGATTAACCCTCCCCCGCAGCGCAGTTGGCCCGGTCGGACGCGGTACGCGGCGTTTTCGGGGGTGCTGGCGGCGAGCGCGTGCCGACCGGTTCCGCCGGTCGCCGTCCGGACGCGGTGGCCGTTTCACGCCCGGCCCGTGCGACGTGCCGTGCGGCCGTGCACGGTGAGAAGCGGCGGGTGGGAGCCGGCCAGTTCTCTCTGATGGAGCGTCAAGTGCCCCGGCGCGCAATCCGGTTGCTTTCGCGTTCCGCCCGCGAGGAAGGCACGCCGTCGACACCGCCGCATCCGGTTCGGACGTCCCCTCGGCCGGCGCGTCCGGACCCGCCGGTACGTCGCCTCCGGTCCGGACGTCCCCTCGGCCGGTACGTCCGGACCCGCCGCCACGTCGTGCGGCGGCCGGCGCGGGCCGGCGTCACGATGTCCGCGCGAAGGCCCCTCCGGACGTCCGCGGAATCCGGTTCGCGCACCGGAGCGCCTTTCAGCCGGCCTGGCGCCTTCGTGTACGGCGCCTCCCCGTGCACGGCGCCATCGTGCCGGCCGTCGGGCACCGTGCCGGCCGTCGGGCACCGCACGGGCCGGCGGCTGTCGGCGCCGGGGTCTTCCGTCCGTCCATCCGTCCGTTCGGGCCGGGCCGGAGTCCGTCCGGGCCGGCCCGGACCGGCTCGGGGAGCGGCATCGGGGCCCGTGAACCCGGGCCGGATCCGGGCGGGAGGATCCGACCGCCCCGTGATCCGGTCCGGTGGCTCCTGAACGGGCGTTCCGCCGGTGCCGGGCACGGCCGGTCCGGGTTCGGGCGGGGGGAGGAGACGGGGGAGGAGACGTACGCCTCGGCCGTCTCACGGGTGGGCGCGGCTTTGATGGGAGGTCTCCGCGTCCGGCAGGCCCCCGGCGACGAGCGGGAGCGCCTCCGTCCCGCGGGGCGCGGGCCCGGACGGAGCCCCGCGGGGAGCGGCGGGTCCGCGTGCGCGGACCCGCCGGTCGGCGCGCGGCCCGGCCGTCCGCTGTCGGGTTCGGACGGCCGGGCCGCGGGCCGACCGGCGGGTCCGCCGTGGCACGCGGTGGCGGCCTCCCCGTTGCGGCGCCGCTGTGGGGGGTGGGGAGCGGCGCCGCCCGGAAGAGCATCGTGCGCCCACGGCCCGCCACGCCATCCGGGGCGCGCGTTCACGGATACGTAATCAATCCGCCGCCCCGAGGGCGTGCGCGAGCTGCTGCCGGGAGTGCACGCCGATCTTCTGCAGGGCCCGGGCGACGTGCTGCTCGACGGTGCGCGGGGACAGGTGCAGGGTGGTGGCTATCTCCCGGTTGGACATGCCCGCGGCGGCGAGTTCGGCGACCTCCGTCTCCCGCGGCGAGAGCACGTCGCCGTAGCCGGGGCGGCCGGGCGGCCGCCGTTCCCCGGCGGGCTGGTGAAGGCGCAGGTCGGCGCGGGTGCGGGCGGCGTCCCAGGTGGCGCCGAGCGAGTCGAAGACCGTGGCGCGGTCACTGAGCGCGGCGACGGCGGAACCGTCGTCCTCCCGGAGACCGAGGACGCAGCGGGCGGCGGCCGCCGAGGTGAGCGCCTCGTGGTACGGGCGGGACAGCGCCCGGTACGCGGCGGCGCTCCGGCCGTAGGCCGCGGCGGCCTCGGCCGTCTCACCCGTGTGTTCGGCCAGGACGCCGCGGGTCCAGGCGAGCGCCGCCTCGGCCGACGGCGCGTCGCGGTCCTCCAGCCCGGCGGCGAACTCGTCGGTCATCGCGCTCGCGACGGGGGCGTCCCCGGCCCGCAGGGTCGCCTCCACCGCCCAGGGGGCGAGTTCGGCGGCCCAGGCCCACAGCCCCTTGGCCCGCAGCCGCCGCCACGCCGCGTCCGCCTCCGCGGCCGCGCCGGCGACGTCCTCGTGGGCCAGCGCCATCCTGATCAGGGCGCCGGACACGGTCGCCGAGATCGGTACCGGGCCGGTGTCGAGGTCGGCCGCTCCGGGCCCGGTCAGGTGGGTGACCGCACCGGCCCACTCGCCGCGGGACAGGGCGAGCAGGCCGAGGACCATCCGGGCGTCGGAGGCGAGGTAGGGCATGTCACCGGCCTCGTCGACGAAGGCGCGGCACCGGTCGGCGAGCCCGGACCAGTTCCCGGTCGCCCAGTCGAGGACGAGGGCGCAGCCGCGGCCGGTCTGCTCGGCGTAGACGGCGCCGCTGCGCGCCGCCAGCTCCACCCCCTCGGAGAGCAGGGCCCGTGACTTCTCGTAGTGGCCGAGCCACACCGCCGCGTCCGCCGCGTTGCACAGCCCGCGGGAGGTCTGCTGCCGGCTGCCGACGATGTCGCTGTCGCGGGGCAGGCGGTCGACGAGCTGCCAGGCGGCCGGGTCGCCGCCGTTGAGCAGCACGCTCACCCGGTTCGCGGCGACGGCGGCCTGGACCACCGGGTCCCCCGACTCCTCCGCGACGGCCACGGCACGCTCGATCCAGACGACGTTCTCGGCGAAGGACGCGTCCGGCCCGTACGGCATCGCGAGCGCCGACATCGCCCGGGCCAGCGGCGTCGGCCGGCCCGCCAGCTCCTCCACCGCGCGGGCGAGTTCGTCCCGTCCCTCCATGACCTGGCCCATCTGGTTGCACTGCAGGAGCCCGAGGTCCAGACGGATCTCACCGCGCACGGCGGGAGGCAGGCCGGGGTCGGCCACGATGTGCCGCAGCACCTTCAGCGTCTGGTCGGAGCGCAGGCCCACCACGGCACAGCGGGCCAGCAGCATGGCGAGCCGGGAGCGGACCTGCTCGGGAATCGTGCCGGTCTCCAGCGCCGACTCCAGGAGACCCACGGCGCGCGGCTGCTCGCCGGCGTCCTCGTACTGCTGGGCGGCGCGTTCGACGGCGAGCAGCCGGCCCCGCTCGTCGCCGCAGGCACGGCGGTGACCGGCCACGCGCTCCCAGGGGACGGGCTGGCGCCCGGCGAGCAGGCGTGCGGCCCGCCGGTGCAGCGCCTCCCGGTCGGGCCCGTCCGCCGCGCCGCGGACGGCGGCGGCGGCGAGCGGTGAGGCGAAGCCGTACCGGCCGTCGCCGCACTCCTGGAGGGCGGCGGCCCGCAGGGCGGCGACCAGGGCGTCGTGGCCGGCCCGGCCGGCGAGACCCGCCACGACGGCGAGGTCGCGGGAGGTGGCGGGCTCGTCGAGGACGGCGGCGGCGAACACGATCTGCCGGTGCTCCGCGGGCACGGCGGCGGTGCGCCGCAGCACCAGCGTGTTCAGCCGGGGCGGCGCGTCCAGCCGGTCGGCGTCGACGCAGAGCGGCCGGCCGCCGGCGGGAGAGCCGGCGGGGGAGTCCGCGGCCAGCTGGTCGAGCAGGTCGGCGACGACCTGCGCGACACCGCCGGAGGCGCGGTGCAGGGTCTCGGCCAGGCCGGCCGTGACGCGGTCCGCGCCCAGGGCGTGGTCGGCCATGCGGCGGACGGCGGCGACGTCGAGCGGTCCGAGGACGTGCCGGACCACGGTGAGGGAGGCGGGGAACTCGGTGCCCGGCCCCAGGACCAGCCCCGGTTCGGCGAGCTCCTCGGGGCGGTAGCTCAGGACGCAGGCGAGACGCGCGGGCGGGGCGGCGAGCAGGGACGCCAGCCGCGCGGTGTCGGCGGGCGCCGCCCGGTGCACGTCCTCGACGAGGAGCAGCACGGGGCCGTGACCGGGCAGCGGCCCGTCGGGGACCGTCCGCAGCACGGTCCCGGTCCGGCCCGCCGCGAGCCGGCGCAGCAGGCGGCTCTTGCCGGTTCCCGCGGCGCCCTCGACCAGCAGCAGGAGGGGCCGGCCGGGCCCTTCCGGCGCGAGGGCCGCCGTGATCCGTCTCAGCAGCGCGTCCTCGGCCCCGCCCGCCGGTGCGGCGGTGTCCGGCATGGTTCGTCACCCCGTCTTCACACACGTCGCCTTGTTGTTTGCGTATCCGTACTCAGTCTGCCCTGATTGCCGCGGCTTCCGGAGGGCGGGCACGGTGGAGTGCGTAAGGCCCGTGGTCAGTGGTACCGGCAGGGCCCGCCACCGACGCGGTCGACTGCCAGGCAGGAGTCCGGCGTGAGCAACGTGACCTATCCGAGCCCCGGCGGGGTGCTCCCCGGCGTGGAGAGGCCGCCGGAGTTCGTGTGCCTCCGCGAGACGGTGCCCCCCGGCACCGGGCACGTCCTGGCGATGGCGGCCCTCACGGCGTCCGCGCCCGCCGTGCCCTGCCTGCGCCGGCTGGCGAAGGCGCTGGCGCACAGCCGCGGGCTGTCCGCGGCGGCGGAGGAGGCGCTCGCCGTGATCGTCACCGAGCTGGCGACCAACGTGGTCCTGCACAGCGGCAGCGCCGACCTCGAGGTGATGTTCGTGGCCGGCGACGGCGAGCTGACCGTGGTGGTGCGCGACCACGGTCGGTGGCGGGAACGTCCCTCCCGGCGCCGCGAGGCGGCCGACATGGACGCCGGCTTCGGCCGCGGGCTCGCCCTGGTCGACGCGTACTCCCTGGACACGTCCGTGCGGCGGTCCCCCCACGGCACGGTGGTACGGGCCGTCGTCGCCCTGTGACGGGGCGTGGCGGGCGACGCCGCCGCCCGGCCCCGCCCCCGGGTCCCGCCCGGTCCCCCCGGGTCCCCCTCGCGCGGGCGGGCGGGCGGGCCGGGCCGGACGGGGCGGGGCGCTGCCGGACGGCGTGCCGGTGGATCCGGCGCCCGGGGAACGCGGACGGCCGGGCCCGCCCCCGAGGGGAGCGGCCCGGCCGGTGCGCGAGAAGGTCAGACCAGGTCGAAGCGGTCCAGGTCGCAGACCTTGACCCAGGCGTCGACGAAGTCCTTGACGAACTTCTCCTTCGCGTCGTCGCTCGCGTAGACCTCCGCCAGCGCGCGCAGCTCGGAGTTCGAGCCGAAGACGAGGTCGGCGCGGGTGCCGGCCCACTTGAGCTCGCCGGTGGCGGCGTCGCGGCCCTCGAAGGTGCTCTGGTCCTCGGAGGTCGCCTTCCACGTCGTGCCCAGGTCGAGCAGGTTGACGAAGAAGTCGTTGGTCAGGACGCCGGGCGTGGTGGTGAGGACGCCGAGCTGCGACTCCTGGTGGTTCGCGCCCAGCACGCGCAGGCCGCCGACGAGGACGGTCATCTCGGGGGCGCTCAGGGTCAGCAGGTTGGCCTTGTCGAGCAGCAGGTACTCGGCCGGCAGGCGGTTGCCCTTGCCGACGTAGTTGCGGAACCCGTCGGCGGCCGGCTCCAGCGCGGCGAAGGACTCCGCGTCGGTGTGCTCCTCGGTCGCGTCCACCCGGCCCGGCGTGAACGGCACCTCGACCTCGAAGCCGCCCTCCTTGGCGGCCCGCTCGACCGCGGCGGCGCCGCCCAGCACGATCAGGTCGGCCAGCGAGACCTGCTTGCCGTCGGTGCGGCCGGAGTTGAAGGCCTGCTGGACGCCCTCCAGGGTGCGCAGCACGAGCGCGAGCCGGTCGGGGTCGTTGGCCTCCCAGCCGCGCTGCGGCTCCAGGCGGATGCGCGCGCCGTTGGCGCCGCCGCGCTTGTCGCTGCCGCGGAACGTCGAGGCCGACGCCCAGGCGGTGGACACCAGCTGCGAAACGGTCAGGCCCGAGGCGAGGATCTGCTCCTTCAGGGCGGCGACGTCGTCGGCGTCGACCAGCTCGTACGTCCGCTCCGGCAGCGGGTCCTGCCACAGCAGGGTCTCCTCCGGGACCTCCGGGCCGAGGTACAGCGACTTCGGGCCCATGTCGCGGTGGGTCAGCTTGTACCAGGCACGGGCGAAGGCGTCCGCGAACTGGTCGGGGTTCTCGTAGAAGCGGCGCGAGATCTGCTCGTAGACCGGGTCGACGCGCAGCGCCAGGTCGGTGGTGAGCATGGTCGGCAGGTGCTTCTTCGACGCGTCGTGGGCGTCGGGGATGATGGCCTCGGCGTCCTTGGCCACCCACTGCTTGGCGCCGGCCGGGGACTCGGTCAGCTCGTACTCGAACTCGAACAGGTTCTTGAAGAAGCCGTTGCTCCACCGCGTCGGCGTGGCGGTCCAGGTGACCTCGAGGCCGGACGTGATGGTGTCGCCGCCCTTGCCGGTGCCGTAGGTGCTCTTCCAGCCGAGGCCCTGCTCCGCGAGGGAGGCGGCCTCGGGGTCGTCGCCGACGTGGTCGGCGGGGCCCGCGCCGTGGGTCTTGCCGAAGGTGTGGCCGCCGGCGATCAGCGCGACGGTCTCCTCGTCGTTCATGGCCATGCGGCGGAACGTCTCACGGATGTCGCGGGCCGCGGCCAGCGGGTCCGGGTTGCCGTTGGGGCCCTCGGGGTTGACGTAGATCAGGCCCATCTGGACGGCGCCGAGCGGGTTCTCCAGCTCGCGGTCACCGCTGTAGCGCCGGTCGTCGAGCCAGGTGGTCTCGGGACCCCAGTACACGTCCTCCTCGGGCTCCCAGACGTCCTCGCGGCCGCCGCCGAAGCCGAAGGTCTCGAAGCCCATCTGCTCCAGCGCGACGTTGCCGGTGAGGACGAGCAGGTCGGCCCAGGACAGGCTCTGGCCGTACTTCTTCTTCACCGGCCACAGCAGCCGGCGGGCCTTGTCCAGGTTGGCGTTGTCCGGCCAGCTGTTGAGCGGGGCGAAGCGCTGCTGGCCCGCGCCGGCGCCGCCGCGGCCGTCGCTGATGCGGTAGGTGCCGGCGCTGTGCCAGGCCATCCGGACCATCAGCGGACCGTAGTTGCCGAAGTCGGCCGGCCACCAGTCCTGCGAGGTCGTCAGCACCTCGGCGATGTCCTGCTTCACGGCCGCGAGGTCGAGGTTCCTGAACGCCTCGGCGTAGTCGAACTCCTCACCGAGCGGGTTGGCCACGGCCGGGTTCTTGGCGAGGATCTTGACGTTGAGGCGCTCCGGCCACCACTGGCGGTTCCCGCCGCCCTGGGTCGGGTGCAGGGCACGCCCGTGCGCGACCGGGCAGCCGCCGGCCTCCTCCGCCTTCGGTTCCGTGACGATCGCGTCGTGGTTCTCGGTCATTGGGGGTTCCTTCCGAACTGCGTGGATCGCGGTGCTTGGCTACTGCGTGGAGCGGTGCGTCGGTGGAGCGGGTGGGGCGGTGCACTGGTGGAGCTGGTGGGGCGGGTGGTTCAGGTGGCCGACGGGGCGCCGGAGCAGCCGGGGCACAGGCCCCAGTAGATGACCTCGGCCTCGTCGACGGAGAAGCCGTGGCGGTCGGAGGCGGTCAGGCAGGGGGCGTGGCCGACCGCGCAGTCGACGTCGGCGATGGCGCCGCAGGAGCGGCACACGAGGTGGTGGTGGTTGTCCCCGACCCGGCCCTCGAACCGGGCGGGGCTGCCGGGCGGCTCGAGACGGCGCAGGAGACCGGCCGCGGTGAGCGCGTGCAGCGCCTCGTACACGGCCTGCAGCGATATGTGGCCCACGCGGTCGCGGACGCCCGCGGCGATCGCCTCGACCCCGAGGTGGTCGCCCGCGCGCACGGTGTCGAGCAGCGCGACGCGGGCGGCCGTCACCCGCAGGCCGGCACCGCGCAGTTCCTCCGCCGTGGACGGAATCCCGGGTGCGGTCATGACGCCAACCTACCCCCACAAACACGAACGGTTCAAGAAATGGAATCGATCCAATTCTGTGTCGCGTCGTGTGGTGTGTGCCGCGTCACGTATGTCACGTGCGCCGGGTGCGCCGGATGTGTCACGTGGCGGCGTGCACGAGGAGTCACGGGTGCGCGAGGGGGGCACGGGTGGACGTGTCCGGCGCGGGGTGACCGCGGCGGACTCCGCGGCTGGTGCAGAAGCGAACGGGCGCCGGGGGCGGGCGGCGCGGCGGTCGTCGTCGGGAGGGTCCCGGAGGCGGGGGAGAGGGGGCGGCCGGCTCCGCGAGGGCGGCGGCACCGGTGCGATGCCCGTCAAGTGCGGGGCGCGGAAGGGGGGATCGGGGCCGGTGAGAAGGGTGTTCGCGGAGGCGAAGGCCGCGCCGCGGGGCGGCCGGGAGGCGGTCCGGGGGCTTCCGGCGCCGCCGCGGCCCGTGTCGATGTTGGGCCGAACGGGTGACTTGGCGTAAGAATGGCTGGTGCAGGCAGTGAAAGCGAGTCAGTGCGGGGGGTACCGGTGAGCCGTTACGACGTCACCGATGAACAGTGGGAAGGGCTCGCTCAGGTCGTTCCGCTGCGCGGCCGGGACGCCTGGCCGTCGGCGGTGAGCCACCGCGCGCTGCCGGACGCCGAGACGGAGACCCGGCGGCGCTTCGTCGTCCTGCGGGTCAACGTCTTCGCGGACGCGCGCGAGGTCGCCGAGACCCTGATGTCGGGCATTCCGGTGCTGCTCGATCTGAGCAGCGCGGAGACCGACGTGGCCAAGCGGGTCCTGGACTTCTCCACCGGAGTGGTCTTCGGCCTCGCCAGCGGCATGCACCGGGTCGACCGCAACGTGTTCCTGCTGACCCCGCCGGGTACCGAGGTGAGCGGGCTCATGGAGGACGCGGGAGTGTGACGGGGGTGTGAGCGGCGTGCGGGCGCCGGGCCGGGAAGCGTGAGCCGGCCGCGCCCGCCCCGGCTTCGCCGATCGCGCTCGCCCCGCCGCCGCTGCTCGTCGTCCGGGCGGCCGGGGCGCGGCCGCATCCGTCGCGTCGGGCGGTGGGTGAGGCCTCCCGGGCGGGCGGGGGTCACCGGAACGGCGGTGGTACACCTGGAGCCGTGACAGAACATCTCGACGTGGCGAAGCTGCAGCGCAGGCTGGCCGAGTTCGGGGCGGCCCGGAACTGGCAGCCCTTCCACACCCCCAAGAACCTCGCCTCCGCGCTCAGCGTGGAGGCCTCCGAACTGCTGGAGATCTTCCAGTGGCTGACGCCGGAGGAGTCGGCGCGCGTGATGGACGACCCGGACGCCGCGCACCGGGTGACGGACGAGATCGCCGACGTCCTCGCGTACCTGCTGCAACTGTGCGAAGTGCTCGGCGTCGATCCGCTGGCCGCGCTCGACGCGAAGATCGACCGCAACGAGCGGAGGTTCCCCGCGCCGTGACCGCCCCGGCGCGGGCTGCGGGGCGGGCGTACGGGGCCGCCGTACGGGTCGTCATGCGGGGCCGTCGGCCGAAGCGGCCGACCGGGGCCGTCGGCCGGGGGCGTCGGCCGGGGTCGCCCACCGAAGCCGCCGACCGACGGAGTCACGCCTTCCGCTATCACTCTCCGTGAGTGTTTCCCCGTTCGACATCGAATTTTTGTCCACAGATTTCGGTCTTCCTCTGGCTTTTCGTCCCACCGACCCTCACTCTGGGTAGTAATGCGGTGACGTGGACGTGCGTGGAGCACGTCGGGACAGACGGGGGCACCCCATGGACGCGGTGCGGCTCATCCTGACCAGCAGCCGGGCTCTCGCGGGCAGTGGCGGCAGCGGACGGACCCTGACCGAGGTGTGGCAGGCGCAGGCCCTGGCCCAGGCGATCGGCAGTCGCCTCGCGGTCTCGGGCCCGCCCGAACTGCGCGGCGAGGCGCTGAGGCTGACCGAGCTGGCGGGCCGGGGCTGCGGGGTGCTGGACACCCCGGACCTCGACCACGGCGACCTGCTCGCCGCCCGGCTCACCGAACTGGACGACGCCCGCGAGGCCCTCCTCCGCCTGGCCGAGCTGCTCGGCGAGGTCGGCATCGCCCTCGTCGGCGTCGCCAGTTCGGCGGCCGACGAGGGGACGTACTGGCAGTGCATGGAGGCCATCGACGCGGCGGACGAGTCGAGGGACCGGATCCTGGAGATGCTGCGCAAACTGGCGGCGCGGGAAGGGGCGTTGCGGGAGGGGTGACCCCGCGGGGGAGCGGGCGCCGTCGGCGCACCGGGCGTCCCCGCCCGTACGTCACCCCGTGCGCCACCCCCGGTACGTCACCCCGTACGCCGCTCGTACCCCACCCGGCCGGGACGGACGGTGCCGGAGGGACTGCCGAGGTCGACGGGGTTTCTCAGGCAGGATGGAGGTATGGATCTCCGCATCTTCACCGAGCCCCAGCAGGGCGCCACCTACGACACGCTCCTCACGGTGGCGAAGGCCACCGAAGACCTCGGCTTCGACGCCTTCTTCCGCTCCGACCACTACCTGAAGATGGGTGACGTGGACGGTCTGCCCGGCCCCACCGACGCCTGGATCACCCTCGCCGGCCTCGCCCGGGAGACCAGGCGCATCCGGCTCGGCACACTCATGACCGCCGCCACCTTCCGGCTGCCCGGCGTCCTCGCCATCCAGGTCGCCCAGGTGGACCAGATGTCCGGCGGCCGCGTCGAACTCGGCCTCGGCGCCGGCTGGTTCGCCGAGGAGCACGCCGCGTACGGCATCCCGTTCCCGAAGGAGAAGTTCGGCCGCCTGGAGGAGCAGCTCGAGATCGTCACGGGCCTGTGGGCGACGCCGGCCGGCCGGACCTTCGACTTCCAGGGGGAGTACTACCAGCTCAAGGACTCGCCCGCGCTGCCCAAGCCCGCCCAGGCGAAGATCCCCGTGCTCATCGGCGGTCACGGGGCGACCCGTACGCCCCGGCTGACCGCCCTGTACGCCGACGAGTTCAACATGCCGTTCAGCTCGGTCGAGGACACCGAGCGGCAGTTCGGCCGGGTCCGGGCCGCCGCCGAGAAGGCGGGGCGCGCACCCGACGCGATCACCTACTCCAACGCCCTCGTGGTGTGCGTCGGCAAGGACGACCGGGAGGTCGCCCGCCGGGCCGCCGCGATCGGCCGCGAGGTCGGCGAGCTGAAGGAGAACGGCCTGGCGGGCACCCCGGCCGAGGTCGTCGAGAAGATCGGCCGCTACGCGGAGATCGGCTCCACGCGCCTCTACCTCCAGGTCCTCGACCTGCACGACCTGGACCACCTGGAGCTGATCTCCGCCCAGGTCCAGTCGCAGCTGGCGTAACGACACCGCACGCCCCGCACGCCCCCGGCTCCGGACGCACGCCCCGCACGGCCCGCGTCCTGGCCCCGGGCCCCGGGCCCCGGACGACGATGCCCGGAACCCGGAACCCGGAGCGCGGCGGCGCACAGGCACCCGCACCCCGGCCTCCCGCACCCCGGCCTCCCGCACCCCGGCCTCCCGGGTCTCGGCCTCCCCGGTCTCGGCCTCCCGGCTCTTGGACAACGATGTCCGGAACCCGGAGCGCGGCGGCGCGCAAGTATCCGCACCGCGGCCTTCCGGGTGTCGGACAACGTTGTCCGACACCCGGAAGGCCGCGGCGGTCACTGTGACAGCCCTGTGACCGGAATTATGGCCTCCACCACAGTCGCCGGGGCGGCCCCCTGATGGGGTGGCCGGATGCGCAGACCCGCCCCCCTCCTCCTTCCCGCCCTCGCCGCCGTCCTGCTGCTCTCGGCCTGCGGAACGCAACGCGCCGGCACCCACGGCAGCGGCCCCGGCGCGGACACGCCCTCCCCCGGCGTCCAGGTGAGCGACCCGGGCGTCGACGGGGTCCGGATCACCTCGGTGACCGTCCCGTCGGCCTCCCCGACCCCCCGGCGCAGCCTCTCGGTCACCGCGGAGCGGCTGCCCACCGGCTCCGCCACCGGCATCTCCGCCGCCTACGAGGTCACCAACCGGGGCTCCGAGGCGATGACGTACACGATCCTCGTAGGCTTCACCAACGACGCCGGCGAGGCGATGGGCAACCAGCGGGCGACCGTGCGCGCGGTCGGCCCCGGAGAGACCGTCCGCGGCACCGTCGTCCTCGGGGCGGCGACGCCGGGAGCCTCGTCGGTGACGCGCGCCGAGGTCGCCGACGTCACCAAGGTGCCGGCCGACGAGGCGCCGGCCGGGGCGGGCGACTGCCCGCCCTCCGGGATCCGCGTCACCGCCGACCAGGGCGACGCGGCGATGGGCCTGCGCGTGGTGGGCCTGCACCTGGAGAACTGCGGACCGCGCGACTACGCCGTCCACGGCTATCCGCTGCTGGAACTGCTGGACGGCGAACACGAGCCGGTCGACGGCGTCGAGATCCTCCGGGGCAGCGGCGAGATCACCACCGGGGCCGGGCCCGACGTGCCGCCCGAGCCCGTCACCCTGAAGCCGGGCGAGACGGCGAGGGCGAGCCTGGTGTGGCGCAACACCACCGAATTCGGTACGCCGGTGAACGTCCCGTACGTCCGGGTCCGCGCGAAGGCGGGCGCCGACCCGGTCATGGTGACGCCCGGACTCGACCTGGGAACCACCGGGAGGCTCGGCGTCCGGCCCTGGGAACGGGCGGCGCGGTAGCGCGGGGAAAAACCCGGGTGCGTGCGCGCCGTTCTCTGTACGTTGGACCGGCGCGCAGGCGCATCACCAGCGCTTTCGCTCCTTCCGAACCCTTTCGAGGCACCCACCGTGTTCCTGACGATCACCACCACCGGCACCCCTGAACGCCCCGCCACCGACCTGGGCTTCCTGCTGCACAAGCATCCCGACAACGCGCAGACATTCTCCACCTCCTGCGACAGTCCGTAGATACTCAGGGTGAAACTGCCCTACGCTCTGGTCCATGGCAGAGACACAGAGGGCGCTACTCGCCGCACGGATCAGTGTGGACACCGACGAATCAACCTCCATCCCACGGCAGTTGGAGAAGCTCCACACGTGGGCTCAGGGGCTCGGACACGACGTAGCGGGAGTGGTGGAGGACCGGTCGGTGTCTGGCTCTGTAGACCTCCCTGAGCGCCCCTCTATGGGGCCCTGGCTCACGGAGGAGGGGCGGGAGAAGTGGGATGTCCTGGCAGTCACAACACAAGACCGGCTGAGCCGCGATGACCTCCATTTCATGGCGTTCGTGAAGAACGTTCTGGACTGGGGGAAGACTCTGGTCGTCCTCGATGACCCCTCGTTCGACATCGCCACGGAGACGGGACGGCTCATCGCCTACGCCAAGGCAACACAGGCAGCAGCAGAGCTGAGGAAGATCCGGCAACGGGTAGCGGATGCCAGGGACTACCTACGCAGGAACGGCCTGTTCGCTGGCGGACACACACCTTTCGGCTACATCTACGCGGACTCACCGGACGGGAGACACTACGTCCTGGTGCCGGAAGCCAGGTACGCCAAGCTCTTGAAAGAGATCTCAGAGCGCGTACGTGCGGGAGTCTCCACTAACCAGGTAGCACGAGAGCTGAACGCCAAAGGTGTACTCACGTGGCGTGACTATTTGCGGGAGCTGAGAGGTAAGGACTCTAGGCGTAGGAACGGGACGGCTCTGACAGAGCCCAAGGGAACCAACTGGAGTCCCCAGGTAGTACAGCGCATCCTCAAGCACCCTTCCTGCGCTGGATTCCTCGCGTACAAAGGTGAGCCGTACGAGGATGACCAAGGGAACTTGGTTATGGCTACGGAATACCCGATTCTCACGAATGCCGAATGGCAAGCCACCGTCGCAGCGATCAAGTCTCGTGGCGTATCGGATATCCGGCGTACCAATCAAGCCTCTCTGCTGACTGGCGTTGCTCGCTGCGGAGAGTGCGGAGCGCGCATGTTCTGCCACCGGTTGAAGAAGACACTGGCAACGGGGGAAGTCAAGACGTATCGGCACTACTCGTGTACGGCCCGTTCCAAGGGGATGCCGTGTGCTGCGCCCGCTCGAATCCCTGAGGACTTGCTCAATGACGTATTCGAGGAAGCGCTGTTGAGCAGACTAGGAGAGCTACCCGAGGTGGTGAAGGTGACAGAGTCGGGGGAGGACCACACGGCAGAGCTTGACCAGGTCACAGCACGTCTGCTGCGCCTGGAGAAAGACTATGAGAACGGCCGGTACGACGAGCCAGAGAAAGAAGAGTCCT
Organism: Streptomyces sp. NPDC014882; assembly: GCF_043081325.1. Classification (NCBI taxonomy): domain Bacteria; kingdom Bacillati; phylum Actinomycetota; class Actinomycetes; order Kitasatosporales; family Streptomycetaceae; genus Streptomyces; species Streptomyces sp. NPDC014882. Next base: position 179,966 of record NZ_JBIBWL010000014.1, read on the forward strand.
ACTGGCGTATGCACGGGAACCTGACCAGGAAACAGAAAGAGCTCAAGGCTAAGCCTGTACGCCCTGCGGTAACTCGGTACGTAGAGACTGGCCTTATCTGGGCTCAGAAGTGGGGAGGTATGAGAACCGAGCAGCGCAGGGACTATCTGACAGGCAGGGACGTACGGGTATACGTCTGGAAGCAAGCAATTCCCAATGTCGCACATGGCGTTGTGGTCTCACTCGGAGATCTCAAGCAACTCGCCCATGCTGCGGGATTGGACGCTGCCTCTGTTGAGGGATGGCAGATGGCCGGATGGAACGTACCGGCGCATTGGACTAACCCTGAACTGAGGGAATTCATCGCAGAGGAAGTCCCCGAGGTATTGAAAATTCAGTAAAGAAAGAGGCGTAAAGAAAGGCCCTGTCGAATGGCGGGACCTTATTCTTTTATGGAATTGCGTATGAATTCGACCACCCCCACCATTGACGGTTGAATAACAATTGGGGGTGGTCTGGTCTTTCGCGTGCCTAAGACCTGTCCCGTAACCCACGGGGCTGAGGGCCATGATGTGTCAGAGTCGGTGCCGATGGCACCGACCGAGCGAAGCGAACGCCCGAGGTCTCCGGTGAGGATGCGGGGGTGTCGCCGCCACCACCACAGCTCAGGGCCGGGCAGTCTGTGGAACTGGTCGAGTGCTTGGCCATCGTCGTCGACGGTCGCGGCCTTGTACCGGTCGTCCAGAGCTTTGATCTTCGGGGTCCAGAGCTGGACGATGTGTTCGTCCAGCGGGAGCCACGCCTCGTGCAGCCAGTTTCGGCAGTAGAGGTCGTTGGTGTACTCGTAGATATCGTCGCCGTAGCCGCGCTCGATGACGCTCACCAGGGCGGCCCACGCATTCACCCTTTCAGCGACCGTGAATGCCGTCCGCCAGCCGCGCTGGTGCAACAGCTCTCCCACCTCGGTTTCCGTAGCCACAGGCGGGAGGCTCTCACACCGAATCCGTCCAGGCGACCGAGATACATCCCGCCAGAGACTGCGGGCCCTGGAACCTGATCAAGGTGAGACGATTCCGCCGTGGCTGGTGTGATCACGGCGTCGGAACCCTCCTGGATAACCCCGTTCACCGGGCTGAGTCCGCGCCAGTTCACGAAGCTCGTGACCGCGTACTGGCGGACGAACCTCACCCTGCGCCAACTTGCCCCACTGTTCGGGATGTCCAAGTCCGCTGCGGACCGGATGATCGCCCACTTCGGGCCGTCTCTCGCCCTGCAGCCTCGCAAGAGGTTCCGGAGGGACGCCGTTCTGATCGTCGACGGCACCCTGGTCCCCACCCGTGACCACACGATCGCCGAGCAGTCGAAGAACTACAGGTACTGCACCAACACCAGGTCGTCATCGATGCCGACACCCGTCTGGTGGTCGCAGTCGGCCGGCCGGTCCCGGGGAACCGCAACGACTGCAAGGCATGGGAACTGTCCGGAGCGAAGGACGCCATCGGCCGGACCGCTGTGATCGCTGACGGCGGCTACCGGGGCACTGGCCTGATCGTCCCTCACCACCGTGACCCCGGCCAGGCCGAACTTCCGGCCTGGAAAGAAGAACACAATGCCTCGCACCGCAAGGTCAGGGCCCGTGTCGAGCACGCCTTCGCACGGATGAAGAGCTGGAAGATCCTCCGCGACTGCCGCTTGAAGGGCGACGGCGTCCACGACGCCATGCTCGGCGTCGCCCGTCTTCACAACCTCGCCCTCGCCGGCTGAACCGAGAGCAGGCAGGTCAGCAAGCCCGCCCGTGATCAATTACGGGACAGGTCTTAGGGTCTCTTAGGGGAGAGGCAGTAGCCGTCTCTAAGAGGTCGTTTTCACCCGGACTGCCCGCTTGTCGGGCGATTCTTGAAGTGCTGAATAGTGGTGCGGGTGAGGCCATGGCGACCGTCGATGCTTGCGGGGCAGTTGCGGTTGCGGATGAGACGGAAAGCGACGTGAGCCTGTCTCATCCCAGGATGCCCGGTCTTCGTGGTGGTGTACTTCCACTGCCGCTGCCGCACGCCTGGGCGCACTCGGTTCGCGGCGGCACGCCGTAAGCATGGCGAAGCGACGTCCCTGTCCGAGTGATCTGTCCGATGCCCGCTGGGAGTTGATCGAGCCGGTCCTGGCCGCGTGGCGCTTCGAGCGCCGTGGCAGAGCCCTGGACTTCGGCCGGCCGCCCCAGCATGACCTGCGCGACATCATGGACGCGATCTTGTACGTGGACCGGACCGGAGTCCAGTGGCGCTACCTCCCGCACGATTTCCCGCACTGGAACACGGTCTACGGACTCCTTCGCCACATGGGCCGACGAGGGCGTGTTCGCTCAGCCAGGCGGCCTGCTCCGACAGCTGTTACGCGAAAGGGAAGGCCGGGACGCAGAGCCGTCGGCGTGCGTGATCGACGCCCAGAGCGTCAAGACCTCCACCAGCGTCCCGGCTTCCGGCCAGGGCGTCGACGCCGGCAAGAAGATCGTCGGCCGTAAGCGGGGCATCGTGACCGACACGCTCGGACTCCTCCTTGCCGTCCTGGTCACCGCAGCGAGCGTGCAAGACTCCGTCGCCGGTGCCCGGCTTCTGGACCAGGTTGCCGCGGATCACCCCGGCATCCGCAAAGTCTGGGTCGACGGCGGCTACCGGCAGCACCTCGTCGAGCATGCCGCGATCCTCGGCATCGATATGGAGATCACCGCCCGCAAACCCGGGACCAGGGGTTTCACCCCGATCCCGAAGCGGTGGGCAGTCGAGCGGACCTACGGCTGGCTCATGCTCCACCGGCGCCTCGCGCGCGACTACGAAACCCTCCCCACCCGCTCCGAAGCCGTGATCCACATTGCCATGACCGACCTCATGGCCCGCCGCCTCACCGGCGAGAACACCATCTCCTGACGCGACCCGATAATGCCCGCGAAACAACCGATTACAGGATGAAACATCGGGCGAAAACGACCTCCAAGGGCTTCACGATCCGGCAGATTCAGCCGCACCTCACGTACAAGGCCGGGAGCGGTGAACCCTGTAACCCCTCGGTCGGTGCCATCTCTCAGGCTCTCCAGGCGCACGACGAGAGCCAGAGCTGAACCGATCACAGAGCCTCACAGGACCCCTGCCGACTGGTGGGGGTCCTCTGTTGTCCCCAGGTAATCCAGTACCGCCGTGGGCCCACGGACACCCATACTCGGACACGTGTTCCTGACGATCTCGACTACTGGCGACGAGCAGCACCCGGCTACTGACCTGGGGTTTCTCCTCCACAAGCATCCTGACAACTCGTTCTCAACCAAGTTGTCCTACGGTATGGCGCACGTCGTCTACCCCGAGGCGGACGCCGGACGCTGCACGGCGGCGCTGCTGCTGGAGGTGGACGCCGTGGCGCTGGTCCGCCGGGGCAGGGGCAAGGGCCGCGGCGGCGCCCCCGACGCGGCGCTCGCCCAGTACGTCAACGACCGCCCGTACGCGGCCTCCTCGCTGCTCGCCGTCGCGCTGAGCGGCGTCTTCTCCAGCGCCATGCGGGGCGTGTGCGCGGCGAAGCCCGAACTGCCGTCGCAGCCACGCCCGTTGCGCGTCGAGGTGCCCGCGCTGCCCGCGCGCGGCGGCTCCGGCCTCGTGCGGCGCCTCTTCGAGCCGCTCGGCTGGACGGTGGCCGCCGAACCGGTCCCGCTCGACGTGGAGTTCCCCGACTGGGGCGACTCGCGGTACGTGCGTCTCGTGCTGGAGTCCGAGGCGCTGACCCTCGCCGAGGCCCTGCGGCACCTGTACGTCCTGCTGCCCGTCCTCGACGACGCCAAGCACTACTGGGTGTCCCCCGACGAGGTCGACAAGCTGCTGCGCGCCGGGGAGGGCTGGCTGCCCGGCCACCCCGAGCAGAAGCTCATCACCAGCCGCTACCTGTCGCGCCGCTGGTCGCTGACCCGGCAGGCGACGGAGCGCCTGGAACTGGTGCGGCTCGCCGAGACCGACGACACCGCGGTCGAGGAGATCGACAACGCGGTCGGGGCGGAGGCGGAGACCGAGGAGAAGCCGACCCCGCTCGCCGTGCTGCGGCGGGACGCGATCATCGCCGCGCTGGGCGAGTCCGGCGCCGCCCGCGTCCTCGACCTCGGCTGCGGCCAGGGCCAGTTGGTGCAGGCGCTGCTGAAGGACCCGCGGTTCACGGAGATCGTCGGCGTCGACGTGTCGATGCGGGCGCTGACCATCGCCTCGCGGCGGCTGAAGCTGGACCGGATGGGCGAGCGGCAGGCCTCCCGCGTGAAGCTCCTGCAGGGCTCGCTCGCCTACACCGACACCCGGCTCAAGGGTTACGACGCGGCCGTGCTCAGCGAGGTCGTCGAGCACCTCGACCTGCCGCGGCTGCCCGCCCTGGAGTACGCGGTGTTCGGCTCGGCCCGCCCCCGCACGGTCCTCGTGACCACCCCGAACGTCGAGTACAACGTCCGCTGGGAGACCCTCCCGGCCGGCCACGTCCGGCACGGCGACCACCGCTTCGAGTGGACCCGCGGGGAGTTCCGCGCCTGGGCCGGCCAGGTGGCCGAACGGCACGGCTACGACGTGGAGTTCGCGCCCGTCGGACCGGAGGACCCCGAGGTCGGACCGCCGACCCAGATGGCCGTGTTCACCCTGCGGACCACGAACGAGAAGGAGGCGAAGGCGGCATGACCGGCACACCCGCGGCATCCGCGGCACACGCGACAGGCGCGACAGGCGCGACCACCGGGCAGGGCCGCGTCCTGCCCGTCACCGACCTCTCCCTCGTCGTGCTCATCGGCGCGTCCGGGTCGGGCAAGTCCACCTTCGCCCGGCGGCACTTCAAGCCCACCGAGGTCCTCTCCTCCGACTTCTGCCGCGGCCTGGTCGCCGACGACGAGAACGACCAGAGCGCCTCGCGGGACGCCTTCGACGTCCTGCACCACATCGCCGGCAAGCGCCTCGCGGCGGGCCGGCGCACGGTCGTCGACGCGACCAGCGTGCAGCAGGACTCCCGGCGCCAACTGATCGAACTGGCCCGGCAGTACGACGTGCTGCCCATCGCGATCGTGCTGGACGTGCCGGAGGAGGTGTGCGCCGAACGCAACGCGACCCGCTCCGACCGCGCCGACATGCCCCGCCGGGTCGTCCAGCGGCACACCCGTGAACTGCGCCGCTCGCTGCGGCACCTGGAGCGCGAGGGCTTCCGCAAGGTCCACGTCCTGCGGGGCGTGGCGGACGTCGAGAACGCCACCGTCGTCACCGAGAAGCGCTTCAACGACCTGACCCACCTCACCGGCCCCTTCGACATCGTCGGCGACATCCACGGCTGCGCCGCCGAACTGGAGACCCTGCTCGGCAAACTGGGCTATGTCGACGGCGTGCACCCGGAGGGCCGGCAGGCCGTCTTCGTGGGCGACCTCGTCGACCGCGGCCCCGACAGCCCCGGCGTGCTGCGCCGCGTGATGGCGATGGTCAGGTCGGGCAACGCGCTGTGCGTGCCCGGCAACCACGAGAACAAGTACGGCCGCCACCTGCGCGGCCGCAAGGTCCAGCCCACGCACGGCCTCGCCGAGACCATCGAGCAGATGGAGCGCGAGAGCGAGGAGTTCCGCGCCGAGGTGCGGGAGTTCCTCGACGGGCTCGTCAGCCACTACGTCCTCGACGGCGGACGGCTGGTGGTCTGCCACGCCGGCCTGCCCGAGAAGTACCACGGCCGCACCTCGGGCCGGGTCCGCTCGCACGCCCTGTACGGCGAGACCACCGGCGAGACCGACGAGTTCGGCCTGCCGGTGCGCTACCCGTGGGCGGAGGACTACCGGGGCCGGGCCGCGGTCGTCTACGGCCACACCCCGGTCCCGGAGGCGAGCTGGCTCAACAACACCATCTGCCTGGACACCGGCGCCGTGTTCGGCGGCAAGCTGACCGCGCTGCGCTGGCCGGAGCGGGAACTGGTCGACGTACCGGCCGAGCGGGTCTGGTACGAGCCGGTGAAGCCGTTGCGGGCCGAGGCACCGGGCGGGCACGACGGGCGTCCGCTGGACCTGAGGGACGTGCACGGCCGGCGGGTGGTCGAGACCCGGCACGCGGGACGGGTGTCCGTGCGCGAGGAGAACGCGGCGGCGGCCCTGGAGGTCATGAGCCGGTTCGCCGTCGACCCCCGCCTGCTGCCGTACCTGCCGCCCACCATGGCGCCGACGCCGACCAGCCGCGTCGAGGGGTACCTGGAGCACCCGGCGGAGGCGTTCGCGCAGTACGCCGAGGACGGGGTGGCGCGGGTCGTGTGCGAGGAGAAGCACATGGGCTCGCGGGCGGTGGTCCTGGTGTGCCGGGACGCGGAGACGGCGCGCCGGCGCTTCGGCGTGACGGGAGGCCCCGCGGGCTCGCTCTACACCCGCACCGGGCGCCCGTTCTTCGACGACGAGTCGGTCACCGGGCAGATCCTCGACCGGGTCCGCACGGCGGTCGGCGAGGCGGGCCTGTGGGACGAACTCGACACGGACTGGCTGCTGCTGGACGCGGAACTGATGCCGTGGTCGCTGAAGGCGGCCGGGCTGCTGCGCTCGCAGTACGCGGCGGTCGGCGCCGCCTCCGGCGCCGTCCTCCCGGGCGTCCTGGCCGCCCTGGAGGGCGCGGCCGCACGCGGGGTCGACGTCGGGGACCTGCTGTCCCGGCAGCGCGAACGCGCTGCGGACGCGGCCGCGTTCACGGAGGCGTACCGCCGCTACTGCTGGACCACGGACGGCCTGGACGGCGTCCGGCTGGCACCGTTCCAGATCCTCGCCGTCCAGGGCCGCAGCCTCGCCGCCCTGCCCCACGACGGACAACTCGCCCTGCTGGACCGGCTGGTGGAGCACGACGGCACCGGTCTGCTGCGGACGACCCGCCGCCTGTACGTCGACACGGCGGACCCCGGGTCGGTGCGGGCCGGCGTCGACTGGTGGCTGGAGATGACGGGGCGCGGGGGTGAGGGCATGGTCGTCAAGCCGCTGGAGGCACTGGTGCGCGGCCCCGCGGGCCGCCTGGTCCAGCCGGGCGTCAAGTGCCGGGGACGCGAGTACCTGCGGATCATCTACGGTCCGGAGTACACCCGCCCCGACAACCTCGCCCGGCTGCGGCAGCGCTTCCTGAACCACAAGCGCTCCCTGGCGATCCGCGAGTACGCCCTCGGCCTGGAGGCCCTGGACCGGCTGGCGGAGGGCGAACCCCTGTGGCGCGTGCACGAGGCGGTCTTCGGCGTGCTGGCCCTGGAGTCGGAGCCGGTGGACCCGCGGCTGTGAGGCGCGGGCGCGGCGGACGGCGGTGGTGAGGCGCGGGCGCGGCGGGCGGCGGCTGTGAGGTGCGGCGGTGCGGTGCGGCGGTGAAGCGCGGTGTCAGCGCACCAGCCGCAGCCGCTCCCCGCACACGCCCACCGTCACCCGCTGCCCCCAGGTCAGTTCGACCGCGTCGCTCTCGACGCCGTCGCCGAAGGCGACCAGCCGTTCGGACTCCACGGTCAGCGTCAGCCGGCTGTCCGCGGTGAGTTCACCCGCGACCAGGGAGGTCCCGGTGGCCGGGGACGGCCAGGCCTCGCGGACGAACCACAGCAGCCGCCGTTCGGAGGGGCCCGGCGGGCGCGGCCCGTCGCCGCCGCGCTCCTGCCGGACCGAGCCGATCCAGCCGGTGGCCCCCGTGCCGGTGCCGACCAGCACCCCGGAGGAGGCCTGGGCCTCGGCGACACCCCCGTCGCCGTCGAGGCCCAGGCGGTACCGGGCGGTCTGGTGGCCTGCCGCGCCGAGGTAGATCTCGTTCAGGGCCACCAGCCGTTGGGTGTCGTCGGCGACGGCCTCCACCATGGTCAGTTCCTCGACGTCCCCGGTGCCGGCCGCCAGCAGCTCCTCCGCGTCGGCGGGCCGGTGGCGGACCAGGACGCCCGGGTTGCGGCCGGGGTCGGTGTCGATGCCCACGACCGGCTGGCCCGCGAGGTACTTGGCGACGTTCGCCACCAGCCCGTCCTGGCCGACCACGACCACCACGTCCTCGGGCGCGAACAGGAAACGGTCCAGGTCCCGCCGTTCGACCCGGCTCTGCCGCCAGGTCAGGGGGATCGCCGCCGTCACCCGGGCCAGCGCGTGCCGGGTGGCGCGGTGGCGTTCGGCGACCTCCTCGATGTCCCGGCCCCGCGAGGAGAGGAAGAAGGCGGCCTGGCCGTGCGTGCCGTGCCGGGCCACCAGCTCCTCGTACTCCGTGGTGCGGTGGACCAGCACGGCCCGCGGGGCGAGACTCACCGCGACGCCCCCAGCCTGGCCAGCAGCCCGGTCAGCACGTCGGGCGAGACGGTCAGGCTGTCGATGTGCGGCAGGTTCTCCGCGAGCCGGGTGCCGGTGAGGGCGTGCAGGGTGGCGACGTCGACGTCCGCGTGCACCCGGAGCCAGGCCGCCTGGGCCTGTGCCCGCGCCTCGCCCACCTCGCGCGCCGCCTCAGCCTCCGCGCGGGCGAGCCGCAGCGACCGGGTCGCCTCCGCGTCGCCGAGGGCCACCGCACGGGCCGCCTCGGCCTCCGCCAGCCGGACCAGGCGGGTCGCCTCCGCCTCGGCGCGCACCTTGTCCGCCGCCGCGTTCTCCTCCGCCTCGCGGCGCGCGTTGGTGCCGCGCTGGTCGACCAACTGCTCCTCGCGCCGGGCGAGTTCGATCCGGCTGGCGAGTTCGTTCTCGGCGATCGCGCGCTCCCGCTCGACGGCCACCGCCCGCCGCTCGTACGTCGCCCGGTCGGCCTCCTGCTGGATCTGCTCGCGCGCCGGGGTGCGCAGCGCCCGCTCCACCTCGGGCTCCGGCCGCAGCGCCACCACGCGCACCGCGACGATCTCGATGCCGGTGGCGGGCAGCCGCGGCTCCGCCGCGAGCCCGGCCGCGACCCGCTCGCGCACCGCCGTCACCCCGTCGACGAGCGCCGCCGACAGCGGCGTGCGGGCGAGCACGTCCAGCGCGTGCTGCTGGGCCGTCTCGGTCAGCAGGGTGCCGAGCTGTTCCAGGGGGGAGCCGCGCCAGGCCCCGGTGTCGGGGTCGATCGAGAAGTCGAGGCGGGCGGCGGCCAGCGCCGGGTCGCCGACCCGGTAGGTCACGGTCGCCTGGACGGCCACGTCCTGGAAGTCGGCCGTACGGGCGTGGAAGGTCATGGCCAGTTCGCGGTCGTCCACCGGGACTTCGGAGAGCGCGGCGGTCAGCGGACGGAACCAGAAGCTGAGCCCGGGACCGTCGTGCACGAGCGTGCCGGAGCGGTGGTGGCGGATGTGCGCCGTCGGGGCGCCCCGCAGATGGCGCCAGCCCAGGCGCCGGGTGATGTCGGCCACGGGATCCCCCTCGGTCGGATTGTTTTCGTCATGAAGACGATAAGCGGGAGATCCATTTGTCGTCAAGAGGACGAGAACAAGCCGGTGCGGAATCGGGCGGGGGCGGGGGAGGATGAAGGCGGGCCCCGGTGGTCAGGATGGAGGCATGGGATTCCACGTCGACTCCGAGGCCGGGCGGCTGCGCCGCGTCATCCTGCACCGGCCCGATCTCGAGCTCAAAAGGCTCACCCCCAGCAACAAGGACGCCCTCCTCTTCGACGACGTGCTCTGGGTGCGGCGGGCGCGCGCCGAGCACGACGGCTTCGCGGACGTGCTGCGCGACCGCGGCGTCGAGGTCCACCTCTTCGGCGACCTGCTCACCGAGGCCCTGGAGATCCCGGCGGCCCGAACGCTCGTCCTCGACCGGGTCTTCGACGAGAAGGAGTACGGGGTGCTCGCCACCGACCACCTCCGCGCGGCCTTCGAGAACCTGCCCGCGCCCGAGCTGGCGGAGGCCCTCGTCGGCGGCATGACCAAGAGGGAGTTCCTCGACGCGCACCCCGAACCGACCTCCGTGCGCTTCCACGCGATGGAACTCGACGACTTCCTCCTCGGCCCCCTCCCCAACCACCTCTTCACCCGCGACACCTCCGCCTGGATCTACGACGGCGTCTCCATCAACGCCATGCGCTGGCCCGCCCGGCAGCGCGAGACGGTGCACTTCGAGGCGATCTACCGCCACCACCCCCTCTTCCGCCCCGAGGAGTTCCACCTCTGGTCCGAGGGTCAGGCCGACTACCCCTCCACCATCGAGGGCGGGGACGTCCTCGTCATCGGCAACGGCGCCGTCCTCATCGGCATGAGCGAGCGCACCACCCCCCAGGCCGTCGAGATGCTCGCCCACAAGCTGTTCGCGGCGGGCTCGGCCACCACGATCGTCGCCCTCGACATGCCGAAGCGGCGCGCGTTCATGCACCTCGACACCGTGATGACGATGGTCGACGGCGACACCTTCACCCAGTACGCCGGCCTCGGCATGCTCCGCTCGTACACCATCGAGCCCGGCGTCGGGGAGAAGGAGCTCCAGGTCACCGACCACCCGCCGGAGCACATGCACCGCGCGATCGCCACCGCCCTCGGCCTCGGCGAGATCCGCGTCCTCACCGCCACCCAGGACGTGCACGCCGCCGAGCGCGAGCAGTGGGACGACGGCTGCAACGTCCTGGCCGTCGAGCCGGGCGTCGTCGTCGCCTACGAGCGCAACGCCACCACCAACACCCATCTGCGCAAGCAGGGCATCGAGGTCGTGGAGATCCCGGGCAGCGAGCTGGGGCGGGGGAGGGGCGGGCCGCGCTGCATGAGCTGCCCGGTGGAGCGGGGGCCGGTCTAGTGGGGGCGGTGGGGTGGAGGGGGTTCCGGCGAGGGTGTTCGGGGAGCGAGACGGGGATGCATACAAATGTAGAGTCTCGTATAGACTTCCAAGCTCCTGTCATTGAGACCGTCAATGAACGCGGCAGCGCCCCTGCCGCGGCACCTGTTCACCGCACCTCTGGAGCGCCCCCATGGCGACAGTCCCGACCGCCCTCGCCGGCCGCCACCTCCTCAAGGAGCTGGATCTCACCCGGGAGGAGTTCCACGGGCTGATCGAGCTGGCCGCCGAGCTGAAGGCCGCCAAGAAGGCCGGGACCGAGACGCGGCACCTCGTCGGCAGGAACATCGCCCTGATCTTCGAGAAGACCTCCACGCGCACCCGCTGCGCGTTCGAGGTCGCCGCCGCCGACCAGGGCGCCTCCACCACGTACCTCGACCCGAGCGGCTCGCAGATCGGCCACAAGGAGTCCGTGAAGGACACCGCGCGCGTGCTCGGCCGGATGTACGACGCCATCCAGTACCGCGGCGACAGCCAGGCCAAGGTCGAGGAGCTGGCCGGGCACGCCGGCGTGCCCGTCTACAACGGTCTCACCGACGACTGGCACCCCACCCAGATGCTCGCCGACGTGCTCACCATGACCGAGCACACCGGCAAGCCGCTGCACGAGATCACCCTCGCCTACCTCGGCGACGCCCGCTTCAACATGGGCAACTCCTACCTGGTCACCGGCGCCCTGCTCGGCATGGACGTGCGGATCGTCGCCCCCAGGTCCTACTGGCCCGCCCAGGAGGTCGTCGACCGCGCCCGCGAACTGGCCGGGGCCGCCGGCGCGCGCGTCACCCTCACCGAGTCGCTCGCCGAGGGCGTGCGCGGCGCCGACTTCGTGGCCACCGACGTGTGGGTCTCCATGGGGGAGCCCAAGGAGGTCTGGGACGAGCGGATCACGGCCCTCGCCCCGTACGCCGTGACCATGGACGTCCTGCGCGCCACCGGCAACCCGGACGTCAAGTTCCTGCACTGCCTGCCCGCCTTCCACGACCTCGGCACCGAGGTCGGCCGCGAGATCCACGACCGGCACGGCCTGGACTCGCTGGAGGTGACCGACGAGGTCTTCGAGTCCGCGCACTCGGTCGTCTTCGACGAGGCCGAGAACCGGCTGCACACCATCAAGGCCGTCCTGGTGGCGACGCTGGCCCGGTAGGTCCGCGGTGAGGCCGGCCTCGGGTCCGCGGTGAGGCCGGCCTCGGGTCCGCGGTGAGGCCGGTCTCGGGTCCGCGACGGTGCCGGCTTCGGGCCCGCGGCGGCGCCGCCGCGCCGCGGGGTGCCGCTCACACCGGGCGCGGGCGTCCCTGCGGCGGGACGGCGGCCAGCCGGAACCACACCGCCTTGCCGGTCTCCGTCGGCCGGTGCCCGCAGGACGAGCTGAGCGCGCGGATCAGCAGCAGCCCGCGCCCGTGCTCCTGCCACGGGTCGGGCTCCCGGCCGGCGGCCGGACGGGTCAGGTCGCCGGGCGGCGCGGGGTCGGCGTCGTGCACCTCGACCTGGCAGCCGGTCGGCAGCAGCCGCACCACCAGCTCTATCGGGTCGTCCCCGGCGGTGTGCTCCACGGCGTTCGCCACCAGCTCGGCCGTCAGCAGCTCCGCCGTGTCGCCGTCCGCCCCGTGTTCCAGCTCCGCCAGTGCCGTGCGGACCAGGGCACGCGCGACCGGCACGGCCGCGGCGGAGTGCGGCAGCGCGACGCGCCAGGACGCGGCGGGGGAGGGGCGTTCGTGCACGGCTGGTCCGTTCGTGGCGCAGGTCCCTGGGTACGGCATCAGGCGATCCTGCTTTCGGCTCGAGGAATGGTACGGCGGCCTCCGCCGGGGGCCCGGGCCGGTCGCCGTACGGGACCGTCCGTCCCGTCACGGGTCGGCCTACCCGTCCCGACGGCCCCGGGCGCCCCACCGGTCCCGTTGTTACCGCGTTGTCGAGGGCCGGTGACGCCTGTGACGCGGACGCCCCGCGCCGTGACAGGCCCGTCGCACACGCCATACGCGCACGCCGCACGCACCCGTCCCGTCCCGTGCCCGCCCGTCCCGCGCCCGGTCTCGCCCCGCCCGTCTTATCGCGCACTCCTGACGACAGTCACGTACAGGTGATAACTTCGAGGGTGACCACCCGTCGAGGAGGCCGCCCTCATGAGTCCCTTCACCGGCTCCGCCGCCCGCACCTCCGACTGGCGCCACCTGCGCGTCACCCGCGCCGACGGCGTCGCCACCGTCACCCTCGCCCGCCCCGAGAAGCTCAACGCGCTCACCTTCGGCGCCTACGCCGACCTGCGCGACCTGCTCGCCGAGCTGTCCAGGGAGCGCTCCGTGCGCGCCCTGGTGCTGGCCGGCGAGGGGCGCGGCTTCTGCTCCGGAGGGGACGTCGAGGAGATCATCGGCGCCACCCTCGCCCTGGACACCGCCCAGCTCCTCGACTTCAACCGGATGACCGGCCAGGTCGTCCGGGCGGTGCGGGAGTGCCCGTTCCCGGTGATCGCCGCCGTGCACGGGGTGGCCGCCGGAGCGGGCGCGGTGCTGGCCCTGGCCGCGGACTTCCGCGTCGCCGACCCCAGCGCCCGCTTCGCGTTCCTCTTCACCCGCGTCGGCCTCTCCGGCGGCGACATGGGCGCCGCCTACCTCCTGCCCCGCGTCGTCGGCCTCGGCCACGCGACCCGCCTGCTCATGCTCGGCGAACCGGTCCGCGCCGCCGAGGCGGAACGGATCGGCCTCATCAGCGAACTGGCGCGGGAAGCCCGTGCCGACGAGGCCGCCCACCGCCTCGCCCGCCGCCTGGCCGACGGCCCGGCACTGGCGTACGCCCAGACCAAGGCCCTGCTGACGGCCGAACTCGACATGCCGCTGGCGGCGGCGGTGGAACTGGACGCGGCGACCCAGGCCCTCCTGATGAACGGCGAGGACTACGCGGAGTTCCACGCGGCGTTCACCGAGAAGAGGCCGCCGAAATGGCAGGGGCGCTGAACATGCCGGCCCCGGGCACGCCACCCGGCACGACGGCCCGCCCCGCGCACGACAGGCCCGCGCACGGCGGGCCCGCGCACGGCGGGCCCGCCCGCCCCGCACGCGTCGCGGTCGTCGGCGGCGGACCGGGCGGCCTCTACACCGCCGCCCTGCTGAAACGCCGCGCCCCCGACCGCCGGGTCACCCTCTGGGAACGCACCCCCTTCGACCGCACCTTCGGCTTCGGCGTGGTCCTCTCCGACGAGACCCTCGGCGGCATCGAGCACGCCGACCCCGCCGTCCACGACGCCCTCCGGCGGAACTTCGTCCGCTGGAACGACGTGGACGTCGTCCACCGCGGAACGCGCCACACCTGCGAGGGCCACGGCTTCGCCGCCCTGGCCCGCAAGCACCTCCTGGAGATCCTGCACACCCGCTGCCACGACCTCGGCGTCGACCTGCGCCCGCACACCGAGGCGCCGCCCGTGGAGCGCCTCGCGCGGACCCACGACCTGGTCGTCGCCGCCGACGGCGTGCACAGCGCCACCCGGGAGACCTACGCCCGGGTGTTCCGCCCCCAGGTCACCACCCACCGCTGCCGCTACCTCTGGCTCGCCACCGACTTCGCCTTCGACGCCTTCCGGTTCGAGATCGCCGAGACCGAGCACGGCGTGATGCAACTGCACGGCTACCCCTACGCCCACCCGTCGCCCGGCCCCCACCCCTCGACGGGGCCCGCCGGGACGCCGGACCGGTCCGGAGCCTCCACCGTCATCGTCGAGATGCGCGAGGAGGTGTGGCGCGCGGCCGGGTTCGACCGGGTCCCCCCGCGGGAGTCCGTCGAACGCTGCGCCGAGATCTTCGCGGACGCGCTCGGCGGCAGGCCGCTGCGGTCGGACGACCCGGCGTGGACCACGTTCCGCACGGTGGTCAACGAACGCTGGTCCCACGGCAACGTGGTGCTGCTGGGCGACGCCGCCCACACCGCCCACTTCTCCGTCGGCTCCGGCACCAAGCTCGCCGTCGAGGACGCCCTGGCGCTGACGGCCTGCCTGGAGGAACAGCCCGACCTGCGCGCGGCGCTGACCGCCTACGAGGAGGAGCGCAAGCCGGTCGTCGCCTCCACCCAGCGGGCCGCCCGCGCCAGCCTGGAATGGTTCGAGAACCTCGCCCTGTACGTCGACCAGCCGCCGCGCCGGTTCGCCTTCAACCTGCTCACCCGCAGCCGCCGCGTCACCCACGACAACCTGCGGCTGCGCGACGCGCGCTTCACCGGCGGCGTGGAGCGGGAGTTCGGCTGCCCGCCCGGCACCCCGCCGATGTTCACGCCGCTGCGGCTGCGCGGCCTGACCCTGCGCAACCGGGTCGTCGTCTCCCCGATGGACCTGTACTCCGCGGCCGACGGCGTCCCCGGCGACCTGCACCTCGTGCACCTCGGCGCCCGCGCCCTCGGCGGGGCCGGCCTGGTCATGACGGAGATGGTGTGCGTGTCGCCAGAGGGGCGCATCACGCCCGGCTGCGCCGGCCTCTACACCGGCCGGCAGGCCGAGGCGTGGCGGCGGATCACCCGCTTCGTGCACGAGCGGGCGCCGGGCACCGCGATCGGCGTGCAGCTCGGCCACTCCGGGCGCAAGGGCTCGACCCGGCTGATGTGGGAGGGCATGGACGAGCCCCTGCCGGACGGCAACTGGCCGCTCGTGGCCGCCTCCCCGCTGCCGTACAAGCCGGGCAGCCAGGTCCCCCGGGAACTCGGCCGGGCCCGACTCACCGACCTGCGGCACCAGTTCGCGGCGGCGGCCGGGCGGGCCGCGCGGGCCGGGTTCGACCTCCTCGAACTGCACTGCGCCCACGGCTACCTGCTGTCCGGATTCCTCTCCCCGCTGACCAACCGGCGCACCGACGCCTACGGCGGCCCGCTCGAACGCCGGCTGCGGTTCCCGCTGGAGGTCTTCGACGCCGTACGGGCCGTGTGGCCGGAGGAGCGGCCCATGACCGTACGGATCTCCGCGACCGACTGGGCCGACGGCGGGACCACGGCCGAGGACGCCGTGGAGATCGCCCGCGCCTTCGCCGCGCACGGGGCCGACGCGATCGACGTCTCCACCGGGCAGGTCGTCGCCGACGAGGAGCCGGAGTACGGCAGGTCGTACCAGACGCCGTTCGCGGAC
This sequence comes from Streptomyces sp. NPDC014882, assembly GCF_043081325.1. NCBI lineage: Bacteria > Bacillati > Actinomycetota > Actinomycetes > Kitasatosporales > Streptomycetaceae > Streptomyces > Streptomyces sp. NPDC014882. The sequence continues at coordinate 195,769 of NZ_JBIBWL010000014.1, forward strand.
CGGATCCGGCACGAGGCGCGGGTCCCGGTGATCGCGGTCGGCGCCATCTCCTCCTGGGACGACGTCAACTCACTGCTGCTGGCCGGGCGCGCGGACCTGTGCGCGCTGGCCCGCCCGCACCTGTACGACCCGCACTGGACCCTGCACGCGGCCGCCGAACAGGGCTACGACGGGCCGGGCGCCGTCTGGCCGGCGCCGTACCGGGCGGGCAGCAGGCCGCCGCGGACCGGCCGCGCCGACGCCCCCAAGCAGCGTCTGACGCTGGAGAGCTGAGGCCGGGAGCGGCTCAGGCGTCGGGGAGCAGGCCCGTGAAGGCGGCGCCCGCGTCCCGCAGCCGTTCGTGCAGCGCCCGGAACACCGCCGCCGAGCGCGTTCCCGGCCAGTCGTCGGGCAGCAGCGCGGCGGGCAGGCCGGGGTCGGCGTAGGGCAGGTGGCGCCAGGTGTCCAGGGCGAGCAGGTAGTCGCGGTACGCCTCCTCCGCCGGGGTGTCCTCGCGCCGCTCCCAGGCCCGCAGCACGCGCGCGTGGCGGTCGAGGAACGCCTCGTGCTCCTCGGCGACGGCCGCCAGGTCCCACCAGCGGCCGACGGCCTCGACGGTCGGCGCGAAACCGAGGTGCTCGCCGCGGAAGAAGTCCACGTAGCCGTCCAGGCGCAGCCGTTCCAGGGCGTGCCGGGTCTCCTCGTACAGCCGGGCCGGGGCGATCCACACGCCTGGGGCGGCCGTGCCGAAACCGAGACCGGCCAGCCGGGACCGCAGCACGTGCCGCTTCTGCCGCTCCGACTCCGGCACCGAGAACACCGCCAGCACCCAGCCCTCGTCCTCGGGCGGCGCGGTGGCGTAGATGCGCCGGTCGCCGTCCTCCAGCAACTGCCGTGCCTCCGGCGACAGTTCGTATCCGGCGGCGCCCTGCGCGGTGCGGGCGGGCAGCAGCAGGCCGCGTCGTTTCAGCCGGGACACCGAGGAGCGCACGGAGGGCGCGTCGACGCCGACCGCGGCGAGCAGCCGGATCAGCTCGGCGACGGGCACCGGGCCCGGCGCGAAGCGGCCGTACGCGCCGTAGAGCGTGACGATGAGGGACCGGGGGGCGGGCTGGTCGGACACGTTGATCATCTTAGGTCGTCGGCATCACTGCTGGTCACCATCGGTGTCAACGCCGGTGTCACCGCGGGCGCGCAGCAGGAAGCGCTGGAGTTTGCCGGTCGCGGTGCGCGGCAGCGCGTCCAGGAACAGGATCTCGCGCGGACACTTGTACGGCGCCAGCTCCGCCTTGAGGAAGGCCCGCAGCGCCTCCGCGTCCGGGCGCGCCCCGGGCCGCAGGACGGCGAACGCCACCACCACCCGGCCGCGCGCCTCGTCGGGCCGCCCGACGACCGCCGCCTCGACGACGTCGGGGTGCCGCAGCAGCGCGTCCTCCACCTCGGGGCCCGCGATGTTGTACCCGGCGGAGACGATCATGTCGTCGGCGCGGGCCACGTACCGGAAGTAGCCGTCCGCCTCGCGGACGTAGGTGTCGCCGGTGACGTTCCACCCGTCGCGCACGTACTCCCGCTGCCGCGGGTCGGCGAGGTAGCGGCAGCCCACCGGGCCGCGCACGGCGAGCAGCCCGGGCCGGCCGTCGGGGACGGGGTCGCCGTTCCCGTCCTGCACCCGCGCCCGCCAGCCCGGCACCGGCACGCCCGTGGTGCCCGGCCGGATCCGCTCGTCGGCCGCGGAGAGGAAGACGTGCAGCAGCTCGGTGGCCCCGATCCCGTTGATCAGGCGCAGCCCGGTCCGCTCGTGCCAGGCCCGCCAGGTCGCCTCCGGCAGGTTCTCGCCGGCGGACACGCAGCGGCGCAGCGACGACACGTCGTGCCCGTCGAGGCCGCCGAGCATCGCCCGGTAGGCGGTGGGCGCGGTGAACAGCACGGACACCCGGTGCGCGGCGATCGCCGCCAACAGCTGCCGCGGACCCGCCTGTTCGAGCAGCAGGGCGCTCGCGCCGGCCCGCATCGGGAAGACCAGCAGGCCGCCGAGGCCGAAGGTGAAACCGAGCGGGGGACTGCCCGCGAACACGTCGTCGGCGCGCGGCGCCAGCACGTGCCGGGAGAAGGTGTCGGCGATCGCCAGCACGTCCCGGTGGAAGTGCAGGCAGCCCTTGGGCCGGCCGGTGGTGCCCGAGGTGAAGGCGATCAGCGCCACGTCGTCGGCGGCGGTGTCCAGGGCCGGGAACGGGCCGGCGTCCGCCCGCCGGTTCAGCAGGTCGTCGGGGGCGTCACCGCCGTACACCGCGATCCGCAGTCCCGGTATCCCCGCCCCGGCGAGGTCGCCGACGGACCGGACGTCGCACAGGGCGTGCCCCACCCGGGCGATCGCGCACATCGTGCGCAGCTCGCGCGGGCGCTGCTGCGCCAGCACGGTGACCGCGATCGCGCCCGCCTTCAGCACCGCCAGCCAGCAGGCCGCCAGCCACGGCGTGGTCGGCCCGCGCAGCAGCACCCGGTTGCCCGGGACGACGCCCAGCTCGCCGGTGAGGACGTGCGCCAGCCGGTCGACGCGGGCGCGCAGCTCCCCGTACGTCCAGGGCGGTCCCGCCGGGGTGCGGAACACCGGCCGCTCCGGGGTGCCGCCGCCGAGCAGCTCGGCGGCGGCGTTCAGCCGTGCGGGGTAGCGCAGCTCCGGCAGGTCGAAGTGCAGCCCGGGCCACTGGCCGGGCGGCGGGAGGTGGTCGCGCGCGAAGGTGTCGACGTGGGCCGAGGCGTGCATGGCGGGTCGCCCCCTTGCCTTGGTGGGCGCCCCGGGGCGCCGTGGCGGGCGTGATGGTGGGCTCGCGCACCGAGCGTATCGCGTCGGTGACGGCAGTCAACGGTTCGCGATACCGTGGGGGTGGCAGAGGCAGGGCCACCGGTGGAGAGGGGCGACGATGCCCGCGTTCTCGCTCGAACCCGCACGGACCGGCTGGTGCGCCGAACTGCGCGCCCTGGCCGCCGACCGGCTGCGCCCGCTCGCGGAGGAGGGCGAACCCGGCCGGATCAACCGCCCCCTCCTCGCCGAACTCGGCCGGCTGGGCCTGCTCACCCGCCTGTTCACCTCCGGCGCCCTCGACCTCTGCCTGATGCGCGAGTCCCTCGCCCGGGCCTGCACCGAGGCGGAGACCGCCCTCGCCCTCCAGGGCCTCGGCGCGCACCCCGTCCACGCCCACGGCAGCCGCGACCAGCGGGAGCGCTGGCTGCCCCGCGTCGCCGACGGCAGCGCCGCGGCCGCCTTCGCGCTCAGCGAGCCCGGGGCGGGCTCGGACGCGGCCGCGCTCTCCCTCGCCGCGGAACCCGACGGCCCCGGCGGCTGGCGCCTGACCGGCGAGAAACGCTGGATCTCCAACGCCCCCGAAGCCGACTTCTACACCGTCTTCGCCCGTACGACACCGGGAGCGGGCGCCCGCGGCGTCACCGCGTTCCTGCTCCCCGCCGACCGGCCCGGCCTCACCGGCACCGCCCTCGACATGCTCTCCCCGCACCCCGTCGGCGCCCTCCGCCTCGACGCCGTCCCGGTCACCGGGGCCGACCTGCTCGGCGAACCGGACCGCGGCTTCCGCGTGGCCATGTCCACCCTCGACCTCTTCCGGCCCAGCGTCGGCGCCTTCGCCGTCGGCATGGCCCAGGCCGCCCTCGACGCCACCCTGGCCCACACCGCGCGCCGGGACGCCTTCGGCGGCAAGCTGAGGGACCTCCAGACGGTCGCCCACCAGGTCGCCGAGATGTCCCTGCGCACGGAGGCGGCCCGCCTGATGGTGTACGCCGCCGCCACCGCGTACGACACCGGCGCACCGGACGTGCCCCGCCGCGCCGCCATGGCGAAACTCCTCGCCACCGAGACCGCGCAGTACGTCGTCGACACGGCCGTCCAGCTCCACGGGGCCCGCGCCCTGCGCCGCGGCCACCTGCTGGAACACCTGTACCGCGAGGTGCGGGCACCACGGATCTACGAGGGGGCCAGCGAGGTGCAACGCGCCATCATCGCGAGGGAGCTGTACGCGGGGGTGGACCGCGAGGGTGCGGACCGCGAGGGGATGGACCGCGAGGGGATGGACCGCGGGGAGGCGGACCGCACGGGTGTGGACCGCGCGGGGCGCGGCCACGTGCGGCCGGAGCCGGAGCCGGAGCCGGAGCCGGAGGCGGGGGCGGGGGCGGACGAGGGCGGGCCGTCGCGGACGGGACCGGAGGGCGTGCGGTGAGCGCCGAGCGCGTCAACCCGCCGGAGCTGTCACCGCCCGCCGGCTTCTCGCACGCGGTCGTCGCGACCGGCTCCCGCGTGGTGTTCCTGGCCGGCCAGACCGCGCTGGACGCCGGCGGGAAGGTGGTCGGGGACTCGCTGCCCGACCAGTTCGCCCGCGCCCTGGCCAACCTCCTGACCGCCCTCGCGGCGGCCGGCGGCACCCCGGCGGACCTCGCGCGCGTCACCGTGTACGTCACGGACGTCGCCGCGTACCGGGCCTGCGCACCCGAACTCGGGCGCGTGTGGAGGGACGCGGCGGGCCGGGACTATCCGGCCATGGCGGTCGTCGGGATCGTGCGGCTGTGGGACGAGGAGGCCCTCGTCGAGCTGGACGGGTTCGCCGTCCTCGGGGACTGATCAGGCGGCGACGGCGAGCCGTTCGGCCGGCACGCGGTGCGGGGCCACGACGCGGCCGTCGGGCAGCAGCTCTCCGGAGTCGTCGAAGACGATCGTGCCGTCGCACAGCAGGGTCCAGCCCTGCTCGGGGTGGGCCGCGACGACGTGCGCGGGGTCGGCCGCGGGGCTCGTTGTCCGGTGGGTACACATGGCGCACCTCCACGTCGGTGGGGCCACCGGGCGGTGGGCCCCGTCGAACCGAGCGTGCGCCCGCCCGGGCCGGCGCCGCCAGAGCCCGCCGGGGAGTGTGACAGCACCGGGACGACCCGCGGACCGTTCGCCGACGCACGGTGCGGACTCGCCACCGAAGGGGTGACGGTCACGGCCGCGGCCCCGGCCTCCGGGTACCAGTGGAATCCCCTACCAGGAGGTCTTCCATGCCGCCCCGTCCCGCCCCCCGCTCCGCCCCGCGACCCGTCCTGAGCTCCGCCCTGCGCCCCGTCCTCACCGCGGCCGCCGGCGCCGCCCTGCTCCTGTCGGCCGCGCCCGCGGTGACCGCGGCCGCCGACCCGTCCGAGAGCGTCACCGTCGACCGGGTCGGCCGGATCGCCGCCGACGGCACCGTCACCCTCACCGGCACCTACCGCTGCGTCAGCAGCTCCGGGCCCGTCTTCGTCGGCTCCTCCGTCGCCCGCGGGGACGCGGCCACCCGGTACGGCATCGGCGGCACCCGTGCCGTCTGCGACGGCGTCGCGCACCGCTGGGTGAACACGGGCAAGCCCGGACCGGACCCGGTCGAGCCCGGCGCGGCCCGCGTCGAGGCCACCCTGATGGAACTGCGCCCGACGGGCGGCCTGCCGCTGCCGCACCTCCACGCGGCGGACGCGGAGGACGTCACGCTGACCGCGGGCTGACGTCACCGGCCGGCCCGCCGGCCGGTGGACCGACCGGCGGGCCCGCCGTCAGCGGGGCCGGGGCACCCCGGCCCCCGCGACGCCGGTGGCCGAGGGGTGGGCGTGCGCGGCCCGCAGGAGTTCCGCGGCGCCCCGTACGGCAGCGGTGCGCGGGGCGGGCACCGCGCGGACCGGGGCGTGCAGGCGGCCGGTCAGCCGGTAGGGGATCTCCGGGCGCGACGCGCCCCCGCCGGCCAGCAGGACACCGCGCCGCAGGGCGTCGAACGTCCGCGGCGTGCGGTCCTCCTCCAGCATCGCGGTCACCATGACGGTGACGGCGTCGACGAGGAGGTCCGTCTGCGGGGCGGCCGGCGGGACGGTGCCGTCGCCCCCGAGCGTGCCCGGCGGGACGCGGTCCGGGACGCCGCCCCGCGTGCCCGGCACGCCGCCGTCCACGTCCCCCGTCCCCAGCGCGATGCCGCGGGCGTCGACCACCGCCCCGTCCGCCAGCAGGACGACCTCCGTGAGACGGGCACCGAGGTCCACGACGAGCAGCGGCCGGGACAGGTCGGCCCGCGCGGCCACGGCGACGGCACGCGCCGCGGGGACGGTGAGCACGGCACGCGGGCGCAGCACCTCGACGGCGGCGCGGACCCGGTCCCGGTGGGCGACGCCGCCCAGGACGGGTGCGCTCACGATGACCAGGGGGCGGCCGCGGCCGCCGGCCCCGGGCTCGCGGCCACCGGCCCCCGGCTCGCGGTCGCCGAACAGCCTGTCGAGCAACCGTGCCGTACCGGCACTGTCGACGACGCTCCGCCGGACCGGGTCCCCGGCCCCGGAGCCGGTCACGGTCCCCGGACCGGCCGTGGTCCCCGAGCCGGAGCCGGAGCCGGAGCCGGAGCCGGAGCAGGTCCCGGAGGCCGTCGCGGTGGGGACGTCGAGGATCGTGCCCCGGTCGGACGTCCAGACCCGCGTGCGGGCGCCGCCCACGTCCAGGGCGAGGCCGTAGCACCGTCGGCACAGCGGCCACGGCCGGTGGCGGCCGGAGCCGCGGCGGACCGCGGGGATCACCGGCCCGCCTCCCTGAGCTGGCGGCAACGGGCACAGTGGCGGGCCTGCGGCACGATCGCCAGCAACTCGCGGGCGACGGGCCGCCGGCACAGGCAACAGGAGCCGTAGCGGCCCTCGTCCATGCGGCGCAGCGCCGCCTCCACGTCGGCGAGGACCATGCGGGCGGAGGCGGCGAGCTGGACCCCGACCTCGACCTGGGAGGGAGTTCGCAGCTCGCCCGGCCCGTCGCCCGTCCCGTCACCGGGGACGGGCGACGAGGCGGCGGACGTGAGCTGCTGGATCTGTTCCCGGCGGAACAGCAACTGCTCGTGCAGGTTCTCGCGGAGCGCGGCGAGGTCCTCCACGGAGAGCTCCCCCGCGGCGGGCCCCGCCGCGGGGGAGCTCCGCTCGGGCAGGGCCTTCTCCGGACGGGCCCCCTCGGACGGGGCCGGGGCCCGCTCACCGATGGTCCGGTGGTTCACGACTTCCCCCTCGGTCAGGGCACGACAGGAAAACGGAGGCTCGGGGTCAGGCGCCGTGACGCCGGCAGGGGACGCAGAACCGCGTGTACGGCAGGATCTCCAGGCGTTCGGCGGGGACGGGCCGGGAACAGCCCGCGCAGGTGCCGTAACTGCCGTCCCGGACGCGCGCGAAAGCCGCCTCGATCTCGGTGAGCACGCGCCGGACGGCGTCCTTCTGCGCGGACGTCACCTGGTCCGTCACCTCCTGCCCGGCCTCGTCGAGGGCCCGCAGCTGGGCCAGCCGCGCATCGCGCTCGTGCTCGAGACGCTGACGGGCCTCGTGCGCCGTCAGACGCTCCGGACGGCTCTCGGTCGGGGGGGTGTCGAGCGACGACATGGCGGGACCTCTTCCTCGGGTGACTGGGGTGACTGGGATGGCTGGGGTGGCTCAGCCGGCTCGGATGGCTCGGCGGGGGAGCGGTCCGGTGGCCGTCGCCGCTCCCCCTCCACCGTCGCCGACGGGCCGCGTCCTGCCTATCGGGCGCAGTACCCATCCGCCGCCGCACGCGCTGCCCCCGGGGACACCGCTCCGGCGGGCGCGCGCACCGGGAAATGGGCATCAGAGCCCATCGACGCGGCGGCGCACAGCGCGCACGCTGGTCGGGGGGCGGCCGGTCCGCGTCCCGCGTCCCCCGCGCGCGGGTGAGCGGGCGCGGTGAGCCCGACCCCGCCGACGGGACCGACCCCGCCGACGGGACCGACCCCGCCGGCCGGACCGACCCCGCCGGCCGGACCGACCACGACCGACCCCGTACGAAGCGTGTCCCTACGATTCCTGCGACCCCCGTCATCCCCGTGATCCCCGTGATCCCTGCGAAAGGCGCGATCCCGATGTCCCTGTTCTGGCGGATCTTCGGGCTGAACGCGGTGGTGCTGGGCACGGCCACCGGGCTGCTGCTGTGGGCTCCGGTCACCGTCTCCGTGCCGGTCCTGCTGACCGAGGCCGTGATCCTGGTCGGCGGCATGCTGGTCATGCTGGTCGCCAACGCGGCCCTGCTGCGGCTCGCGCTGGCCCCTCTCGACCGGCTCACCCGCCTGATGACCACGGTGGACCTGCTGCGCCCCGGCCAGCGGCTGCCCGCGTACGGCATGCGCGAGGTCGCCGACCTCATCCGGACCTTCAACGCCATGCTCGACCGGCTGGAGAGCGAGCGGGCGGCGAGCAGCGGCCGGGTGCTGGTCGCGCAGGAGGCCGAACGGCGCCGCATCGCCCAGGAACTCCACGACGAGGTGGGGCAGACGATGACCGCGATCCTGCTGTCGCTGAAGCGGGCGGCGGACGAGGCGGACGAGCCCCTGCGCGGCGAACTCCAGCAGGCCCAGGAGATCACCCGGGGAAGCCTGGACGAGGTACGCCGCCTGGTACGCCGGCTGCGCCCCGGGGTGCTGGACGACCTCGGCCTGGTCAGCGCCCTGACCTCGCTCACCACCGAGTTCGCCGCCCACACCGGACTGCGCGTCCTGCGCCGGTTCGACACGGACCTGCCGGCCCTCGACCCGCAGACGGAACTGGTGCTGTACCGGGTCGTCCAGGAGAGCCTGACCAACGCGGCCCGCCACGCCGGGGCCGGCCGGGTCGAGGTGAGCCTGTCCCGCACGGACGGCGCGCTGCTGCTGGCCGTCGCCGACGACGGCCACGGAACCGGCATCGCGCACGAGGGCGCCGGCATCCGGGGGATGCGTGAGCGCGCGCTGCTCGTGGGGGCCACCCTGGACATCGTCTCCCAGCCGGCCGGCACCCAGGTCCGGCTGACCGTGCCCGCCGAGAAGAAGGTGCCATGACGACCCCGACCGTCCCGACCCCGGCCGTCCCCTCCCCGATCCGCATCCTCCTCGCCGACGACCACGCCCTGGTACGGCGCGGAGTACGCCTGATCCTCGACCGTGAACCCGACCTCGAGGTCGTCGCCGAGGCCGGGGACGGCGCCGAGGCCATCGCCCTGGCGCGGGCCCACGACATCGACCTGGCCGTGCTGGACATCGCCATGCCCCGGATGACCGGCCTCCAGGCGGCCCGTGAACTCGCCGCGCTGAAGCCGGGCCTGCGCATCCTGATGCTGACCATGCACGACAACGAGCAGTACTTCTTCCAGGCGCTGAAGGCCGGGGCCGGCGGATACGTCCTCAAGTCCGTGGCCGACCGCGACCTGGTCGCCGCCTGCCGGGCCGCCGTGCGCGACGAACCCTTCCTCTACCCCGGCGCGGTCACCGCCCTCGTGCGCAACTACCTCGACCGCGTCCGCCACGGAGAGGAGCCCCCGCAACGGGTGCTGACCGCGCGCGAGGAGGAGGTCCTCAAGCTCGTGGCGGAGGGCAACACCTCCAAGGAGATCGCGGAGACGCTGTTCATCAGCATCAAGACCGTCCACCGCCACCGGGCGAACCTCCTCAGCAAGCTCGGCATGCGCGACCGGCTGGAACTCACCCGGTACGCCATCCGGGCGGGCCTCATCGAGCCCTGAACCGAGCGAGAGCGAGGAGACGGAGAAGAAGGGGCGAAGTGAAGGAGGGAGGACGGCACATGACACGCTCCGCGCGCCCCGTCCCCCGCGGCGGCCCCCGCCCGACGGCGACGGCATCCGCCCTGCTCACCGCGCTCCTCGTCGTCCTCACCGCCTTCCTCGTCCCGGCGGCACCCGCCGTGGCGTACGACGGCCCCCGCCCGCACGCCCCGAACGGCGCCGCCATGCCCGTGCCGGCGACCGCCATGCCCGTGCCGGCCGCCGGCACGCCCGTCGCCGACGACGCGCCGCCCGCCGTCCGCACGGCCGCGGCCCGCGTCCACGGCGACCTCCCCGCCCCGCCGGCCCCGGCCGGTCCCGCCCCCCGGCGACCGGCCGGTGCCGTGCCGCCGGGAGTCCCGGCCCCGCCGGCGGCCGTCCCCCCGTCCGTCCGCCCGCGGCCGGCGGACGGGCACCCCCTGCGCGCCCCGCCCCCGCCTCCAGGCAGCTGACGTCCCCCTCTTCCCTTCCTCCGCCGCGGCCCCGTCCGGGCCGCGGCACGCCTGCCGGAGGCCCGCTTGTCCCGCGCCCAGCGCATCCGAGGGCTGCTCGCCCTCGCCGTCGTCGCCCTGTCCCTGTACGTCGCCGTGACCGTGCCCGTCCACCTCGGGCTCGATCTGCGCGGCGGCACCCAGATCGTCCTGGAGACCCGCCCCGCCGCCACCGATACCGCCACCGACACCGATACCGCCACCGACACCGCAGGCGGCGACGCCGTCGACCGCACCGTGGAGGTGCTGCGCGGCCGCGTCGACGCGCTCGGTGTCGCCGAACCCACCATCGTCCGCTCCGGTGACGACCGCATCGTCGTCGAACTCCCCGGCGTCCAGGACCCGGCCGAGGCGGCGGAGGTCCTGGGCCGCACCGCCCGGCTCACCTTCCACCGGGTGCTGGGAACGGCGGGGGCCGCCCCCGAGGACACGCCCGGAACCGGGCGCGAGGCCGCCCCCGAGGCCCTGCCCGGCTCCGCCCCCGACCCGCGATCCGGAGCCACCCCCGGGCCGCGATCCGGCCCCATCCCCGGCCCCGACCCCACTCCCGGCTCCGCCCCCGACCCCACCCGCCCGCGCGTCCTGCCCGACGAGTCCGGTCAGCCGCTGCGCCTCGACGCGGCCGCGCTGACCGGCGGCGACGTCGGGGAGGCCGCCGCCCGGTTCGACCAGCAGGGCGGCGCGGGCTGGCACGTCACCGTCGACTTCCAGGACGCGGGCCGCGACCGCTGGGCCCGCCTGACCGGAGCGGCGGCCTGCAGCCCGGCCGGCGACCCGGCCCGCCGGGTGGCCATCGTCCTCGACGACAGGATCATCTCCTCGCCCCAGGTCGACCCCTCGGTGGACTGCGGCGTCGGCATCGGCGGCGGCTCCACGATGATCAACGGCGCCTTCGACGACGGCGAGGCCCGGGAACTCGCCCTGCTCGTCAACGGCGGCGCCCTGCCCGTACCGGTGGAGACCGTCGAACAGCGCACCGTCGGCCCCACCCTCGGCGCGAGCGCCATCACCGCCAGCGCCTGGGCCGCCGCCGTCGGCAGCGCGCTGACCGTCCTGTTCGTCATCGTCGTCTACCGGCTGCTGGGCCTCCTCGCCGCCGTGGCCCTGCTCTGCTACGGCCTCATCTCCTACGCCGCCCTGGCCGCCCTCGGCGCCACCCTCACCCTGCCCGGCCTGGCCGGGTTCGTGCTGGCCATCGGGATGGCGGTGGACGCCAACGTGCTCGTCTTCGAGCGGGCCCGCGAGGAGTACGCGGCGCGCCACCGGACCACCCCGCGCTCGGCCCTGGCCGCCGGCTTCCGCAACGCCCTCAGCGCGATCGCCGACTCCAACATCACCACCCTCATCGCCGCCGGACTGCTGTTCGCGCTCGCCTCCGGACCCGTCCGCGGCTTCGGCGTCACCCTCGGCATCGGCGTCCTCGCCTCGATGGTCAGCGCCCTGGTCGTCACCCGCGCGCTCGCCGACCTCGCCATGGCCCGGCCGGGACCGCGCCGCCTGCCCCGCCTGACGGGCATCGCCCACACCGGCGCCGTCCGCGACCGGCTCGCCCGCAGGGACCCGCACCTGATGCGCAGGCCCCGCCGGTGGCTGGCCGCGTCCGCCGCCGCACTGGTGCTCGCCGGGGCCGGAATCGCCCTGCGCGGCCTCGACCTCGGCATCGAGTTCACCGGCGGCCGCCAGATCGAGTACGCCACCGCCACCCCGGTCCACCCCGACCGGGCCCGCGCCGCCCTCGCCGACGCCGGCTTCCCCCAGGCCGTCGTGCAGACCTCCGGCGAGAACCGGCTCACCGTCCGGACCGGCCCGTTGAGCAACGCGCAGGCGGACGCCGTCGACGCGGCCGTCGGCGGGCTGACGAGCCGCGCGGACACCCTCCGCGACGAGGCGATCGGCCCCAGCCTCGGCGCGGAACTGCGCCGGGGCGCGATCGTCGCGCTCTCCGTCGCCCTCGGCGCCCAACTCGTCTACCTCGCGGCCCGGTTCCGTCTGCTGCTCGGCACGGCCGCCGTCGCCGCCCTCGCGCACGACGTCGTGATCCTCGTCGGCGTCTTCGCCTGGCTCGGCAAACCGGTCGACGGCGTCTTCCTCGCGGCGCTCCTCACCGTCATCGGCTACTCCGTCAACGACTCCGTCGTCGTCTTCGACCGCGTCAGGGAACTGACCCGACGCGCGGACAAGAGCCGTGCGGACGACGGGCACACGGACAAGGGGCACACGGACAAGGGGCGCACGGCCTCCTTCCGCCGCACCGCCGACCGGGCGCTCCTGCAGACCCTGCCCCGCACGGTCAACACCGGGACGGGCGCCGCGATCGTCCTCACCGCGTTGGCGGTGTTCGGCGGCGACTCCCTGACCGACTTCGCCCTGGCCCTGCTCGTCGGCCTCGCCGTGGGAACGTACTCCTCCATGTTCACGGCGATGCCGCTGGCCGTCGTGCTCCATGAACGCCGCCCGGGAACCCCGGGAACCCCGAAAACCCCGGGAACCCCGGCAACACGGTCGTCGTGACGCAGGTCACGGGAAGGGGGCCGGGGGTGCCGGACAGCTCATGGAGGTGAGCACTGATATGCGTACCCGGGTACGGGCCGGGGATCCCGCCGCCTTCGCGGAGCTGTTCGACAGCTGGGCGAAGGCGGTCTACAACCACGCCTTCCGGCTGACCGCCGACTGGTCGACGGCCGAGGACGTCATGGCCGCCACCTTCATGGAGGCCTGGCGGCTGCGCGACCGGGTCGATCCCGAGGGCGGCTCGCTGCGGCCGTGGCTGCTGGGGATCGCCACCAACACCGCCCGCAACCAGTACCGCAGCAACCGCCGGTACCGGGCGGCCGCGAACGCGGCCGCGGCGGCCGAACTGTCGGTGCCCGACCACGCCGAGGAGGTGGCCGGCCGGGTCGACGACCGGCGGCGCCTCGCGCGGGCGCTGACCGCGCTGGCGGGCCTGCGCCGTGCCGAACGCGAGGTCGTGGCGCTGTGCCTGGGGGAGGGCCTGGACTACGAGGCCGCCGCGGAGGCGCTGGGGATTCCGGCCGGCACCGTCGCCTCCCGCCTGTCCAGGGCGCGCGGGAAGCTGCGCGCCCTCACCGACGACGCCCCGCCGGACCCGACGGCCGGGACCGCTGCCGCCGCCGCGCCGAAACTCCCCCGCGGAAAACGGGAAGGCCACCGCCCCGGCCGACAGACAAGAGACGACCACGCACCCGTGGTCCGGCCCGCGCAGGAAGGAAACCGATGAACGCGAGCACGCCCCGGCAGCGTCCGGCCGAGCGGGAAGAGGACGGCACCCTCTTCTCCCGGACGGCGCGTGACCTGCCGTCGGGCCGTCACCAGTTCCACAAGGAGCGTCTGATGGCCCGGATCCACGACGAACAGCACACGGCGGCCCCGTCCCCCGCCCCGGCCGCGGTCCGGGGGTGGTGGCGGCGGCTGCCGCGCCCGGCGGTCACCCTGCCCGCGGCGGCGGTCCTGGCGGCGGCGGCGGTCGTCGCCGTGACGGTGACGTCGGGCGGCCCCGCGCGGCCCGGTGTCGCCACCGCGCCCCTCCTCACCACGCCGATCGGCGCCGCCAGCGCCAAGGGCGTCCCGCAACTGCTCGACCGGATCTCGCTGGCGGCGGCCGAGGCCGGCCACCCGGAGGTCGCGTCCGGCCAGTTCGTCTACATCGAGTCCCAGGTCGCGGACACCTTCCTGAAGACCGTCGACGGCAGGACCACCCTGGCCGCCCACGCACTGCACCGCCGCCAGGTGTGGAAGTCCCCGGACGGCACCCGGGGATGGCTGATCGACCCGGCCGTCAACGACAGCCCCGAGGGCGAGACCCTGAGCCTCCCCGACGAACAGGGCAACACCCCGAAGGCACACCTCAACAGCCCGTCGTACGACTACCTGTCCGAGCTGACCACCGACCCCGACGCCCTCCTCGCCAAGATCTACCGGGAGACCGAGGGCCAGGGGAACTCCCCCGACCAGGAGGCCTTCACCACCATCGGCGACCTCCTCGGCGAGAGCTACCCGCCCGCCGGGCTGTACTCCGCCCTGTTCCGCACCGCCGCGAAGATCCCCGGCGTCGTCGTCGTCCGGGACGCCGTCGACGCGGTGGGCCGGCACGGCGTGGCGGTGGCCCGGCTGGACGAGACCAGCGGCCAGCGGGAGGAGTGGATCTTCGACCCGAAGACCTACGTCTTCCTGGGCGAGCGCACGGTCCAGGTGGAGAGGCGGACCGGCGAGGACACCCTGATCGAGCCCGGCACGGTCACCTTCACCAGCGCCGTCACCGAACGAGCGGTGGTCGACGGCATGAAGCAGACCCCGTAAGGGCCCCTCGGCGGCGCGGCGCGGCGCCGGGCCCGTGCGCGAGGCCCGGCACCCGGGCGCGCGCACCGGACACGACCGTGCCGCGCCACCGTGCCGCCCCACCGTCCGGCCCGGCCGGGCCGCCCACCGGAGGCCGTCGGTGGGCGGCCCGCGGAGGGGCGCGGAGGGGCGTGGACGGTTCAGACGGTGTCCGGTTCCCTGCGGCGCTCCGCGACCGGTACGGCGCCCGCCGCCCGGCGCGGATCCGTGACGCTGCCCAGCCAGCCCAGCAGGAATCCGGCCGGCACCGTCACCAGGCCCGGGATCGTCACGTCCCAGATCCTGAAGTCGTGCCCCGGGAAGATCGACCCGGGCGTGCCGGACGCGTACGGCGACACCGCGAGCGCCACGACGCTCACCACCGTGGCACCCCACAGGCACCACAGCGCACCGCGGGCGGTGAACCCGGGCCAGTACAGGGCGTACAGCAGGACGGGCGCGAGGGCGGCGCCGCAGACGGCGAGCCAGAGCGTGGAGACGACCACCAGGTTCCAGTCGGCGGCGACGACCGCCGCGACCGCGGCGAGCGTGCCCGTCAGCGCCGCCGACCACCGCGACGCGGCACCGTCCGCCGTCCCCGCCGTCCCCGCCGTCCCCGCCGTGCCCGCCGTGCCCGCCGTCCCCGCCGGGCGGCTCCCGGCGGGCTCGCCGAAGGCGCCCAGCACGTCCCGTCCCAGCGCGATGCCGGCGGCGAGGGTCACGTCCACCACGGCCGCGAGCGCGGTGAGGAAGAGGACGCAGGCCAGGGCCGCGACCAGGATTCCGCCGCCGTCGAGCGCCCGCCCGAGCATCAGCGGCGTGAACACCTGCGCCGCCGGACCGGCCTCGCGCAGCGCCTCGCCGACGAGGGCCGCCGCGCCGACGCCGACGACGGTGAGCGCGCCGTACAGCAGGGTGAGTTCGCCGAGCATCCAGCGGCCGACGGTCCGGGCGCCGCGCGGGCTCTTCGTCGAGATCGCCCGCATCAGCACGGCGGGCATCGCCAGCGTGGCCATCGACATGCCGAAGGTCTGCCCGATCCGGTTCACGGCCCCCACCCACCCGTCGCCCGTGTAGCCGCCCGGACGCAGGTACGCCTCGCCCATCCGCGAGCCGTGCGCGGCGGCGTCGAGCAGCCGCCCGGGGTCCCCGCCGAAGCGGTGGAGGACGAGCACGGCGGCGACCACCAGCACGGGCAGGGCGATCGCCGACTTCGCGATCATCACCACGCCCGTGCCCCGGATCCCGCCGCTGACGGCCAGCGCCGTCATCGCGCAGCCGATCACCACGATGCAGCCGGTCCGCGTGCCGGGCTGCCCGATCAGCGCCGCGGCGACGTTGCCGACCACCACCAACTGCACGACGAGCAGGGGGAAGCAGACGAACAGGGTCACCACGCCCCACGAGACGCGTACGGCGGGCCCGCCGCTGCCGCGCGCGTCCAGCAGGTCCGCGGCCGTCAGCGAGGCGTGCCGGCGCAGCGGCTCGACGACCAGCACGAGGAGCAGCATGACGCCGATCAGGCTGCCCAGCATGACACCGAGGCCGTCGAAGCCGGCCGCGGCGACCATGCCCACCAGCACGGTGACCGTCGCGACCGTGGTGGTGTCGCCGCCCATCGCGATGCCCTGCTGCCAGGAGCGCAGCCGGCGGCGGCCGTCGGACCGGACGAGGGCCCGGTCGTCCTCGTCGGCGCCGGTGACGATGCACAGCATCAGGCAGATCACGACGAACACCGAGAACACGGCGAAGACGAGGGACCGGGACGAGGGGTCGAGCAGCGTGGTCACGACCACCTCCGGGCGCCCGGCCGCGGCTCGAGCCGGTCCACCCGTCGCCCGTACACCACCAGCGCGTGCACCCCGACGGCGAAGGGCACCACGGCCGCGATCACGCCGAGGCTCACCGGTCCGGCGATCCGCGTGCCGTACACGGCCGGTACGAGGGCGGCGAGCAGGACGTAGACCAGCCAGGTGGCGGCGATCCGGACGCCGAGCCGCAGCCCGACGGCCAGCCGCGCCGCCTCCTCGGCCTCGTGCCGCTCGTGCTCCGCGGGAGGGCGCGCGCCGGCCGCGGGCTCGTGAGGGTGGGGCGGCCCGTGCCGGGGCTGCGGTCCGAAAGACATGTGTGCGGCTCCGCTCACGTCGATCCGGCACCCGGAAGGGGTGCGCGCAATGGTGTGGACGCGGAGTCAATCAGACGGGCACACGAAAGGGACCGCCCTGGGCGCAGATCTGTTCCCCCGCCCAGTCCGGTCTGTTCGTCTGCCCAATCCGGGCCGTTCCTCCGATCGATCGGCTATGTCTTCCGCCTTATCCGCAGTCGTGTGGACGGTGAACGGGAAGCAGGCGGGCCGACGCCTTTCCTACGGCCCTGTCCAGGGAATGCGCGGCCCTTTTCCGGCGCTCGCGGAAAAGGGTTCCGCTCGAATGCGGGGAGCGGTTCGCCGAATTCCGGACCTGACGCGCGCGGCAGCCGGGCCGGCCGGCGCCGGGCGGAAACCGACCGGCACCGACCGGCACCGGCCGGCGCGTCACGGGGCGTCATGGAAGATCACGCCGAGGACGTGCCGCCGGCCGTCGTGCACCGCGCTCACCCCGTGGCGCAGCATGAAACGGCTCCAGCCCCGCGCCGACGGAACCGGACGGTCGTGCACCGCGAAGATCAGCCCCTGTCCCTGGCCCGGCCGCTTCACCACCGGACGGGACTGGGCGCGCGGACGCTGCTCGACGAAGACGCTCTCGCCCCCGGTGAAGTCGACGTCGGGACGGTCCAGCATCACCGCCACCTGCAACGGGAACGTCAGCTCGCCGTAGACGTCCTGGTGCAGGCAGTTGTAGTCGCCCGGGCCGTAGCGCAGCAGCAGGGGCGTGGGCCGCAGCTGCCCGGCCGCGGCGCAGGCCGCCGCCAGTTCGGCGTGGGTCTCCGGGAACCGGGGCCGGCCCACGCGCTCCGCCCACTGGTTGGCGATCCGGGCCAGCGGCGGGTACAGCCGCCTGCGCAGGGCGGTCACCACCGGGGGCAGGGGGGCGGCGAAGTAGCGGTAGCGGCCGCTGCCGAAGCGGTGGCGGCCCATGTCGACGGTGCTGCGGAACACGTCGTCCCGGTCGAACAGCGCGCGGATCTCGTCGCAGGCGTCCGGCGACAGCAGGGGCGGGGTGACGGCGACGCCCTCGGCGTCGAGTGCCGTGGTCAGCGCGGGCCAGTCCAGTGCGTCCACGGCGGGCAGTTCGATCGTGTCGTCGGTGCCGGCGCCGGGCGCCGCGGGAGGGCGGCCGTGCTCCAGTCCCGGCAGGTGAGGGGTGTGGTAACTGGTCAGTGTGGGCTCCGCGGTCGTGGACGGGGACGGGCGCCGGAGGCGGGGGATGTGCTCCGGCGCCCGCCGGTTCAGAGGGACGCCGGGGCCGCCGTGCGGCCGGACTCCAGGTCGAGCAGGAACCGCTTGGCCGCGACACCGCCCGCGTACCCGGTCAGGCGACCGCCCGAGCCGACGACCCGGTGGCAGGGCAGCACCACGCACAGGGGGTTCGCGCCGAGCGCGGTGCCCACGGCCCGCGCGGCCCGCGGCCGTCCGAGCGCGGCGGCCAGCTCGGCGTAGGTGCCCGTCACCCCGTACGGAAGGATTCCGCCCAGCCCTTCCACGGTCGTGCGGCTGAACGGGGTGGCCAGGCGAAGGTCCATCGGCACGGTGAACGAGCGGCTGCGGCCCGCGAGGTACGCGTCCAGCTGGCGGCCCGCCTCCTCGACGATCCGCAGCTGGGCGGGGCCCGCGGCGTCGGCGTCCACGACGGTCAGGCCACCCCGGGCGAGCCGTGCCACCGCTCGCTCGCGGTCGTCGAAGGCGCACAGCACCAGCGCGTCGTCGGTGGCCGACAGGGCCAGGGGACCCAGCGGGGTGGGGTGCGAGACGAGTACTGCGGTGAGTGGGGTGGGCATGGGAACCTCTCTGTGGTGCTCTGTGGCGCGCCTGGTCAGACGGTGATGGGCCGGCAGCTCTTGCAGGCCCGGTAACCCGCCTCGCGGGCGTCCTGCGCGGTGCGGAAGTGCACCCGGTGCCCGGGAGTGATGCGGCGGGCGTGGGCGCAGGTCGGGTGGCAGTAGATGAAGGTGGTGTCGCTGCCGAGGAACACCGCGCCGGCCCGGGACAGCTCCTTCACCCGGCGCATGTCGATGTGCTCGGCCCGGCGCAGGGCCGCGCCGGCCTTCGGCAGGTACGCGGCGTCGCAGGGCGAGCCGTTGTCGTGCGTGACCCGGTGGCACGGTATGAGCACGGCGACGGGGTTGGACGCCAGCGCGCGCAGGACGTCGGAGGCCGAGGGCGGAGTCCCGGTGGCGGCCTCGCGGGCGATCCAGCTGAGCGGCCGCAGCTGCCCCGCGGGGATGTTCCGTACGGCCTCCAGGACCGCGCGCTGTTCCTCCGGCAGGCCGGACAGGTCGATCGCCAGCCGGCGGGCCCGGCCCGTGCGCAGCGCGGGGAGGAGGCCGGGCAGCGGCTTGCTGCCCGGGATCGCCGAGCGGCCGGTGCGGGCGCGGTGCAGTTCCTCGAAGGCGGCCCCGGTCAGGCCCGCCGAGTCCAGGCAGGCACCGGTCACGGCTCGCGGGCTCGCGGCCACGAACAGGCCGCCCGCGGCCGTGTCGAGGCGCACGTAGCTGTCGTAGTGGTCCTCGGAGATGCCCACGCGGCGCAGTACGCGCAGCGCGAAGTCCTCCGGTGCGGCCGGTGCGAGCTCCGGCAGGCCCCGCGTGACCGCGTCGTCGTCGCTGTCGCTCTCGTTCACCTCGTCACCTCCTTCAGCGCCGTCGGCTCCCATCCGAGGGTGCGGCGCAGGCCGGCCAGCCCGCGGGAGACCTGCGCCTTGGCGGTGCCGACCGCGCAGCCCTGCACCTCGGCCACCTCCGCGTAACTCATCCCGACGACATGGTGGAGCACGACCGGTATGCGGTGGTGCTCGGGTAAGGCCGACAGCGCCGTGACCAGGCGCGACCGGTCCTCCGTCGTCACCGCGCGCTCCTCCGGACCGGGGCTGTGGTCCGGCCAGACGTCCATGGTCTCCTCCACGGGCAGCCCAGCCGTGACCGGGCGCCGTTTCCGTGTGCGGACGTGATTGCGCCACACGTTCGCCGCGATGGTCATCAACCACGCGCGGGGACGCAGCTCACGGCGCCGTGCGGGGGTGTACCCCTGCAGGGCCGTGTAGGCGCGCAGGAACGTGTCCTGTCCCAGGTCGTCCGCCTCGGCGAAGGAGCCGGAGACCCGGTACAGGAACGCGTGCACCGCCCCGGCGTGCACCCGGACCAGCTCGGTGAAGCCGGCTTCGAGGTGCGCCGCCAGGAGATCGGTCAGCTGCTCTGCCTTCTCGTCCATCACTGAGACAAACACCGTCCGGGGGCAGGGTGTTGCAGGCGTGCGGGAGCGGTCACCGGCGGACGGCCGGAGCGGTCACCGGTGGACGGCCGGAGCGTCCAGCGCCGAGCTGCCGACCAGGACCGCCTGATACAGGCGCTGCATCCGGGGGACGGGCTCGATCCCCAGGGAGTCGCCGAGCGCCCGGCGCAGGTGGTGGAAGACGTCACCGGCGCGTTCGCGCTCGCCGGAGCGGTACAGCGCCACCATCAACTGGGCGTGCACGTTCTCGTGAGTGGGGTGGCGCGCGGCCAGGTCGCTCAGCTCGTCGACCAGCTCACGATGCTTGCCGAGCGCCAGGTCGGCCTCGATGCGCTGTTCCAGGACCCCCTGCCGGGTCTCCGCCAGTTCCGCCAGGTGGGGTGAGCTGAGGGGGCCCGTGCTGACGTCGGACAGCGCGGGGCCGCGCCACTGCGCGAGGGCCAGGGTGAACATCTTCGAGGCCGTCCGGTGGTCCCCGGTGGCGGCTGCCAGGTGCCCCAGCCGGGTCAGCTCCGTGAACCGGAACCGGTCGAAATCGGCCGTTTCGAGGGCGAGCTGGTAGCCCTGGTTCCTGGTCAGGAGCAGATGGCTGCGGTCCCTGCGGGGGCCGCGCAGGGCCTGCCGTATGTGGAGCACGTAGGTCTGGAGCGTGGACATCGCGCTCTTGGGGGGAGTGGAACCCCACAATTCGGTGATGCAGTCGCTCGCCCGGACCATCTGCGGCGTGTGCAGCATCAGGAATGCGAGGAGCTGGCGCGGTTTCGGTGCACTCGGCACCAGATTCACTCCGGCGTCGGAAAGTAAGAGGGGGCCGAGAATACCCGAGTTCATGAAGAGTTCCTATCCCCGTAATGTCGTCACACTTCGAACCGGCATTCTATTTACTTGAGCAAGACTAGGAGGGTGTCACATCGGCGTCAAACGCAAAAGGGGATGATAGCGAATCGAGTCGACCGGCCGGTTTCCTCGATCTCCAAAGATCTTCGGAGGCCTTCGGAGATCTTCAGAAAGGCAGTCGGGCGGCTATTTGATCTGCGGCGTCCGGGCCGTAGGCGCATCTGATGCGGGCCGTCAGCCGCTCCCGCACCAGCGGGTAGCCCTGGGCCTCGGGCGACTCGAGCGCCGCTGCCGCCAGGGCGCACCCGAGCTGCGCCCCGCGCTCGGCGCGCCACCCCCAGACGGCACCCGCCAGGAAGCCGGCGCGGAACGCCTCGGCGGTCCCGGACGGATCGCCCTCCCCCACCGCGCGCACCGCCTCGACACCGGCCGCCGGGCGCCCGCGCCGCACGACGGCCGCCCCGCGCGGCCCGCGCGTCACGACCCAGGTGCCCACCCTGCCGAGCAGTTCCGCCTCGCCCCACCCCGTGAGGTCGCGCAGCAGCGGCACGTCGAACTCGTCCGTGAACGCGTAGCGGGCCCCGTCGACGAGCCTGCGGGCCTGGCGGCCGGTGAGGCGGGACAGCTGGTCGCCGGGGTCGGCCGCGAAGGGGATGCCGAGCCGCCTGCACTCCTCGGTGTGCCGCACCATGGCCTCGACGTCCCCCGCCGCCACCACGACGAGCCCCAGCCCGCCGATACGGCGTGCGGCCGGCAGCAGGGTGATGTGCCGGGACTCCGGCTGCGCGCCGTCGTACGACAGCCTGAGCCGGCCGTCCTCGGCGTCCCTGATCTCCACCGCCCGCGCCGTGTCCAGTTCCTCGCTGACGCGGACGAGTTCGAGGTCCACGCCGTACGACAGCAGGGAGCGGCCGTAGTCGGCGAAGTCCTTGCCGACCGCCCCGGCCAGGAGCGGGCGCAGGGCGAGACGGCCCAGTCCCGCGGCGATGTTGGCGCCCGCCCCGCCGCGGCGCACCCGCAGGGTGTCGGCCCGCACCGCGGCGGCGCCGCGGCCCATCGCCGTGCCGTCGGCGAGCCGGCCCGCGACGGTCAGCACCTGGTCGGTCGCGATGGCGCCGGTCACGGCTATGCGCATGGTGATACTCCTAGGGAGCCCAGGCCCGTCAGGAGGGGACGACGCGGCCCCGGACCACGAGGGGCCGGGGCCGCGTCCGGGCGGACGGTTACCGTCCGGCGGCCCGGCGCAGGGCGTCGACGCGGTCGGTCCGCTCCCAGGTGAAGTCGGGCAGTTCGCGGCCGAAGTGCCCGTAGGCGGCGGTCTGGGCGTAGATGGGGCGCAGCAGGTCGAGGTCGCGGATGATCGCGGCCGGGCGGAGGTCGAAGACGTCCGTCACGGCCTTCTCGATGACGGACTGCGAGACGGTGGCGGTGCCGAAGGTCTCGACGAAGAGACCGACCGGCTCGGCCTTGCCGATGGCGTAGGCGACCTGCACCTCGCACCGGGAGGCCAGCCCCGCGGCGACGACGTTCTTGGCGACCCAGCGCATCGCGTAGGCGGCGGAGCGGTCGACCTTGGAGGGGTCCTTGCCGGAGAAGGCACCGCCGCCGTGACGGGCGTAGCCGCCGTAGGTGTCGATGATGATCTTGCGGCCGGTCAGGCCGGCGTCGCCCATGGGGCCGCCGATCTCGAAGCGGCCGGTGGGGTTGACCAGCAGGCGGTGGCCCTCGGTCTCCAGCTTGATGCCCTCGTGGGCCAGCTCCTCCAGGACGTGCTCGACGACGTGTTCGCGCACGTCGGGGGTGAGCAGGGAGTCCAGGTCGATGTCGCCGGCGTGCTGGGAGGAGACGACGACGGTGTCGAGGCGCTGGGGCTTGCTGCCCAGGTACTCGACGGTGACCTGGGTCTTGCCGTCCGGGCGCAGGTAGGGCACGGTCCCGTCGCGCCGCACCTCCGACAGGCGCCGCGACAGGCGGTGGGCCAGGTGGATGGGCAGCGGCATGAGGCTGGGCGTCTCGTCGCAGGCGTAACCGAACATCAGACCCTGGTCCCCGGCGCCCTGGAGGGCCAGCCGGTCCTCCCGGGCCGACGCGGCGTCGTCGGTGCGCTGTTCGTAGGCGGTGTCGACGCCCCGGGCGATGTCGGGGGACTGGGCCCCGATGGAGACGGACACGCCGCAGGAGGCGCCGTCGAAGCCCTTGGCGGAGGAGTCGTAGCCGATCTCCAGCACGGCCTCGCGGACGAGGGCGGGGATGTCGGCGTACGCGCTGGTGGTGACCTCGCCCGCGACGTGGACCTGACCGGTGGTGATCAGGGTCTCCACCGCGACGCGGGCCGTGGGGTCCTGGGCGAGGAGGGCGTCGAGGATCGTGTCGCTGATCCGGTCCGCGATCTTGTCGGGATGGCCTTCGGTGACGGATTCCGAGGTGAAGAGCCGGGCAGCCATGAGAACTCCAGGGGTCGGGACGGCAGGGCGTGCGTCAGGACGTGCGTCAGGACGTGCGGTGACGTTCCAGGACGTGGTCCACCAGGGAGGCGGCCGCGCCCGTGTACGTGGCGGGATCGAGCAGGTCCGCCAGTTCCCCGGGACCCGGCGAGGGCCCGATCCCGGGGTGTTCGGCGAGGACGTCGGCCAGGGGCCGTCCGGTGCGCGCGGCCGTCCCGGCCGCCTCCGACAGCAGCCGCTTCGCCGCGGCCCTGCCGAGCCTGGGCGCCAGGACCGCGACGATCCGCTCGGACGACATCAGGGCGCCGGTCGCGGCCGCGTTGGCCCGCATCCGCTCCTCGTGGACGACGAGCCCCTCGCACAGCTCGACGGCGGTGTGCGAGGCGCCGCCCGCCAGCCGCAGGCATTCCCGCAGCAGCAGCCACTCGGCGTGCCAGACGCCGCCCGAGCGCTCGTCCTCGGTCACCAGGCACTGCGTCAGCGCACCCGCCAGCGCGGGAACCTGGAGCGCGGCCGAACGGATCAGGGTGGCCAGCACCGGATTGCGTTTGTGCGGCATGGCCGAGGAGGTGCCGCGCCCGGCCACGGGCGGCTCGCTGACCTCACCGACCTCGGTGCGGCCCATCGACTGCACGTCCACGGCGATCTTCCCCAGCGCCCCGGTCACGAACGCCGCGGCCGCGGCCACGTCGGCGACGGGGGAGCGCAGCGCGTGCCAGGGCAGCGGGGCGGTGGCCAGCCCGGTCTCGGCCGCGAACGCCTTCGACAGCGCCGCCGCGTACGCCGGCGCCGCCGTGTCCGCGGCCGGCACGCCGTCCACGGCCGAGTACTCCAGGTAGCCGGCCAGGGTGCCCGCCGCACCGCCGAGCGAGACGGGCAGCCGGCCGTCGAGCAGCCGGCCGACACGGCCGGCCGCCTCGCGCACCAGCAGCCCCCAGCCGGCGGCCTTGAGCCCGAAGGTGGTCGGCACGGCGTGCAGGGTCAGCGTCCGCCCGGCCATCAGCGTGTCCCGGTGCCGTGCCGCCAGCCGGTCCAGCGCCGCCGCGGTGCGCAGCAGGTCGGCGTGGACCAGGCGCAGCGCCCGGTCGCAGACCAGCATGGCGGCGGTGTCGAAGACGTCCTGACTGGTCGAACCGCGGTGCACGTACTCGGCGGCCCTCGGGTCCTCCTCGGCGACGACCGCGGTGAAGGCGCTGACCAGGCCCACCACCGGGTTGGCGCTCTCCCGCGCCGCGACGGCGAGCCGGCGCAGGTCGAGCCGCTCCGCGCGGGCGGCCCCGGTGATCGCCGCGGCGGCCCACGCCGGCAGCGTGCCGAGCCCGGCCTGGGCCCGCGCCAGCGCCGCCTCCGCGTCCAGCATCGCCTGGAGCCAGGCCTCGTCGTCGACCGTCCGCTCCACCGGGGTGCCCGCCCGCACCGGGGAGAGCAGCCCGGAGTCCGGTCCCGCCGGGTGCGCCGTCATGCCGGCGCCTCCGTCAGCGTCCGGCCGTGACCCCGCCGGGAGGCGCTCGCGCGGGCGGGGGCGAGGGCCAGTACCGCCCGCGCGATGGCGTCGGAGTCGCCCAGGGTCACCGAGTTCACCCCGGGTCTGATGCCGGCCGCCGTCACCCAGTGCACCGCCTCCGTCGGCACCCCGTACGCGAAGCGCCGCGGATGCCCGCGGCCGTACGCGTCGACCAGGTGGTACGGGCGCTCGGTGACCTCCAGTCCGCCCGTCTCGTAACTCGTGCCGCACGCGCCGGGGATGCGGAACGGACGGCACTGCCCGCTGGCCAGCAGCCCGCGCAGCAGCGGGTCGCAGGTCCGGCGCAGGTCCGGTTCCGGCAGGCGCGCCTCGACCAGCACCCTGGCGCGCACGGGGTCGCCCTCCACCCCGTCCGACTCGGCGACGAACGCTCCCGCCGTGCCGTCGACGACCACCCTCATGCCCGGCCCGATCAGGTCCAGGACGCCCGCCTCGATCAGCGCGATCAGCTCCTCGATGCGCGAGGAGGGCGGGCCGATCGACAGGAAGGCGTTGAGCGGGGTGTACCAGCCCTCCACCTCGTCCCGGTAGGAGTGGCCGTCCAGGCCGCCGTGGTCGAGGGCGAGCCGCACCTCGTTGCGCAGATCGCGCAGCACGTCCAGCGCCGCCTTGAGCGGTCCGCTCACGTTGCCCGCCCGGGCCTCGCGCACGTCCCGGCGCAGGTGCTCCAGCGTCCAGCGGCGGAACTCCGCCCGGTCGGCGAACTCCCGGTCGCCGTGCGGCCGGAAGATCCGGTCCCAGTCCCACCGCTCGTCGTGCGCGACGCGGTACGCGTCGAGCAGCTCGTCGGCGGGGGCGGAACCCGCGGGCAGCGAGACGAACCGCTCGACGAACTCCTCCCGTTCGGCCTCCCGGCCCCGGGCGGCCAGCAGCGTCCCGTAGTAGACGCTCTCCACCTCCCTGGCGATCAGCGGCCACAGGTCGGTGCCGAAGTGCACGCGCTCACCGTCCACCGCGCGTTCCCGCAGTGCCGCGACCACTCCCTCGGTCAGCACGCGCGGCTCGTGACGGCCGTGCGCGCCCTTCTCGTTGGCACCGCGGGCGTGGTACGGGACGCCGCGCCGGGAGCCCGCGACGATGCGCGGCTCCCGGCCGGAGGGGCGGTAGACGAGGCGGTCGCCGACGCGGTCGAACCGGCCGCCGCGCCCCACGGTGAGCAGCGCCATGTGGTCGAAGAAGTTCAGGCCGAGCCCGCGCAGCAGCACGGTCTCGCCGGACCGCACGTCCGACAGGTCCAGGTCGGCCGGGCTGGCCGGCAGGACGTGCAGCAGCCCGTGGGCCCGCGCGCGCTGCGAGAGCCGCCGCTGGGCGGCGGGGACGTCGGTCGGCACGTGGCCCTGGGAGAGGACGACCGCGTCGAGGCCGTCGAGGACCTTCCCGTCGGACAGGACGACCTGCTGCGCGCCGTCCCCGGGCCGCTCCCGCAGGGCGACGGCCCGGGCCCGGTGGACCCGCACCCGTACGTGCGGCGGGGCGCCGGAGACCACCCGGGCGAAGACGTCCTCCAGGTAACTCCCGTAGAAGGCGCGGGACGGGTAGTCGTCCGGGCCGAGCCGGCGCGCCTCGGCGCGCACGGCCTCGTCGTGGAGCGCCGCCCCGCCGGGCCCGTCGGCGAGCGCGCGCGCCCACGCGTACAGACTGGGGCCGGGCTCGACGGGGCCGTCCATCTCGACGCTGGCGTCGGTGAACGCGGTCACCTGTGAGGCGACGGTGTTCATCAGCAGCACCCGCGACTGTCCGGTGCGCCACACCCGCCCGGCCCCGGGGCGGTAGGGGTCGACGACGTGCACGGTGACCGCCCGGTGAGCGGGCGCGGAGCGTTCGTTGGCGCACAGCCGTTCCAGTACCGACAGACCGCGCGGTCCCGCACCGACGAGGCACAGGCCGAGGTCACCGCTGGGCATGGTCGTCCTCCATGGGGTCGGGGGGAGGGCAGGGACGGAAGGGCCGCCTCATGCCGGTGCGGCGACCAGCAGACTCGTCTCGAGGGCGAGGGAGCGCACGCTCTCCAGCCGCAGGCCCGCGGCGCCCAGGACGGAGCGGTACCCGTCGAGGGTGCGCTCACGGCCGCCCGCGGCCATCAGCAGGTGCAGGTCCCACAGCAGCGGCAGCACCGGCGCCGTGCCGTCGGTGGCGACGACCCGTTCCAGCACCAGCAGCCGGCCCGTGTCCGCCATGGCCTCGCGGATGTTGGCGAGGAGCGTCACGCACCGTTCGTCGTCCCAGTCCTGCAGCACCCGGGACAGCAGGTACACGTCGTGGCCCGCGGGGACCTTGTCGAAGACGTCGCCCGCGGCCGTCTCGTAGCGGTCGGCGCCGACGGCGGCGCTCAGGTGCCGCTCGGCCACCGGCAGCATGTGCGGCAGGTCGAAGACGGTCCCCGTCAGGTGCGGGTGGGCCTGGAGCACGGCCGACAGCAGCAGTCCGCTGCCGCCCGCCACGTCGACCACGGTGTGCGCCGGCGCGAAGTCGAAGGCCGCCGCGACCTCGGGGAAGAACACGTTGCCGGCGTTCATGGCGCGCAGGAACCGCGGTCCCGCGTCGGGCTCCTCGCGCAGGTAGGCGTGCAGCGAGGTGCCGAAGGCGTGCTCGAAGCCGGAGGTCCCGGTGCGGATCGCGGGCACCACCGCACCCCAGGCGCGGTGGAACTCCTCCCCGTACAGCAGCACCATGTCGCGCATGGACCGTTCGCCGTCGGCGACGAGGAGCGCGCCCACGTCGGTGAGCCCGTAGCCCTTCTCCTCGTCGCCGGTGAACACGCCCAGTGCCGCGAGCAGCCGCAGCAGCCGCGCGAGCCCGTCCTCACTGGCGCCCGTGCGTTCGGCCAGCTCCGGGACGGTGCCGTGGCCGGCGGCGATGTGGTCGGGCAGGGACAGGGCGGCCGCCGCGTGCAGGGCCTGGGCCCGCCAGGTGCCGGTGATCAGATCCACCACCCGGCGTGCCGCCGTCGTCTCGGTACCGGACATGGGTCAGACCTTCCGTACGGGGGTGGACACGGCGAGCGCGGGGTCGCCGGTGCGGGACAGGACGGTGCGCAGGCGTTCGCGCAGTACGCGTTTGAGGACCTTGCCCGTGACGCCCACGGGGAGTTCGGAGCGGTCGGCGGCCAGCAGCAGCCCGCCGAGCGGTGCGAGGCCCTCACGGGCCAGGGCCGCGTTGCACTCCCCGAGCAGCCGGGCCGCGTCGCGCGGGGCGCCGTCGGCGAACAGGACGACCGCCAGGGGACGGGAGTGCCCCGGGGAGCCGGGATCGTCGACCGCGACGACCGCCGTGTCCAGCGCCTGCGTGGCGAGCAGGACGACCTCCTCCGCCGGGAGGCTGTACACCGGTCCGTCGGCGGTGTGGATCACGTCGGGGGTGCGGTCGAGGTGGTACCAGCTGCCGTCGTCGCCGCGGCGCATGATGTCGCCGGTGAGGAAGTACCCGTCGACCGTCGATTCCTCGGTCAGGTCCGGTTCGTCCAGGTAGCCGGCGGTGATGCTGGGGGTCTGCACACCGAGCCGGCCGGCCTGCCCGTCGGGCAGTTCACGGCCCTGCTCGTCGAGCACCGCCGCCTTGCGCACCACCTTGGCGGGCAGTCCGATGTGGCGTGCGTACCGGGTCGTCTCGGGCGTGTAGGCCTGCTTGAACAGCACCATGCCCATCTCCGACGACCCGAGTCCGTCGAGGTAGCGCGAGCCGTTCAGGACCTTGCCGTTCTCGGTGCGCCGGCCCAGGGCGATCAGCGGGCGGATGTGCCGCTCGTGGGAGGCGTCGCCCATGCCGTGCCAGGTGTGGATGTGCCGGGCGGCCTCGGCGCCGATCTCCTCGGTGGGTATCTCGGCCAGGGTGAGCGGGAAGGCCAGCACGGTGGTGGGGTGGAACAGGTTGACCGCCCGCGCCACGGACCCGCCGCTCGCGTCGTCGAGGATCAGCGTCGGGATGCCCAGCAGGATCGCCAGGCTGAGGTAGCTGATGCCCGCCGAGTGGCTGTGCGGCAGTGCCGTCAGCAGCCGGTCGGAGCGCAGCGAGGGGAAGGACCACAGCCGTTCCCGCTTGCCCGCGAAGAACGAACCGTGGTGGAACACCGGGGCCTTGGGCCGGCCGGTGGTGCCCGACGAGTGCGAGATCATGATCAGGTCCTCGTCGGCGTGCCGGTGGGGGAAGCCGGGCATCGGCCGGGGCGGCAGCGGAGCGGTGACGGCGAGCGTGGCGATGTCCGCGACCACGGGCGTGGCCTTCCCGGGGGCGTCCGACTCCCAGGCGTCCGCGAGGCCCTTGAGCAGGTCGCCGTCGCCCACCAGCACCGTGGTCCGGGTGCGCAGGAAGTACTCGGCGGCCGTCGCCGGGGCCATTTTGGGGTTGCAGTGCACGGCGGCGGCGCCGAGCGACGTGATGGCGATGTGGTGGATCAGGCCGAGCAGCCCGTCGCGGGTGTGCAGGCCCACGTGCGTCCCGGGCCGCACCCCGCGGCCGCGGTACCAGTGGGCGTAGCGGATCGCGTCGACGCGCACGTCGTCCAGGGACATCGCCCGGGGCTCGTCCGTCGCCCAGGTGGGGGAGGACACGTCGGGGTGGAACAGCAGCGGACGGTCCCGGTCACGGGCGACGCGCCACGCGTGCCAGAAGAAGTTCCCCGCCCCCAGATCCCGGTCGGCGTGGAGGCGCAGGCGTTGCGCGACGGACCTGTGGGTGCCCAGCAGGAACATAGGAATACCTCACTCCGCATTGATGCGCCGAATACTTCTGCTTCGGTCACCGGTGAGACATCGCGGCCCGTGACACCCCAGCGGTTCGGTAAAGGTTCGTGGCGGAGTCTCCAACCGGCTGCTAAAGGGCCGGTGGAAAGCCGCCCCGGCCGTCGATCTTGCTTCGTTCTTCAGCGCGGGTTGCGACGATCGCACCGGTTCGATCGAGTTCGATCGAGAGAAGGCTGGAGGCCGCACCGGATGGACGATCCGCTGACAACTCCGGTCGCCGTGGTCGGCGGCGGCCCGGTCGGATTGATGCTCGCGCTGTTGCTGGACCGGCAGGGAGTGCCCTGCGTCGTCCTCAACTCCTCGGCGGACGTGCCGGACCAGCCGCGTGGCAGCACCCACAACGCGCGGACCATGGAGCACTACCGCACGCTGGGACTGGCCGAGCGGATCCGCGCACTGGGCCTGCCCGCCGGTCACTCGGCCGGCATCTCCTTCTTCACCCGCTACAACGCCCACGAACTGGCCCTGCTGCCCTGGCCGGGCAGCGCCGAGGTGCTGCGCCGCCGGGCCGCGGCCGACCGTACCGACCCGTCCCCCGAACCGATGCACCGGGCGAACCAGATGTACGTCGAGCGGCTGCTGCTCGACCACGCCCGCACCCGCCCGCGCATCACCCTGTGCTACGGCTGGACGGTCACCGCCCTGCGCGAGGAGGCGGAGCACGTCGACGTGGTGGGCGAACGCGACGGTGCCCGGCGCGTGTTCCGGGCGGCGTTCGTCGCGGGCTGCGACGGCGGGCACAGTCTGGTCCGACGCCACCTCGGCATCCGCTACGAGGGAGAGGGCACCCTCGACCAGGACATCCTCGGGCGCCGCTCCGTCGCCGCCCACCTGCGGGTGCCCACCCTGTACCGGGACTTCCTGCGCGACCGCGGCGCGTGGAGCAACTGGGTCGTCAACGCGGACCTCGCGCTGAACCTGATCGCGCTCAACGGCGTGGACGAGTTCTTCCTGCTCACCAGCTCCGTCGACCCGGACACGGCGACCGACGCGGAGCTGGTGCGGCTGGTGCGGCGGGCGGCGGGGGAACCCCTGCCGGTCGAGGTGCTCAGCCGGCGGCCCTGGACCGCGGGCGCGGCGCTGGTCGCCGAGTCGTTCGGCACGGGCCGCATCCGCCTCGCCGGTGACGCCGCGCACCTGTTCACGCCCAACGGCGGCTTCGGCATGAACACCGGTGTCGACGACGCCGCCAACCTCGCCTGGAAACTCGCGGCGGCCGTGCGCGGCTGGGCCGGTCCGGACCTCCTGGACACCTACGGCGTCGAGCGCCGGCCGATCGCCCTGCGCAACACCTCCGCGGCCCGGACCCTCGGCCAGGGACTCGGCGCCGTCGACCGGCCCGCCCGGCTGGAGGAGGACTCCGCCGCCGGCGAGGCCGCCCGCGCCAGGACCGGGGCGGAGCTCGCCGAGTACGGGATGCGCACCCTGGACACCCTCGGGGTGCAGCTGGGCGCCCGCTACGACGGCTCCCCCCTCGTCGCCGGGGACGGGTCCGGGCCGGTGCCCGACTCCTTCGCCGCGTACACGCCCTCGGCCGCGCCGGGCGGCCGCGCACCCCACCTGTGGCTCGACGACCGCCGCGCGCCGGGCAGTTCGCTGTTCGACCGGTTCGGACCCGGGTTCACGTTGCTGCGGCTCGGCCCGCGTCCGCCGCGGACCGGAGGGATCGAGGCCGCGGCCCGCGCCCGGGGCGTGCCGCTGCGGGTCCTGACGCTCGACGATCCGCTCGCGCGTGAGCTGTACGAGCGTGATCTGGTGCTGGTCCGCCCCGACCAGCACGTCGCCTGGCGGGCCGACCGGGAGCCCGGCGACCCCGGGGCGCTCCTGGCGCAGGTCACCGGGGGAGCGCACGGGACGGCGGCGGGCCGGTCGCCGGCCGCGGCCCGCGGGCCGCGGCGGCCGAGCACGATCCAGGTCCCCGCGCCGGGGGCCGGCAGAGCCTGAGTGAGGGTAAAATCCGCGCGGATCGCGACGTTTTGACCGGGTATTCCACCCGGGTATTCCACAGGGATGACCTCCTGTCGGCCTGCCCGGGCGATGATGGGGGAGCCACATGGAGTTTCGCGTTCTCGGCCCTTTGAGCGTGTGCGACGACGAAGGCCGCCACAGAACCCCGACCGCGCCGAAACAACGGCAGCTCCTGTCCCTCCTCGCGCTCAACGCGAACCACGTCGTGTCCGTGGCGCAGATAGTCGAGGAGATATGGGAGTACCGGCCGCCGTCCAGCGCGGTCGCGGCGGTGCACACCTACGTCATGCAGCTGCGCCGCTCCCTGTACGGGGCCCGGCGCGGCCCGGGCCGCACCCCCGGCCGGCTGCAGACCCGCGACCAGGGGTACATCCTGAAGCTGGACCCCGGTGAACTGGACCTGGACCGCTACGAGCAGCAGGTGCGGGCCGGGCGCGCCACGCTGGAGGCGGGCGAGTACGCCCGGGCCGCCGAGCAGCTGCGTGCCGCCGAGCTGATGTGGAAGGGGCCGATGCTCGTCGACGTGCCCACCGGTCCGCTGCTCAGGGCCGCCATCGAGGTCGTCGAGCGCGACCGGCTCGACGCCGTTCCCCAGCGCCTGGGTGCCGAGCTGCGCCTCGGCCGGCACCACGAGATCCTCGGCGAACTCACCGCGCTGGTGCACCAGTACGGTACGCACGAGGACCTCGTCGCGCACCTCATGCTCGCCCTGTACCGGTTGGGCCGGCAGGCCGACGCGCTGATGGCGTACCACCGGTTGCGGGCCCGGTTAAGGGAGGAACTCGGCACCAAGCCGTCGGCGCGGCTGCAACGCCTGCACACCCACATGCTCTCCGGGCACCCGGGGCTGGAACCTCCCT
Organism: Streptomyces sp. NPDC014882; assembly: GCF_043081325.1. NCBI lineage: Bacteria > Bacillati > Actinomycetota > Actinomycetes > Kitasatosporales > Streptomycetaceae > Streptomyces > Streptomyces sp. NPDC014882. The sequence goes on from NZ_JBIBWL010000014.1 coordinate 227,904, forward strand.
CCGACACGCGCTGCCGGCAGTCGCTCAACCTGCTGGCCGAGTGCACCGTCTCCGCCCCGCGCGGCCCGGCCCGCTACGACTGGCTGGCCAGGGTCTGACGTCCGCGCGGCCGGCGCGGGGCCGGCCGGGGCGGGGCCGGCCGGGACGTGCGGGCGGCGGGGCAGCCAGACCAGGGCGCCCACCAGCGCCGGTCCCATCAGCAGGGCCGCCGCCCCGAACGCCTGCCCCGCCCCGGCGGCCACTCCGGTGCCACGGCCGCACACCGCCACCGCGAGCACCGTGCCCAGCGCGGTCCCGAACTGCCCCGCGCACTGCACCAGACCCGCCGCCAGCCCCGCGCCGGTGCCCCGGAACCGGGTCAGCGCCACGACCTCGCACGACATCCAGATCAACGGAAGGCCCGCGCCGGCCAGGACCAGCCCCGGCAGCATGCCCGAGACGTACCCCGGGGCGTGCGAACCGGCGGCCAGCGTCCCCAGGCCGGCCCCCAGGAGCAGACAGCCGAGCGCGCACGGCAGGCGGGCGCCGTACCGGGCGAGCAGCGCGCTGCAGGCCCGGCCCACGACGAAGACGCCCCCGACCATCGGCAGCAGGGCGGCTCCGGCGGCCGGCGCGCCGAGTCCGTAGACGTCACGCAGTCGCAGGCCCCCGAGGAAGACGACGGGCGCGGCGGCCGTCGACACGAGCAGGACGCCGGCCGCACCGCACACCAGGTTCCGGTCGCGCAGCAGGGAGGCGGGCAGCAGCGGGTGGGGGCAGGTGCGCTGCCGGTGCGCGAAGACGGCCGCCAGCACCGGCGCGCCGAGCGCGGCGTACGCCGTGTACCGGTCCGTGCCGTGAGCGGCCAGCCGCACCAGGGCGTACACGGCCGCGAGCAGGGCGCCGGTCAGCGCGGCGGCCCCGGCGAGGTCGAGGCGGACACCGCGGGTGCGGGGCGGGTCGGGCAGGGGGGTGCGGCGGGCCACCGCCAGGGCGACGGCGATCACGGGGACGTTGAGCCAGAAGGCCCAGCGCCAGTCGAGGCCGCCGACCACGAGACCGCCGCACAGCACACCGGCCACCGAGCCGGCGCCGCCGGCGCCCGCCCACAGCGCCAGGGCCCGGGCGCGCTGTTCCGGTGCGGCCGCCGTCACCAGCAGCGACATCGCGGCGGGCACGAGCACGGCGGCCGCCAGCGCCTGTCCGGCGCGTGCGGTGACGAGGAGCGGGCCGCTGGGCGCGGCGCCGCACACGGCCGAGGCCACGGCGAAGGCGCCCATGCCGTGCAGGAAGAGGCGCCGGGCCCCGGCCAGGTCCGCCAGGCGGCCGCCCAGCAGCTGGAGTCCGCCCACCAGCAGCACGTATATGTTGGTCACCCAGTGCACGGCGTCGAGCGACATCGACAGGTCGCGCCGGATGTCGCTGAGGGCGAGCGTCACGATGCCCATGTCGGCGTTGGCGAGCAGGGGCGCGAGGACGGCCAGGGCGAGCAGCCGGCGGTCCAACGGGGGTGCCGCGCCGTCTCGCGTGCGGGCAGGGGCGGACAAGGCCATGACGACTCCCGGGAGTGGGTACCGGTGCCGTCGCGCGGGCCCCGGAGCGGGACGGACGGGAACGGGCGGCCCGCGGCCGGCCGTCCGGACCGGCGCGGACCGGCGCGGACCGGGGCGGGGGGCCCGGAGGAGGCCGGTGCGGGCCGGCGCGAGCCGGCGCGAGATGCGGACGAAGGCCCACACGAGGCGGTGGCGGCCGGTGGCGACGCGGCGTCCGCGCGTGCCGGGCGCGCGGGCCCGGCGATCCGAACGAGTGACCCTGGAGCCGCCGGACGACACGGCAGGGCAGGACGGAGAAAGGGGAAAGGGGAAAGGAGAAAAGGGGGTGACACGAGCGGCGGACGAGGCCCGCAGCGGGGGGCCGCGACGGCGGGCGCTGCGGGGGCCCGCCGGAGGAGAGCGGGAACCGTGACATTCCGCGTTCCGCACTCCGCGTTCCGTGGGAGGACGGGTGCCGACGCGGACGGCACGGCCGGGACCGGTGGTGCCGCCCGGACCCGCGGCCGGGAGGAGGACCCGGGTCCGGGAGGAGACGGAACTCCGGCGGGGCACCGGCCGGCCGGCGGCGGGTCGCCGAAGGCGGCGACGGCCGTGGAGAGGACCGCCGGCTGCGCCGACGGCCCGTCCGGACCGGGCCGCCGCACGCCCCCGACGGGCCGTTCCACGGCATGCGTCCGGCTCCACGTCATGCGCCCGGCCGCCGTGCGGCGGCCGGGCACGGGCGGAGGGGCCGGGACACGCCGGCCCTCCCGCGCGCGGTGGTGCTCAGAGCTCCTTGAGGAGCCCGCCGTCCACGACGAACTCGGCGCCCGTGGTGCTGCCGGAGCGCGGCGACGCCAGCAGCACGACGGCGTCGGCCACCTCCTGCGGCTCGACGAAGCGGCCCGTGGCCAGGTTCAGCATCTCCGGGACGACGCTGTTGATGACGTTGTCCTTGTCGGTGCCGGCCTGCGAGGCGATCATGTCGGCGACGCCGCCCTCGTCCGTCCACCACGGCGTGCGCACCACACCGGGGGAGACCGTGTTCACGCGGATGCCCTGCGGCGCGAACTCGCCCGAGAGCACCTTGGTGATGTTGCTCAGGGCGGCCTTCGCGGCGCCGTAGTCGACGTTGATCGGCGAGGGCTGCCGGGCGTTGCCGGAGGAGATGTTCACGATCGCGCCGCCGCCGCGCTCCAGCAGGTGCGGGATGGCGGCACGGATGGCGCGCACGGCCGAGAACAGGTTGAACTCGAACATGGCACGCCACTCCTCGTCGGAGGCGTGCAGGAACGAGCCGCGCGGCAGGGTCACACCGGGCGGCGGGCCGCCGGCGTTGTTCACCAGGATGTCGAGCCCGCCGAACTGCTCCACGGCACGGTCGACGACCTGCGCCGGCGCGTCCTCGTCCATGAAGTCGGCCGGGACGTGCACGAGGTTCGGACCGGCCAGGGCGTCCAGCTCCGGAGTGCTCTTGCGGGACGTGGCCACGACCTTGGCGCCCTCTTCGAGGAGCGTGCGGACGATCGCGAGGCCGATGCCCTTGGAGGCGCCGGTCACGACGGCGACCCGGCCGGAAAGCTGCAGATCCATAAGGTTCCTTCTCGATGGTCGGCCCCGCCCTGCGGTGGGGAGGAGCGCGGTGCGATGTGCTCTCGTCAACGGAAACACCGCCGTGCCCGAAGGTGTTGCAGGCGGTGTTCACCGGGCCGGTGGAGTCAGCGGTGCCAGCGCATGACCTCCTCCGGCAGGTCCTCCAGCTCCGCGATCTCGGACGGCTTGCGGTCCATGTAGCGCGGGTCGCACCCCTGGTGTCCCAGCAGGCGGGCGATCGGGGCCAGCACGGTGAACAGGGCGCGCTGCAGCACCCACGGGGGCGAGGTGAACCGCACCACGTCACCGAACTCCAGCGTGGTCACCGCCTGCTGCAGCAGCCGGGGCATGCCCTCGGGCGTGGTCTTGCCGTCCTGCGCGAGCCCGAACAGCTGGCGCAGCACCAGCTGCTCGAAGCGGTCGCTGTTCGTGCGGATCTCGCAGATGTGGAAGGCCTGCTCGCCGCTGCAGTTCCACCAGCGGTGCCTGATGCCGGGCTGGATGAGCACGCTCTGCCCGGGCTCCTCGAGGGTCACCTGGCGCCCGCCGATCAGGAAGGCGACCTTGCCCCGCACCAGCGTGAAGCGTTCCTCGCTCACCGGGTGCAGGTGCTCGCCCGACACCGCGCCGCCGGGCTCGGAGTACACGTCCATCACGGTGCGCTCCCCGCCCGTGTGCGAGGACGGCGTCCTGATCACGACCCGCTCCCTGCACCGCGGGTTCTCGTACACCTCACCGACGCTGACCGTCACCGGCCCGCCTCCTTCCACCATGGCGAATTCAGCCTGGTCTCCGATGGTGGCGACCGGGGGGCCGTCCGACACTCCCCATCTTGCGGTCGTATCCCGGAATGAGCCGTTCAGGGATTCGACCGCAAGATCCGGAGTGTTTTCCGGGATGGCTGATTCGTACTGTCGCGGCGCAGAAGAGCGCGTGAAACGGTGCGCCGAAAATGGCGAGAACGGGAGACGTTGGGGTGCGCGACAACAAGGGGATAGGCCGCAGGCGGTTCTTCACGACCGCCGCGGCACTGGGCGGCACGGCCGCCGTGGGCGGAGCCTTCGCCGGGCAGGCGACGGCGGCGGGGACGGCGGGGGAGGCGGCCTCGACGGGGGAGGCGGCCGCGAGCGTCACGTTCGCCCCGGTGACGGTGACGCCGGCGGACGCCCAGTACGGCGAGCTCGTCCACGGCATGAACAACCGTTACGTCGGCAGCCCCGAGGCCGTCCGGATCGTGGACGACGTCTCCCAGGTGGCGGGAGTGGTGCAGGCGGCCGTCACCGCCGGAAAGCGCCTGACGGTGCGCTCCGGCGGGCACTGCCTGGAGGACTTCGTCTTCAACCCCGAGGTCCAGGTGGTGCTCGACCTGTCACAGCTGAACCAGGTCTACTACGACGCCGGGCGGGGCGCGTTCGCCGTCGAGACGGGCGCCCAGCTCCTGGACGTCTACACCCTGCTGTACCAGGTGTACGGCGTCACCGTGCCCGGCGGCATCTGCTACTCCGTCGCGGCCGGCGGCCACGTCAGCGGCGGCGGCTGGGGCCTGCTGTGCCGCCAGCTCGGCCTGATCATCGACTACCTGTGCGCCGTCGAGGTGGTCGTGGTCGGCGCCGACGGCAAGGTGCGCACCGTCGTGGCGACCAACGATCCGAAGGACCCCCACCGCGAGCTGTGGTGGGCCCACGCGGGCGGTGGCGGCGGCAACTTCGGCGTGGTCACGCGCTACTGGTTCCGCACGCCCGGCGCCACCGGCACCGACCCGAGGAAGCTGCTGCCCAAGCCGCCCCGCGAGGTGTACCTGGTGGCGCAGGCCTGGCCGTGGGAGGACATGACGGAGGCGAGGTTCTCCCGGCTGGCGCAGAACTACGCGCGCTGGTTCACCGCGCACAGCGCCCCGGGCGCCCCCGAACTGGCCCTGGCCAGCTTCCTCGTGCTGACCCACAGGTCCGCCGGCCAGATCGCCATGGTCACCCAGGTCGACGCCACCGCCCCCGACGCCCGCCGGCTGCTCGACGGCTACCTCGCCGCGATCGGCGACGGCGTCGACGTGCCGACGGTGGCCGTCACCCGCCAGTTCGCCGAGTTCGGCCCGATGGCCGAGTACGCCGAGCCCCGCAGGCTGCGGTGGCTGGAGGCCACCCGTTACCTCGGCACCACCAACACCAACCTCACCGACCCGACCTACCGGCAGGAGTACAAGTCCGCGTACATGCGCGCGGCCTTCCCCGACCGCCAGCTCGCGGCGCTGTACAAGCACCTGACGCGCACGGACGCCGCCCTGCCCGGCGCCTCCATCACCCTCAGCTCCTACGGCGGCGAGGTCAACCGGCCCGCGCCGTCGGCCACCGGCTATCCGCACCGCGAGTCGTTCTTCAAGATGATGTGGATGTCCCTGTGGAACGACCCGGCCGAGGACGCCGCCTACATCGCCTGGAACCGGCAGTGCTACGCGGAGGTCTACGCCGACACCGGCGGCGTGCCCGTGCCCAACGACGTCACCGACGGCTGCTACGTCAACTACCCGGACAACGACCTGAACGACCCGAAGTACAACACGTCGTCGACGCCGTGGCACGCGCTCTACTACAAGGACAACTACCCGCGGCTGCAGCAGGTGAAGAAGAAGTACGACCCGACGGACTTCTTCCGCCACGCCCAGTCCGTCCGCCTGCCCTGACCCACGTGTGAGGGCCGCCCCGGTGCTCCCGGGGCGGCCCTCACGCGCGCGGTGCGGAACGTCGCGGTGCGGAACCTCAGCGCTTGACGGCGAACGTCAGGCCGTCCGCGTACGGGATCACGCTCAGCTCCACCCGCTCGTCGTGGTGCAGCCGCGGGTTGAAGGCGCGCAGCGCCCGCGTCTCGGAGTCCTGGGCGGACTCGTCGAGCAGGGCGCCGTGCCACAGCACGTTGTCGACCACGACGAGGCCGCCGGGGCGCAGGAGTTCGAGCGCGTACTCGTAGTACGCCGTGTAGTTCTCCTTGTCCGCGTCGATGAACACGAAGTCGAACGTGCCGGCGGCGTTCTCCTCCTTCAGCAGCCGCTCGAGGGAGGCCCGGGCGTCGCCGATGCGCAGGTCGACCTTGTCCGCGACGCCTGCCCGCTTGCAGTGGTCGAGCGCCATGGCGCCCCACTCCTCGTTGATGTCCAGTCCCACCACCCGGCCGTCGGCGGGCAGCGCGAGCGCCGTCGACAGCAGGCTGTAGCCGGTGAACACGCCGACCTCGAGGGCCCGCCGGGCCCCGGTCGCCTTCAGCAGGGTCCGCATGAACTGGCCCTGCTCCGGCGAGATCTGCATCAGGTGCAGCGGGAGCTGCGAGGTCTCCTCGCGCAGCTCGCGCAACAGGTCGGGCTCGCGCAGCGAGACCTCGGCGACGTAGTCCTGGAGTGCGTCGGTCAACTCCACCTGGAGTCTCATGATGGGCCACCTCGTGTCGGGTACTCGAATCCGAGAAGGAATTACAGGCGCCGGCCCGCGCCGGTGTCAATCTTTTCCGGCCTCCTGGATATTGCGCAGAAATACCCGCCCGGTCTCTCGACCGATCCTTCAGCGGCCACCGGCACGATGCCCCCTGAGAGAGCGCCGAATTCGAGGTCTCATTTCTTTTCGAGGAGTGTCGATGGGCGACATGCAGCGCCGTTTTCGCGACTGCCTCGGCCGGTTCGCCACGGGTGTCACCGTGGTCACCGTCGAACACGGCGGCGGTGTGCACGGCGCCACGGTCGGCTCGTTCACCTCCGTCTCCCTCGACCCCCCGCTGGTGATGGTGTCCCTGGACCGGCGCAGCCGGATGTGCGACCTGCTCACGGGCGCGTCGTCGTTCGGCGTGAACGTCCTCGCCGCGCACCAGCAGGACCTGGCCCTGCACTTCGCGGGCCGGCCGCTGCCCGCGGACACTCCCGTGCCCTGGGACCCCGACGCGGCGGGACCGCGCCTGGCAGGCTGCGCCGCCCACCTCGACTGCGTGCCCTGGGCCGCGTACGACGGCGGCGACCACGTGCTGCACGTCGGCCGGGTGCGGGGCTTCACGACCTGGGACGCGGAGCCGCTGGTCTTCCACGGCGGGGCCTTCCGCCTCCTGGACACCGCGCCCGGCCACCACGCGTGGGCGGGCACCCTCGACGGACCCGCGGACGGCGCGTGGTCGTCGGGAACCGCGGCGCTCCACATCCCCCTGGGTCACTGACCGCCACGACCGGACAAGGACACACCATGACGCTGCAGCAGGGCGATGACTCCGTCTCCGCCTCCGCACCGGCTCCCCGCACCACCCGCCCCCTGACCGGCGACGAGTACCTGGAGAGCCTGCGCGACGACCGCGAGGTCTACATCTACGGCGAACGCGTCGACGACGTCACCAAGCACCCGGCGTTCGCCAACCCCGCCCGGATGACGGCCCGTCTGTACGACGCCCTGCACGACCCGGCCCGCCGCGACGTGCTGACCACCCGCACCGACACCGGGAGCGACGGGTACACCCACAAGTTCTTCCGCACCCCGCGCAGCGTCCAGGACGTCGTCGAGGACCGTGAGGCGATCGCCGAGTGGTCCCGCCTCACCTACGGCTGGATGGGCCGCAGCCCGGACTACAAGGCGGCCTTCCTCGGCACGCTCGGCGCCAACTCCGACTACTACGCGCCGTTCCAGGACAACGCGCGGCGCTGGTACCGCGAGTCCCAGGAGAAGGTGCTGTTCTGGAACCACGCGATCATCCACCCGCCGGTCGACCGGCACCGCCCGTCCGAAGAGGTCAAGGACGTCTTCGTGCACGTGGAGAAGGAGACCGACGCCGGCCTCGTCGTCAGCGGCGCCAAGGTCGTGGCCACCGGCTCGGCCATCACGCACTACAACTTCATCTCGCACTACGGACTGCCCCTCAAGGAGAAGGAGTTCGCGCTGGTCGCGACCATCCCGATGGGCGCGCCCGGCCTGAAGCTGATCTGCCGCCCCTCCTACGCGGCGACGGCCGCCGTCATGGGCAGCCCCTTCGACTACCCGCTCTCCTCGCGCCTGGACGAGAACGACACGATCTTCGTCCTCGACAAGGTCCTCATCCCCTGGGAGAACGTCTTCCTCTACGGCGACATCGACCAGGTCAACGGGTTCGCCCCGAAGTCCGGCTTCATCCCGCGCCTGACCTTCCACGGCTGCATCCGCCTCGCCGTGAAGATCGACTTCATCGCCGGGCTGCTGGCCAAGGCCGTCGAGATGACCGGCACCAAGGACTTCCGCGGCATCCAGGCCCGGATCGGCGAGGTGCTCGCCTGGCGCAACATGTTCTGGGCCCTGACCGACGCCGCCGCCCGCAACCCCGAGGAGTGGAAGGACGGGGCCCTGCTGCCGCGCCTGGAGTACGGCATGGCCTACCGCTGGTTCATGACCCTCGGCTACCCGCGCATCAAGGAGATCATCGAGCAGGACGTCGCCAGCGGCCTCATCTACGTCAACTCCAGCGCCGAGGACTTCAAGAACCCCGACGTGCGTCCCTACCTCGACAAGTACGTGCGCGGCTCCAACGGCTACGACGCCGTCAGCCGCGTCAAGCTGATGAAGCTGCTGTGGGACGCGGTCGGCACCGAGTTCGGCGGCCGGCACGAGCTGTACGAGCGCAACTACTCCGGCAACCACGAGTCGGTGCGCAGCGACATCTACATGACCCAGATGGAGACCGGCCAGCTCGACGCGTACAAGGGGTTCGCCGAGCAGTGCCTGCAGGAGTACGACCTCGACGGGTGGACGGTCCCCGACCTCGACTCGTTCCACGACCTGCGCGGCGCCAGGAAGAACTTCTGGCACTGACATGACCTCCGTCCCCTCCGCGGCGCGGCGGCCGGGCCCGGCCCTCGCCGCCCTCTTCCTCGCCGCCTTCGTCATGGGCAGCGCCGAACTGGTCGTCGTCGGTCTGCTGAAGCTCGTCGCCGGGGACCTCGCCGTGTCCGTGGACACGGCGGGCACCCTGGTCACCGCGTACGCGCTGGGCATCTGCGTCGGCGGTCCGCTGCTGACGGCGCTCACCATCCGGATCCGGCGCCGCACCCTGGTGTGGACGTCCCTGGCCGGCTACGTCGCCGGCAACCTGCTGGCCGCCCTGGCCCCGGGCTTCGGCACGCTGCTCGCGGCCCGGGCCGTCACCGGGGCACTGCAGGGCCTGTTCCTCGGGACGGCGTTCACGGTGGCGGCCGCCCTGGTGCCGCCCGAACGGACCGGGCGCGCGATCTCCGCCGTCTTCGGCGGCATCGCCGTCTCCACCGCGCTCGGTGTCCCGCTCGGCACCCTGGCGGCCCAGCACCTGGGCTGGCGCGCGGCGTTCACGGCCATCGTGGTCCTCGGCGCGCTGGCGCTGCTGGCGACCGCGGTGTGCGTCCCGCCGGTCGAGGGCTCGGGCACGGGCGGCCTGTGGGCGCAGTCCCGGCACGCGCTGGCGCCCCGGGTCCTGGCCGTGCTCGGCGTCGGTTTCCTGCTGCTGGGGGGCCAGTTCGCGGCGTTCACCTACATCACGCCGTTCCTGGAGGACGTCACGGGGGTGTCCGGCGCGTGGCTGACCGTCTTCCTCTTCGCCTACGGGGCCGCGACGGCCGCCGGTACGTTCGCGGGCGGCTGGGCCGCGGACCGGGACGCGGCGCGCACGCTCGTCGCGGCGAACCTCGCCCTGGTCGTGGCCCTGGCGGTCCTGCACGTCGCCGGCGCCTCCCGGGTCCTGGTGGCCCTCGCCCTCGTGCTGTGGGGGGTGGTCGGGTTCGGCCTGGTCCCCTCCCTGCAGTACCGGGTCGGGCTGCTGGCGGGCCCCGGGCGCGACCTGGCCTCGACGCTGCCGGCGTCCGCGGTCAACGCGGGCATCGCGATCGGAGCGGTGGCCGGTGGCGCGGCCGTCTCGCACGGCGGGGCGGCGGACGCGGTGCTCACCGGACTGCTGGTGTGCGCGGCGGCGCTGCCGGCGACCTGGGCGTCGGGGCGGTTGCGCCCGGCGGCCGGACGGCGGCCGGCCGCCGCCGTGGCGGAGCCCCGCTCGGGGGGCTGAGCGCGGGCCCTGGCCGGACGCGTCCGTGCGCGGTCCAGGGCCGGAGGAGTCCGTGCGCGGTCCCGGCCCGCGCGGCCCGGCCGGTGGCGGCGCGGCGGAACAGGACCGGCCGGGGGCACTCCGGCCGGCCACCGGCCGGGGTCGGTCGTCGCGGCGTCGGGCGCGTGCTGCCGGGGCCTTCCGGCCGAAGGGCCGGGGGTACGCCGGGCCCCGGTCGCCGTACGGGAGGGACGCAGCCGGGTCACGGCCCGGTGCGGAGGGAGGGCGTGCAGGGCGTCGTGGGGCAGGCGGGGAGGTGACGACAGGTCCTGGTGGGGACGGGGGCCGTCGCCGCCGTGCGGCGCACGCGCACGGCGAGCGCCGCCGGCACCGCCCGCCGTACCCGCACGGTGAGGGCCGAGCGCCTGATGCGCAGGGGCAGTTCCCGGCCGAGCTGCGGCGGCTCCGCCTCGCTCACGGCCGCGGCGACGGCGGCGGCGAAATCGTCGTCCGCGCGCACGAGCCGGGCGTGCCGGAACATCGTGTGGAGCCGGTGCAGCAGGGCCGGCGCCTCGTCCCCCGTCAGCACCCCGCACACGCCCTTGTCCGTCGCCGCGACGAGCACCGGCCCCAGCGACGAACCCGCCACCGCGTACCGGATGTCCGTGCCGTCGCCGCCCGCGCGGTACGCCTTCGGCGTCATGCCGAGGATCTCCGTCGCCGCCGCGTAGAAGTGACCGCCGGAGTTGAATCCCGAGCTGTACATGGCGTCGGCGACGGTCCCGGACAGCGGCAGCGCCTCGCGCACCCGGCGGGCACGCGCCGCCGCCAGGTAGGCGTGCGGTGTGATGCCGGTGAACGACTTGAACAGGCGGTGGAAGTGGAAGCGGCTGTAGCCGACCTCGCGGGCCAGCTGGTCCAGGCTCGGCGGCAGCGGCGCCTCGTCGATGATCCGGCAGGCCCGGGCGACCGCCTCGGCCGCCGCGGTGTGCCGGTGGGAGTCGTCGGGGCAGCAGCGGCGGCAGGGGCGGTACCCCTCGGCGCGGGCGTCCTCGGGGGCCGGGAAGAAGCGGACGTTCTCGCGCCGGGCCAGCTTCACCGTGCACGAGGGACGGCTGTACACGCCGGTGGTGACCACCACGTAGCAGAAGTGGCCGTCCGCGCGGGCGTCGCGGTCCCGCACGGCCTGCCAGCGTGCCTCGTCACCGGTGTACAGCGTTGCGGCGGTCGTCGTCCCCGTCATGCTTCGTGCCTTCCACTCGTCCAGGAGGTCGTTTTCCATGGCATTGCGGCGGGTGGCGCCGCCTGTGGGGGGAGAGGGGAGCCGCGGTGCTGTGGGGGGAGAGGGGAGCCGCGGTGCGGGGCCGGCGGCGGGCGGGCGACCGCGGGGCACCCGCCGCGAACGGACCGGGCGGGACCCGGGGAGCGGGCGGGACCCGGGCCCCGCCCGGGGGACCGCCGGCCGCACCACGAAGACCCCGTCGCCCCTCGCGCGGGACCCCGCCCCCGTGCTCCCGCCGCGGACCCCGGGTGCCGGGCGGGGCGTCCGCCCCGCGTCTTCCGCCGGGGCACCGGATCCCCGCGCGGCCCCGCGGCCGGCCCGCCGCGGCCCCCGGCCGAGGGGCCGGTCACCAGCTGATGCAGCGGCACGCCCCGGGGGGATGCGTCCGGTGGCGGCGCAGGACGCCGCGGTCCCGCACGGCCTTGCCGTTGGCGGTGCGGGGCAGCTCCCGCAGCAGGTGGTAGCGGTCCGGCGCCGGCGCCCCGCCGAGGAACCGGCGGCACCAGGAGCGCAGTTCGTCGCCGTCCAGGTCCGCGCTGCTCGCCACGTGCGCCTCGATCGGGCCGACCCCGAGGACCACCGCGTCCGCGATGTGCCGGTGGGCCCGCAGCACCGACTCGATGCGCAGCAGGTCGACCGAGGTGTCCCCTACGCCCTGGACCCTTCCGCGCAGCCGCAGGGCACCGGTGCGGGGGTCGCGCGTGACCAGGTCGCGCGTGGACATCCAGCCACCCGCCCAGGGCGTGTCGTCGTACAGGTACGGGGACTCGGGGACGTGCACCTCCAGCACGCCGCCGACCACGCGGGTACGGACGCCGGGCACCGGGACGCCGACGCACGCCGGGCCGAAGCGGCCGGTGGGGTCGGCGGCGATGAGGCCCGTCTCGGTCGTGCCGTAGGCCTGGCCGACGCGCACCCCGTGGCGGCCGCGGAACACCGCGGGGACCTCGGGGGGCAGGGCGTCACCGCTCGACACGGCCAGCCGCAGGCGCGGCAGCTCTCCGGGCTCGGCCCGCGCCAGCAGGCGGAAGTGGTGCGGGTTGCCCAGCACCGCGTGCGCGTCGGCCGCCGCCCGCACGGCCGCCTCCGCCGTACGCGCGACCGGCACCACCAGGGTCGCGCCCACCGCGAGGGAGTGCAGCACCCCGCCGATCAGCCCGAAGGAGTGCGTGAGCGGCTCCAGCACGGCCACCCGCTCGCCGTGGCGCGGCACGCCCTCCACGGCGGCGAGCCGGTCCAGCTCCTCCAGCAGCGACCGCGGGCTCCTGCCGACCGCCTTGGGGTGCCCGGTGGTTCCCGACGAGAACTGCACGAGGCAGTGCCCGTCCACGCCCGGACCGCCGCCGGGATGGCGGCGCACCAGCACCTCGCACTCGTCGACGAAGTCGTGGGGCCGCCCGCGGTTCTCGCCGAGCGACACCGAGAACTGCGCCCGCCGCGGCCCGGGCGGGACACCCCGCGACCGCCGGCCCGCCGGGCTCTCCGCCAGCACCACCTGGGCGCCGAGCGACCACAGCGCGAACAGCGTCCACAGATGCGTGAAACTCGCGTTGCCGTACAGGGCGACCGTGCTCCGCGGCCGGATGCCGTACTGCTCCAGCACCTCGGCCAGCCAGGCCGTCTCGCGGCGCAGCCTGCCGAACGTGACCTCGCGGCCCGCGGCACGCGCCCACACCATGTCGTCGGCGTGGCGGCCGAGTAGTTCGGCACCCCACCAGGACCGTTGCGTCATCGCCTCCACCGGACTCCTCGCCGTGGCGCCGGGGCCGCGGCGAGGGCGGCCCCGGACGCCTGTCGCCTACTTCTCGACGCAGAACTCGCCGACCGGCCAGCCCACGTGGCGCTTGTCGGTGGCCACGTGACCCAGCAGCTGGTCGCCCTTCTTCAGCTCCGTCACGTTCAGCACCGCCGCACCGGGGCCGAGCACCCGCACGTGCCAGTCGTCCTGCACGATCAGGCTGACCTCGACCCCCTCCGGGGAGACGGCCTTGATGCCGAGCAGCGGGCGGGACTCCAGCTTGATGCGGCCCACCACGATGCGGCGGGTGCGGCCGTCGGCGCCGACGGCGAGCACCGGACTGCCGGCCTTGAGCTCGCTCAGGTAGTTGGTGCGGTTGTCCGCCCCGAACACGTAGCTGTGCAGCGCGCCCGCGTTGATGCGGAACGGGCGGGTCGGCATGTACGGCAGCGGGTGCGTCTCGCTCACGCACAGCACGAAGCCGTGCGCGTAGGAGCCGACCAGCATGCCCTCGTCCTTCTCGAAGTGCGTGCACGTGTCGATGCAGACCCGGTCGCCGAGTCCGAGGTGCTCGATCGACTCGACCGTGAGCGTCTGGAGCTGCAGGTCCGGCGTCTTCACCCGCAACATCTCCACCAGCGCGAAGACGTCGTTGGCGGAGCGCGGGGCCACCAGGACGCCCTCGGAGCCCTTCTCCAGGACGTCGACGATGATCTGCGCCTCCTCGATGTCGGTGGCCTGGCAGATCAGCTGTCCCGGTGAGGCGTCCGCCGCGGCGATCACGATCTCCAGCGGGATCTTCGTCGGGTCCTTGAACTCCACGACGGTGAAGGGGAGTTCGCGTGCGGCCTCGCAGGCGAGCTTCAGGGTGGGGTCGTCGACGACGTTCACCCAGGCGGCCGTGTCCTTCTCGCCGCCGCGGTGCCGGTTCTCCAGCGCGCCGAGGCTGTCGACGTCGACGACCTCGCGCAGCACGATCAGGTCCTCCGGGGCGTCCTCGCCGACGCGCGCGCCCGGCGCGAGGACGCGCCTGACGGTGTTCGGCAGCAGGGCGAGGCGCTCGGGGTCGCTGTCGACGATGCCGTCGACCCGCGCGTGGATCGCGGCGTCGACGACCGCCTCGCGGTGTTCGGCGGGCACGGTCCGGAGGTCGATCCAGGCAAACTTCACAACACACCTGCCATCTCGGTCTGCGGCGCGGGCTCGGACGTGAGCTCGCGGCGGTGAATGATTGAGGCCAGTTCCCGGACCGCCTTCTCGGGCGACGGACTGGTGAACACCCGCCGTCCGACGGCGAGTCCGGCACACCCCAGGTCCATGGCGGTGACCGCGAACTCGTACAGGTTCCGGTCGGTGGAGCCGCCGCCCGCCACCACCACCGGCAGCGGCGAGGAGGCGATCACCTCTTCCATGCGCTCGGGCGGGTCGGCGAGCACCGTCTTGACGATGTCGACGCCCAGGTCCGCGGCGATGTTCACCACGTGGGCGACGAGCGTCGGGTCGGTCGGATCCGTCACCCGGGGACCGCGCGGGTAGATCATGGCCATGAGCGGCATGCCGAAGCGGTCGCACGCCGCGGCCACGGCGCCGAGGTCGGCGAGCTGCGCCGCCTCGGTGTCGGAGCCGATGTTCACGTGCACGCTGACCGCGTCCGCGCCCAGCCGGACCGCCTCCTCCACGTCACCGACCAGCACCTTGGCGTTGACGTCGGGGGCGTGCGCGGTGCTCGCGCTCAGGTGCACCACGAGGGAGCACCGGGTGAGCAGCGACGGCGCGATCATGCGTGCCCTGCCCTTGTGGACGACGACGCCGTCGGCGCCGCCGTCCGCGATGGACCGGACCAGGTCGCCGAAGTCGGCGGCGGTCGCGACGGGTCCGTCGGACACGGAGTGGTCCAGCGGTACGAACAGGAACCGGCCGTCTCCCGGCCGGGACAATCGCGCGAGGCGCACCGATTTACCGGTGAGCGGCATGCTCGACATGACACCCCTCCTCGTTCCTGGTCACAGGGTTCGGATGGGATTCCGCTGCGGGTCCCGGGCTGAACTGTCGCAGTGGCCTCTGAAGAATCGAGCCAGGTGCCCGGCCGGGTGCCCCGGGTTGGATGCCCCGGGCCGGGTGTGCCGCACGATGCCGGGCACGCCGCACGATGCCGAGCACGCCGCAAGATGCGGAGTGCGGCGACGGCCGCGGGCTGCCTAGCGTCGGCGGCATCCGCGCGTGATCCGCACGCGCCGGCGGGAGGGGACGCCCCATGACGCACGACAGGCGACAGGTGAGCAGACGGGGGGTGCTCGCGGCGAGCGCCGCGATCGGCGGCGGCGTGCTGCTGCCCGCCGGGCAGGCGGTGGCCCGGCCGGAGGAACTGGTGACCGTCACCCCGGGCGACGCGCGCTACCCGGACCTCGTCCGGGGCTGGAACCAGCGCTACGTCGGCCGGCCCGAGGCGGTCCACGTCCCCCGCTCGACCGCCCAGGTCGCCACCGCCGTCCGGCAGGCGGTCCGGGCCGGCAAGCGGCTCACGGTGCGCAGCGGCGGACACTGCTGGGAGGACTTCGTCTTCAGCCCCGACGTCCAGGCGGTCATCGACATGTCGGCGATGCGGGACGTGGACTTCGACCCGTCCATGAACGCCTTCACGGTGCAGCCGGGTGCCCAGCTCCTCGACGTCTACGAGCGCCTGTACCGCACCTGGGGCGTCGTCGTGCCGGCCGGCATGTGCTTCCAGGTCGGGGCGGGCGGCCACGTCAGCGGCGGCGGCTGGGGACTGCTGTGCCGCCGGCTCGGCCTGGTGGTGGACCACCTGTACGCGGTCGAGGTCGTCGTGGTGAACGCCGACGGCACCGTGCGCACGGTCGTCGCCACCCGCGAGGACGACGATCCGCACCGGGACCTGTGGTGGGCCCACACCGGCGGGGGCGGCGGCAACTTCGGCGTCGTGACCCGCTACTGGTTCCGCAGTCCCGGGGCGACCGGCACGGACCCGGCCCGGCTGCTGCCGGCCCCGCCCCCGGAGGTCCTGGTCAGCGCCGTCTCCTGGCAGTGGTCCGACCTGGACGAGCGGTCCTTCACGCGGCTGGTCCGCAACTACGCGGACTGGCACGTACGGCACGCCGCGCCCGGCACCCCGGAGACCGCCGTGTGCAGCCTGCTCTCCCTCAACCACGTCTCCAACGGGGCCGTGGGCCTGATCACGCACGTCGACGCGAGCGTGCCCGGCGCGGCCCGCCTGCACGACGAGTTCCTCGCGGCGGTCGGCGAGGGCGTCACCGCCGCGCACGGACCGGTCACCACGCGGATGGGCGAGCTGTCCGCGCTGCCCGACCTGGCCGCCCCGCGCCGCCTCCCCTGGCTGCAGGCGGCCCGCTACCTCGGCACGGCCAACCCCACCACCAACGACCCGACCCAGAAGAGCGACTTCAAGTCGGCCTACATGAAGGCCGGTTTCCCCCAGCGCCAGCTGGCCGCGCTGTACCGCCACCTGACCCGCACGGACATCGGCAACCCCACCGGCTCGGTCATGCTCAGCTCCTTCGCCGGCCAGGTCTCGGCCGTCCCCCAGGACGCCACGGCGAGCGCCCACCGGGACGCCGCCTACAAACTGGCCTGGATGATCTGGTGGGACGACCCGGCCGACGAGAAGGACTGCGTGCGCTGGCTGCGCGAGTTCTACGCCGACATGTACGCCGACACCGGCGGCGTACCGGTCCCCGGCGCGGTCACCGACGGCTGCTACGTCAACTACCCCGACGCCGACCTCGGTTCGCCGGAGCTCAACCGCTCGGGCACGCCCTGGCACGACCTGTACTACAAGGGCAACTACCGCCGCCTGCAGCAGGTCAAGCAGGCGTACGACCCCGGCAACGTCTTCCGGCACCGGCAGTCGGTGCGGCTGCCGGGCTAGGGCGTGTCTGACAATTGGCGTCGGATCAGCGCGCGGCGTCTGGTGCGGTGCATCGCAAGGCGGAGGGTCGCCCGTGTACTGGGTGTACTC
>NZ_JBIBWL010000015.1:0-181496 GCF_043081325.1 Streptomyces sp. NPDC014882
GGGGGGGGGGGGGGGGGGGGGGGGGGGGGGGGGGGGGGGGGGGGGGGGGGGGCCCGGCGCCCCGCCCCCCCCCCCCCCGCGGCCGGGGGGGCGGGGCTCCGCGGCCGGGGCGGCGGGGCGTGGGCGTGGCCCCCTGACCACGCCCACGCCCGTACCCACGCCCGGCGGGCCCGGCGCCCGCGGGTCGGCTCAGAGGCCGGCCCGCGCCCGCGTGGGGACGGGTTCCGGCAGCAGCGGGTAGCGGGCCGACAGCCGCATCGCGCCCTCGGTGACCGCCGGATCGTGCGAGGCCGCCTGCACCCCGTCGAGATAGGCGTGCGCGGCCGCCTCGAACACGGCGTCCACCGCGGCCAGTTCGGCGGCCAGCGCCTCACCGCGTTCCCTGGCCCGCTCCGCCTGCGTCTCCTGCTGCCGCCGGGCTCCCGCCGCCGCGGCCACGGCCCGCGAGAGCGCCGTCTCGGCCTTCCGCAGGTTGCGGTGGTGGTGGCGGTAGGCGGCGACGAAGGGGTGCTCCTCGGACAGGGCCAGCAGGAAGGCGATCCCGCCGGAGAGCAGCAGCAGCGAGATGAAGGTGACACCGACCGTGTGCTGGTCCAGGTGGAGCTGCTCCAGCACGGTGGGTGCCGGGGGCAGGTCGACGCCCATCTGGCGGGCGAGGTCCTCCATGCCCGCGTCGGGGGCCTCCCGGAACACGATCCGCGCCCGCAGGTCGCCCAGGTACCAGGCGGCCCAGGCCCACACCGACGCCAGCGCCGCCGCCACCGGCAGCACCACCCACAGCGAGGCGGTGGCCCCGCGCCGGCGCCACTGCCGTCCGGCCTGGAAGGGACCGGCCGTCATGACGACGCCGACGGCGGCCGACAGCAGGTAGGCGCTCAGCCTGCCCTCCGGCGTCCCGTCGTGGATCGCCAGGAACAGCGTCACGTACACCGGGAGTTCGACGAGCACCAGCAGGGCGGCGAGGGCCAGCCGGGGCCGGCGGGCCATGGCCGCGGTCTCGGTCAGGCCCTCCCAGTGCGCCGCCGGCGGCACGGGAACGGGTGCGGGCTCGGGCTCGGGCTCGAAGTCGTCGTCCGGGTCGGAGGCGTACGGCGAGGCGTACGGCGGGGCGGGGTCCGCGGCCGGGTCCCGGGCGGGGTCGCGGTCCGGGCCGGAGGCGGCGCCTCCCGCCCAGCGGGGCAGCAGGCGGTCGCGGCTGTCCTCGCGGGCGGCCATCCGGGCGGCCGCCCGGTCCAGCCGGGCGGTGGCCGCGAGCCGGCGGCGCGTCTCCTCCGCCTGGGCGTCGCGGGCCCGCCGGGCGTCCTCCTCGCGGGCCGCGGTGTCGGCGTACAGGCGTGCCGAGTCCCGCAGCTCGCGTTCCTCGTACGCGTGGTGACGGGCCACGGTCCGGTCCCGGGCGTGGCCGCGCAGTCCGGTCAGCCGGCCGAAGTAGGGCAGGCGGTGGACGGAGCCGAGGACGTACGGGTTGAGGGTGCCGTCGCCGGCGGCGCGGCGGCCGGCGGACTCGGCCCGGGCCAGGAGCTGCCTGGCCTCCCTGGTCTCGGTCGGCGGGACGGGCCCGCGCGGGGCGGTGCCGCCGCCGGTGCGGCCGAGGCCGGGGGCGCGGCCCTCGCCGCGCCGGAAGGGCAGGCCGTACCTGAGCCTGCGGGGCTCCTCAGGCCCCGTATCCGTCGTCGACACCGACCTTCACCTCCTTCTCCAGGACCTGCTGCCAGAACCGGTCCATCTGCTCGACGCGTTCGGGGGTGGTCCTGCCGCCGCGCATGGCGAAGCCGACGCGGTGGACGGTGGTGTCGGGCAGCTCGGGCAGTCCGCGGACGGCGACCAGGGCGGCGACGGCCTCGTCCCGCTGGGCGGGTGTCTCCAGCTCGAACTTGGAGAGCCGGAAGTCGGGGTCGGACTGGTCGAAGTCGCTGATCACCAGGACGTGGTAGGTGCCGTCGCCGTCGCGGGGCACCTTGGCGGCGCGTTCGAGCCCGCCGAGGACGTCCGAGCCGGGCTGGCGCCGCCGTGCGCAGTCCAGCATCTTCTCGGCGCCCGCCTCGGCGAGGACGCGGGTCTGTTTCCACAGGCTCTCGCGGTCGGAGCGCTGGTCGCCGTCCGGGTCGAGGTCCATCCTCGGCACCTGGCAGGAGGAGGCGGTGGAGGCCGCGGTGATGGGCGCGTAGGAGACGTAACGGCATTTCTGGTCGGCCAGGAAGCCGGGGACGGTCGCCTTCAGCTTCTCCTTGGCGCGGAAGCCGCTCTCGCTGTCGGCGCCGGAGCCGGAGCCGTCGACGACGACCGCGCAGTCGGCGGAGAGCCGGTCGGGTCCGTCGAGCGCTCCGCACCCCGTCAGCAGCAGGGCCGTGGCGCCCAGTGCGGCGGTCATCCGTGCGGTGTGCACGGCGGCGCGGCGGGCGGTGCGGTGGGTGGTGCGGCCTGTGGTGCGGTGTGCGGCGTGGCCTGTGGCCTGCCGTGCCGCAGGACCTGCGGCGTGCCGTGCGGTGTTCATCGGGTCCCCCGTTCTCCCCGGCCGGCCGCCGCGGCCGCCGGCCCGATCCTCTGCTCCAGGATGTGCAGGGCCCTGCGGACCAGGGCGTCGTCGAGCATCCAGTCCGGTGCTCCCGTCCATGTCTCGTCGGGTGCCGCCAGGGCCGTGCCGGCCGTGTCCCACTCGGGTGGGCCGGGCGGCACGGGCACGCCGGGCGGCTCGGCCGGGCGACCGCCGCGCGCGCGGGCCGGTCGTGCGGCGCGGCGCTCGGCGCGGCGGCGGGCGCGGGCCCGGGCCCGCGTGTGGGCGGCTTCGTAGTGGGCGAGTTCCTGGTCGGCGCAGGCCGCGAGGGCCAGGCCGCGCTGCTGGCAGGCCGTCACCTCCGTGCGCCACTGCGACACCCAGCCGCCGAAGCGGGCCAGGGCCGCGGGCACGTCCTCGCGCCGGTGGTCGTACTCCGTCACGATCCGCGCGGACTCCGCGTGGACGCGGTCGATGTGGGCCGCGTGCCGGGTGACGAACCGGGACCGCAGGTCCTCCAGTGCCATCCGCAGTCCGCGTTCGAGCTGGCGGGCGTACTGCTCGGGGCCGACGCCGGCCCGTCCGTCCCGCCTGCCGCGGCGGGTGGCCCGCCAGCGGGTGCGCGCGGTGAGGCGGCTGCGGCCGTAGTCCGCCGGGACGGACTTCACCTCGCTCATGGGATCCCCCTCGTCGATGACACCCGGACCGCCCCCTGGGGCCGCGTGCGGGCACGGCGACGGTGCCCTGGCCGGAGCGAAGGCTCCGCCGGAATCCGGGATTTCGCGCAGCCTAGGGGAAAACCGAACGCCGGAGGGAGGGATTTCCGACACCGGATTTCCGGTCATCCGGGAATCGACCGGAGATCGACCGGAGGGCGACCGGAGTGGTGCCGGCGTTCCTGGAAAACTTCCGAAAACACCGGTGGGACGGGCGGGACCCGGAATAGTCTTCGCTTCCGCCGCGGGCCGTGGAGATCCGCGAAATCGAAGAGATCTTCGTATGCATGCCGGTGTACGCCGGATGCATTCAGGGAGCACAGGGGCGCAAGGGGGGGCGCATGGCCGAGTACGACGCCGACGCGGCGCGCGAGGTGCGGATCGCCGACGGGTACTTCCCCGTCGAGACGCTCGGTCCCGGCCGTCGGCTGGCCCTGTGGTTCCAGGGGTGCGCCCTCGCCTGTCCCGGCTGCATGTCCCGGCACACCTGGGACCCGGCGGGCGGGCGGACGGTCACCGTGGGCGAACTGCTGCGGCTGTGGCGGGCCGCGCTGGACCGGGGCGCGCAGGGCCTGACGGTCAGCGGCGGGGAACCGCTGGCCCAGCCGGCCGCGCTGGCCGCGCTGCTGAGGGGCGCCGACCGGCTGCGCCGCCGCGGCGACGGGCCGCGTGCGGACCTGCTGGTCTACACCGGTCACGAACCGGGCGAGGTGCCGGCGCGGGTGTGGTCGGCGCTGGCGGGCGCGGACGCGGTGGTGACGGGGCGATTCCGGGTCGCCGAGCCGACCGACCTGGTCTGGCGCGGCTCGGCCAACCAGCGTCTGGTCCCCCGCACCCGCCTGGGCACCGCCCGCTACGGCCCGCACCTCACCCGCGCGTACGCCCCCGGCCCCCGGGTGGCGCTGCGCGCCGACGGCGCGGAGACCCGCCTGTACGGCGTTCCGGCCCGCGGCGAACTGCGCCGGCTGGAGCTGGAGCTGGCGGCGTCGGGCGTACGGCTGAGGGGGCCGAGTTGGCGGGGGTGAGGGGGCGGGCGGCGGGCGGCGCGCCCTTCGGCGGCACCGGTCGCCGTCCCGGGGGCGCGCCGCGGCCGCCGGGGCGTGCCGCGAAAGCGGTGTCGTCCGCCCGAGGGGCGGGTCCGGCGGCGTCCGGTGCGTGCGAGCGCACGGCGGGGGGCCGCGCCGGCACCGGCCGTACCGGGGCGCCCCCGACGACGCGGCCGGGGGCAGCCCTTCCGGGGAAGTGCGTGCCGGGCGTCGCCGGGCCGGGGGCACGCCCTCCGGGGGCAGCCCTTCCGGGGAAGTGCGTGCCGGACGTCGCCGGGCCGGGGGCACGCCCTCCGAGGGCACGCCCTCCGGGGGCGTCCCCTCGGGCGGAGGGGTTCTCGCGATCCTCCCTACGCCCCTGGCGCCTGCGGGACCTTCGCGTCGAAGAGGCTCGCCGCCTCGGGATAGCGGGTCGCGATGTGCACGGACCAGTGGGGGTCGGCGGTGAGGGCGTCCTCGATGGACCAGCGCAGCCACTCCGCGCTGGTGCGGCGGTCCAGGCCGCCGCGGCCCGCGCCCAGCAGGGGGAAGCAGATCGACCGCAGGCCGGCGGCGCGTTCCTGCCGGGCCCGGGCGAAGCAGGCCGCGACCGCGGTGGCGATGTCCTGCGGGTCGACGCGGTAGCCGAGGCCGTCGGGTATCGCGAGGGCCGCGTGGTAGACGCGGCGCACCCCGCGTTCGGCGAGGGCGCCGGGCCCGGTGGGCACGACGGTGCCGGGCCGCAGGGGCAGCACACCGGGGCGGGCGCGCACCCAGGCGGCGAGTTCCTCGGCCAGGACGTCGGTCGCCGGCCCCTCGGGGCCGCGGTCGACGACCGCCGCCCGGCGCAGCGCCCCCGAGACGGTGGGCCGGAACGACTTGGACATCTCCAGGTGGACGTTCTCCGAGGAGACGACGACGTCGACGTCCCGCAGCAGTTCGATGGGCGAGACGTGCACGGTGACCGGCCGGCTCCCGGCCCGTCCCGGCAGTCCGGTGTACGGCGCCGGCGCGGGGGGCGCCCCGGCCGGGCGGACGGCGGGGCGGGGTCCGGACGCGGCGGGCCGGGGTGCGCGGACGGCCGGTTCGCGGGCCTCGGCGAGGATGGCCCCGGCGAGCTGCTCGACGACCCGGCGCTCCTGGCTGTGCCGGTAGCGCTCGTCGCTCACCCCGTACACCTGGGCCGCCGCCCGGCGCCGGTCCGCGGCCGGGTCGCCCCGGTGGCCGGGCAGCAGGCCGAAGGTGCACTGGGCGGCGCGGCCGATGAGGTCGTCGGTGCCGAGCCGTTCGGCGGCGGCGCGGACGAGCCGTTCCGCCCCGTCGGCCAGGTCGTCCTCGCCCTCGGCGTATCCGGCGTGCAGAGTGACCGCGCGCAGCCCCCGGGGCACCAGCGACTGCAGCGCGGGCAGGCCGCCGCGGCGCAGGTTCCGCAGTTCCCGTTCGAGGTCGGCACGGTCCGGCAGACCATCAGGGTTCATGCCGGTCAACATATCGGCGCCGGTGCCGCGACCGCCGGGTGTTCGGCGAGGGCGGGCGGGGCCGGTACGGCCGCCGCTTTTCCTTTCCCGCAGGGGACCGCCGTGTCCCGCGGGGCGCCGCCGCCGCACCGGGGAATTCTCCGGACCCCACGACCGGAGAGGAAATCGCATATCCATCCGAATTCTTTTTCGTCACGCCCGCACCGGACGTCCTTCGCCTTCCCCTCTCACCGCGCCCGCCTTCCTCGCCGTGACCGCCGTTCCCTCTGTTCCGCCCGTCCGCACCCGGACCGCCCGGTCCTTTCCGTCCGCAGGTGAATTCCATGACGTTTCCTGCTGATCCCGGTGACCCCGGCGAGGACCTCGTCCCGCCGACGATCTACGAGCCGGAACCGGCGCCCGGCGGCCTGCCCGTGTCCGACCCGCGAGGTGATCCGGACACGCTGCCGGCCGCGCTGGCCGCGCGTTTCGTGGCGCGCGAGCGCCTGCCGAGGCGCGGTGAGCAGACCGTGCACCGGGCCGGGGAGGAGGGCCGCTCCGCCGAGTTGCGCGCGGCCGTGTTCCGGGTGCTCGACCAGGAGGCCACCGGCCCGGACACCGAGCGGGTGCTGAAGTGGTTCCACCCCGACGCGGCCCCCGACGGCGAGGTGACCGCCCTGCTGTCGGAGCCGCTGCACGACGGGCTGTCGTACGTCCTGGAACGGGGGACGGCCGACGGGGCGCCCTTCCACGTGCTGCCCTCGCACGGGAGCACCGACTTCGCCACCTTCCTGCGCGGCCGCGGGAAACTGTCGTCCGAGGAGATCCGCGGGCTGGTCGGCCGGCTGCACGGCGCGCTGACCGCGCTGCACGCGGCCGGCGTGGTGCACCGGGACGTGAAACCGTCCAACCTGGTCCTCGGCGACTACGCCCGGCCCACCGAGGACCTCGTGCTGATCGACTTCGGCATCTCGCTCGTCGCCCGTTCCCCGCGCGAGGCGTCCGGCGCCTGGGCCGCCACCCCGCGCTACGCCTCGCCGCAGGCGCTGCTGCGCAGGCCGATCGTGCGCGCGGCCGACGACTGGTGGTCGCTGGGCGTCCTGGTCGCCGAGGCCGCCCGCGGCCGGCACCCGGTCGAGAGGCACCACGAGACGGCCTCGGTGATGGACGCGGTGCAGGCGGGCGCGCTCGACCTCGGCGGCATCGCCGACGGGCGGGTCCGGTTGCTGTGCCAGGGTCTGCTGGCCCACCACCCGGAGGACCGCTGGGGTTCGGCGCAGGTCGCCGAGTGGCTGGCCGGAGGCAGTCCCGGGGCGGTGTCCCGGCTGGGGCCCGTCCCGCGCACGGCCGGAAGCACGGCGGACGGCACGGCGGACGGCACGACCGACGGCACCGCGGACGGCACCGCGGGACGGCCGGCCGCCGGGGCCGGGCCCGCCCCGGACGTGCCGCGCTTCGAGCACGCGGGCCGCACGTTCACCGATCCGGCGGCGCTGGGCGAGGAGTTCGACGCCGACTGGCCCGCCATGGTGCGCCGGCTGGCCCGCGGCAGGGAGCGGGAGCGGCTCGGCCGCTGGCTCGGCGCGTTCCGCCCCGAGCGGGACCCCGTCCGCGCCGAGGCCCTCGACGAGGTGCTGCGGGAACTGCTGCGGCGCAGGCCGGACGCGGGCACGCTGATCGACCTGATCGGCTGGATGGCCCCGCAGCAGGAACCCGGCTACCGGGGCATCCCGCTCGACGTCGGCGAC
This sequence comes from Streptomyces sp. NPDC014882, assembly GCF_043081325.1. Lineage (NCBI taxonomy): Bacteria > Bacillati > Actinomycetota > Actinomycetes > Kitasatosporales > Streptomycetaceae > Streptomyces > Streptomyces sp. NPDC014882. Next base: position 7,441 of record NZ_JBIBWL010000015.1, read on the forward strand.
CTGCCGGACTTCGCGCGACGCGCGGCGGCCGGTGACCGGCAGTGCGTGGACGTGATGGGCGAGCTGCACCGGCACCGGCTGCTCGGCCGGCTGGCCGCGCGGCGCGGCGGCGAGGAACTGGCCCACGTCGACCGGCGCTGGCAGGACCACCACGACCAGTGGGACGCGGCCGTGGCCCGGCTGTCCGGGATACCCGAGCTCGGCGACGACCGCGACGGCCTGCGCGCCGCGACCGGCACCGGAGCGGCCCTGACCGCCGAACTCCTGCACCTGGCCGCCGCCCCGGCCCCGGTCACCCGCGGGCTGCGCGCCGAGCTGGAGCGGGCGGTGCGCGGCCTGCCCGCCCACGTGCCCTGGTTCGTCCGGCTGGCCGAGGACGCCCGCGAACCGGTGCCGCTGCTGCTCGCGCTGCGCCTGCATCCGCTGGCCCTGGAGCAGGCGCGGGCGATCCGGCGGGAACGGGAGCGCGACCGGCAGCTCGCGGCGACGGACGCCGCCTCGCGGCACTTCCGGCTGGTGCAGCGGCGGCTGGAGCTGCCGGTGGTGCTGGGCCGGGCCGCGGGCGGCGCCCTCCTGCTGTTCTTCCCGCACGCCTTCGTGGTCGGCCTGGCCGACGTCACCGGGCGCGCGCCGCAGCCGACCGTGCTGACGGCCTGGCTGCTGAGCGTCCCCTCACTGGCGGCGCTGCTGGCCGTGGAGTGCTGGACGGCCTGGTACATCGGCCCGCGCTACCACCCCGACCACTCGGTGATGGGCCTGCTCACCCGCCGGTCCCTGCCGGTGACCCGCCGCATCACGCGCCGGGGGTGGCGGGGCCGGCTGTGGGCGGCGCTCGCCCTGGCCGCCGTGGCGGGGACGGTGCTCGGCACGTTCCTGCTCGCGGTGTGGATCTGGCCCGCGGTGACCGTGCTGGCCCTGCTGGTCTCGTCGGTGCTGCGGGTGCGGGCCTGGAACGCCCGGCTCGCGACGGCCCGCGGGGCCGGCCGACCGCTCACGGGGGCGGGCGGTGCGAGAAGCGGTGCGGGTGGTGCCGGCGGGACGGGTGGTGCCGGCGGGACGGTGCCGGGGGCCAGGCGGCCCCTGCGCTCGCCGGGGCCCGGGGTGCCCTCCGGGGCCGGGACACCCCCCGAACCGGGCCCGCCGCCCGGACCCGGCGCTCCCGCCGGACCCGGCGCCCCGCCCGACTCCCGTACCGGCTCCCCCGCCGGTGCCCCTTCTGTTCCTGGTTCTGGTTCCCCCTCTGGAGGAGTGGCGTGAGCAGCGCGTTCGCCGGCACCGATCTGCTGACCGTGATGCCGGACGTCTCGGCGTACGGCTACCCGCCCGACCCGGCGGCCCTGTCCCTGGACACCGGCGTCCCGGACGTGACGGACGTGACGGACGTGACGGACGTGACGGACGTGACGGACGTGACGGACGTGACGGACACGGCGGCCGGGCAGCTCACCGGGGCCGTCTCCGACCATGCCGGTGACGCCGCCGCGCACCTCGGCGACGCCGTCGGGCATCTCGGCGACGCCGTCGCGGACCAGCTCCACGACATGGTCGTGCCCGCCCTCCTCGGCCTGGCCGACCTCAGCGGGGCGCTGCTCGTCACGCGGCTGGCGCTGCGCGGCACGGTGGCCCTGGCGGCGTTCAACAACAAGGTCGCCGCCGAGCAGGAGGCCCTCTCCAGGCGCCAGGCGTCGCTGGAGACGGCCGGCGAGTGCTGGCGGCGCGCGGCGGAGGCCGCGGCCGGGCTCAACGCGCGGATCACCGTCCTGGGCCTGGACCCGTCGGGGCCCGGCGACCCGCCGCTGCCCGCCCCGGTGCAGCCCGTCGGCGTCCCCCTCGACGTGCTGTGGAAACGGCTGGCCGAGACCGAACGCGCGCTGCGCCGCGCGGAGGCCCAGCGGGCGTCCCGGGCGACCGCCCGGCTGCCCTTCGACCACGCGCGGGACCCGGAGCACGCCGCCTGGTACGACCGGCTGCGCGAGCGGCGCCGCCAGGCCCTGATCCGTTACGCGGAGGGCGGCCCCGGGCCCGAGGCGACGGCCGGGCGGCACACCGCGGCCGACGGGGCCACCGGGAACACCGCTGCTCCCGGCGCCGTCGCGCCCACCACGTCCCCCACGCCCGCCTCACCGGCCTCGCCCACCGAGGACGACGTCCTGCGCGAGGGCGCCGAACTGCTGGCCGGGCTGCCGCTGGCGTTCACCTCCGGCGGCCGTGACCTGATCGACGACTGCCTGCGGGAGGCCCGCCGGGCGGTGGGGCGGCGGCCCACCGCGGTACGGCGCTACCTCGACGAGGCCGCGCTGATCGCCCGCAAGGAGTCGGAGCGGGCGCTGGCCGCCGAGCGGGCCCGCCGGGACGCGGCCCTGCGCCTCGGCGCGCTGCGGGCCCCGGCGCCCGAGGGGGTGGACCGGCTGCCGGACCCGTCGGAGGCCGTCGAGGTGCTCGAACGTGCCCTGCGGAACGGTGTCGCGCCCTCGGGGGTGGACGAACGCACCGTCCGGCAGGCCCTGGTGACCCGCTCGGCCGCCCTCCAGCGGGCGTACCTGGTGGCGGCGCTGCGCCGGGCGACCGAACGGTGGGGCGAGGGCTCGGTGCACGCCCGGACGGACTCCGAGCACTGGGACTTCGCGCCGGCGGCCTGGGGCGGCCGGTACTGGCTGCGGGTCCGCCTCACCTCGACGGGCCAGGCCCGCGTCTTCACCATGCGCCGGCCGCTGACCCCTCAGGAGGAGGCCGACCCGGACGCGGTGGCCCGCTGGGCGGCCTGGGACGAGGAGCGGTGTGCCGAGAGCTCCGGATACGTCGAGGAACTGGGCCGGCTCACCGAGGAGGAGGGCGTCCGCGCGGAGTTCACCTGGTCGCGGAGCCAGGTCCGCACGGGCGAACCGGCGCCCGGCCTGACCGGCTCCCGCCGCAAGCCCGCCCGGCGGCAGGCCCCGCGCCGGCCCCTGCAACGCCACCACGACCACTGACCGGCGCCCGCGTCGCCGCCTTCCCCGGAGGACCCTTGACCAGCTTTCCCCTCCAGTCGCCGCCCCTGACCAAGGCGACCGTCACCCGGACCGTCCAGCCGCCCTTCGCCGCCGAGCTGTTCACCACGCTCAGCGTCCACTCCCAGTACGTCCTGCACGGCAACGTCCGCGACGACCACCTGGTCGCCGACGTGCGGGAGGACGGCACCCGCCGCAACCGCGCGCTGTGCCTCGAGGACCTCCTGTGGGAGGGCCTGCGGCGGGCCGGCTACAAGTGCCTGCTGCGCTACGACCAGGTGGCCGGGTTCACCGTCGCCCGCAGCGAGGACGGCCTCGACATGAACACCCTCCTCCAGCGCAACACCCGTCGTGTGCCGGGCCGTTCGGACGAGGAGGACGGCAGCCGGGCCGCGCGGGTCTTCGAGTCCTTCGCCCGCGGCTGGGTCGGTGAGCGGCCCGGCCCCCCGAAGGACAACCCGCGCTACGACGACTACCAGAAACCGGTGCACGCGGCGCTGCTCGTCGACTTCGCCTCCCGCATCCCCACCCAGGCCAACCAGCTCAGCGACGAGGAACGGACGTTCTTCCTGCGCTGCCTGAAGATCGCCGAGGAGGCCCGGCCCTTCCCCCGGGCCAGGACCGGCCGCGCCCTGTTCAACCCGGTCCTCTGGCTCGCCGACGGCGAACGGGACCTGCCGTCCTGGCTGGTGACCAGCAGCGTACGGGTGCGCAGCATCGGGGTGCCGATGCCGGACCTGGGCCAGCGTCGCCGTATGGCGGAACTGCTCGCCGGGCAGGCCGGCGTCCCCGAGACCGCCACCGGGCTCGACGTGGGCCCGCTGCTGAAGGGGGCCGAGCGGGAGGAGCCGACGGACGAGGACGTCGTGCGGTTCGCGCGGGCCGCCGGCGGGCTCACGCTGCGCGCCATGCGGGAGAGCATGCGGCTGGCCCGGGCCCGCCGGCTGTCGTTCGCCGAGATGGACCAGGCGGTCCGCCTCTACGAACTGGGCGTCAGCCGCAATCCGTGGACCGGCGGCGCGGTCGCCGACAGCATCCGGGACGGCGAGACCCTCATCGGCGAGCGGGTGCGCGGCCAGGAGAAGGCGGTCACGCAGACCCTCGACGTGCTCAAGAGGGCGGCGCTCGGGCTCTCCGGCGCGCAGGCCGCCTCGACGTCCGTGCACCGGCCGCGCGGCGTGCTGTTCTTCGCCGGGCCGACCGGTACCGGCAAGACGGAGCTGGCGCGGGCGGTGGCGACGACGCTGTTCGGCTCGGAGGACGCCTGCCTGCGCTTCGACATGAGCGAGTTCTCCGCCCCGCACTCGGCCGACCGCCTGGTGGGCGCCCCGCCCGGGTACGTCGGCTACGAGGCGGGCGGCGAGCTGACCCGCGCGGTCCGCGAGGACCCGTTCCGCGTGGTGCTGTTCGACGAGATCGACAAGGCCGACAAGGGCGTCCTGGACAAGTTCCTCCAGGTCCTGGAGGACGGCCGGCTCACCGACGGCCAGGGCGTGACGACGTACTTCAGCGAGTGCGTCCTCATCTTCACGTCCAACCTGGGCGTGCACGGCCCCGCGGGCGCGGACGGGCGGCCGCTGTCCGCCCCGGCCGGGCGGGACCGGCTGCCCGGGACACCGGCGGAGCGGGCCGCGTTCGAGGAGGAGATCCTCGGCAACGTCCGCCACCACTTCGAGCACACCCTGAAGCGGCCCGAACTGCTGAACCGGCTCGGCGGGAACATCGTCGTCTTCCAGTACATCGACGAGCCCACCGCTCACCTCATCTTCGAGGGGCAGCTGCGCAACATCGTCGAGCACATGCGGCGCCAGGGCGGCCTGTCCCTGAGGGTCCTCCCCGAGGCCGAGAAGGTCCTCGCCGACGCGTGCACGCGCGACCGGCACAACGGCGGCCGGGGCATCGGCATGAAGCTGGAGACCCACCTCATCAACCCGCTGGCCCGCGCGATGTTCGACCTCGGCGTGGAACTGACGCCCGGCACGGTCGTCACCGTCTCGCGGGTGGCCGTCCAGCCGGACGGCGGCGTCCGCGTGGACATCGACGCCGTACCGGGCGAACGGACCCCGGACCGGCGGCCGCCGTGGTGACGGACGGGGGAGCACGGCCTCCGCGGTACGTCGACAAGTCCCTCGCGGAGGACGTGTTCCTCGACGACGAGTACGACGACGAGGACGACGAGGACGGCGAGGACGGCGAATACGGCGAATACGACTGGAGCGGGGAGTACGACGAGGGCGGGGAGGAAGGGGACGAACCGCCTCCGTGGCCGGCCGGCCCGCAGGTCTCCGCCGCGCCCCGGACCCACCCCTGCTGGTCCTGCGCGGCGGACGTCCCCTCCGGTGCGTCCGCCTGCCCCGAGTGCCAGGAGTCGGTGCGCCACCTGCGGCTGATCAGCACCCGGCCGCCGGTCCAGCTGCGGCACGGCGGCTGCGGTCCGCTGAACCTGGGCCGCCACCCGTCCTGGGCGGCGCCCGCCGTGGCCGCCGCCCTCGACGGCGAGCGGGGGGTCTCGCGCCGCCACGCGAGCATCGAGATGGCCCCGGACGGCGGCCTCTGGCTGACCGAACACCCGGCCGGCACCGTGAACGGCACCTTCGTCAACGGCGAGCGCGTGCCGCCGGGCGACCGGGTCCCCGTGGCGGACGGGGACACGGTGCGGCTCGGCACGTACTGCGCGTTCACGGTGCTGGTGGTGGAGGAACCACCCGCGTAGGGCGGCCTCGTTCCGGCGGTCCGGCCTAGCGGTCCGGTCCGGCGGCCTCGTTCCGGCGGCCTCGCGCCTGCGGCTCCGCGCCGGCCGCCGTGGGAGGGGGCCGGCGCGGCGGACGCCGTCAGTCCGCGGGCTCCGGCGGGACGATCACCGCGCGCAGCGGGGCCAGCAGCCGGTTCGCCGCGTCCACCCCGGCGAGCGTGGCGAGGTCGTGGGAGACCAGCGGCTCGCCGTGCAGGGGCGCACCGTCGCAGCGGTCCCCGAACAGCACCAGCGCCTCGCGCGGGCGGTGCCGCCGGGACTGCCAGAGCAGGCCGTGGGCCTCCTTGGCCTGGCGCCGCAGCTCCTGGGCCCAGTACCGGGTGCGCGGGTAGTCGTCGGGCTCGGAGTCGAGCAGCCAGCCCGTCTGGCAGACGGCCGCCAGGTCCTCCTCGGTGCGCAGCGACACGAGCGTCAGCTCGGTGGCGGTGACGACCTGGGCGAGCGTGTACCGGCTGGCCTGCGCCCACGGCACCAGCCGGGCGCCGGCCACCGGGTCGAAGTCCATGGACCGCAGCAGGACCTCGGCCAGCGCGGTGGCGGGTTCACGGGTGGCGTACAGGTAGGGGTAGGGGTCGTCGGCCGTGCAGTCGAAGCGGCTGCCGCCGAACAGGGTGTGCGCCTCGACCGACTTGAAGCCGGTCGCCGGGTAGCGGCTGCGGTGGCAGCGCCAGAGCGCGGTGCCGGCGGGGAGCGTCGTGACCCGGGGGACCATGGTGATCTCCGGGGGGAGCTGCCGCGTCATCGGCCGTCCTCCTCGACGAGAGCCAGGGCGGCGTCCGCCAGCCGGTCGTCCGGCACCCGGCCGAGCAGCGAGGCCGGTGGCCCGCCCAGCCAGGAGTTCCGGCCCAGCCACCAGTCGGCGGCGCCCCAGGGGTCGCGGTCGGCGAGCAGGATGCGGTTGATCCGTACGACGATCTCCCGGGGCCGCCCGGTGTCCGGGTCGAACTGGAAGTCGGGGCTGCGCGGCCCGTCCTGCGGATCGGCCAGCACGATGACGTCGGCGGGGCCCTCCCCCGCGGCCGTGCTCCCGGCGGGCGCGGCGGCCCGGCACGGCACGGCGAGCAACCGCCGCCGCGCGGCGGCGAGGACGGCGGCGACCGGGTCGGCCGGATCGGGGCCGGCCGGGTCCGGGTGAGCGGGTTCGACCGGACCGGGATGGGCGAAGCCGTCCGCGACGGGGTGGGCGGGGCCGTCCGCGACGGGGTGGGCGGGGCCGATCCGGGTGGCGCGGTCCGCGCCCGTCGCGTCGGGGCGGTCCGCCTCCCCCGCCGCCGGTGCCGCGTACAGCTCCTCCAGGGCCGCGAGCACCGCCTCCGGCGTCGGCACGATCGTCTCCGTGGCGATCGAGCGGTGGTTGGCGTGCAGCAGCTCGGCCAGCACGCCCGCCTCGTCCGGGACGGGCCACAGGGAGCGGACGATCGCCATCACGGCCATGCGGGCCCGCTCGGGGTCGTCGCCGACCTCGCGCAGCCGTTCCGTCATGGCCAGGAAGTGCCGGTACTGGTCCTCGTCCAGCCATTGCCGGAGCTCTCGTCGGTGTCTGACGAGAAGGGCCAGCAGTTCATTCGCGTCCAACGGTGTTCCCTTCGGGTCGGACCGGTCCGGGGTTGCCCTGGTGGATGAAGGGGGCCCAGGCGCCCGTGGGCAGGGGCGGCTTGCCCTTGACCCGGACGGCCAGTGGCCCGGGCAGGCCGGGCAGCGCGGCCCAGTCGGCGTCCAGCGCCCACAGCTGGGCCCGCCGCAACGCCTGCGCGGGGTCCGCGCCGTCGGCGAGGAAGTGGTGCAGGGCGTACATGAGGACGGCCGAACTGACGTCGGCGACGGCCCACTTGGAACCGATGACGTCGGCGGCCCCGCGTGCGACGAACGCGGTGGTGAGCGTGAGCGTCTCGTCGTGGTCCCGGGTGCTGAGGTCGGTCTCGCAGGCGCTGAGCACCACCAGCGGCCCGGCGCCGCCGCCCCCGTCCGCGGCGGGCGCCCCGAGCAGCCGCCGTACGGTGAGCAGGCCCGCGTCCTCGGCGGCGCCGCGCGGCCGGTGCAGCAGCAGCCTCGACACGGTGGGCAGGTCCCCGGCGATCCCGTGGACGCCGAACTCGACGAGGGTGGCGGGCCGTTCGGCGGTACCGCCGGGCAGCAGCGGCAGCAGCTCGTCGGGGGTGCCGTCGACGTCGAAGCCGTTGCCGCTGAGGAAGCCGAAACAGCGGGCCGTCGGGTAGAAGGCGGCGCGCAGCGTCTCGACCTCGTGTTCCACGTACGCCAGCGTGCCGGTCGGGTCGGCGACGAGGACCGGCGCCCCGTCCAGGGGCAGCCGGGGCCGGGCGGCGGACCGCACGAACTCCGCCCCGGACGCGGCGTAGCTGAGGACGGCGTGGTCCACGGCGTACACGGGCCGCTCCCCCGCACCCGTTCCCGTCCGCTCCCCGGTTCCCGTCCGCTCTTCCGTTCCCGTTGGCTCCCTGGTTCCCGTCCGCGTCCCCGCACCGAGCCGGGCGGCGTGCCAGGGCACGACGCCGAGGTTCCCGGCGGGCAGCAGCACCACCCGCACGGGATCGCCGGGGCGGGCCGGGCGGCCGGGCCGGACCACCTCCAGGACCGGCCCCATGACGGCCGGCCCGGCCCAGTCGCACAGGTCCTCCAGGGCCGCCTCCCAGACCGCCTGCGCCTCCTCCGCCGCCGCCCGGCCGGACACCGGGGGCGGTGCGTCGGGTGCGGTGAAGGCGGAACGGTCGCGTGCCGCGTCCAGATACCGGTCCAGGGGCTCGCGTCCGGCCGCCCCGAGTCCGGGCAGCTCCAGCGCGAGCGGCGCCAGGCCGGGCCGTACCACCAGCGCCCGGCCGGGTCCGTCGCCCTGTCCGACGAGCAGGTGCACCACGGCGTCGACCCCGGCGGCCTCCGCCGCGTCGGACACCTCCTGCCATCCGGGCGCGGCCGCGATCCCGGCGGCGCGCAGCGCCCGCAGGGCCCGGCGCCGCAGGGTGCTGGGGATGAGGGTGCCGGGGTCCGCGCGGGCGGCGTCCCCGCCGGCGTCCGACCCCGCGCGGGCGGCCTCGCGCCACTGGGCGGCGAGGTCCTTCTCGCCGTGCGCCTCCAGTTGTTCCGGCACGCTCGCCGAGGCCGCGACCGCGCGCAGGACGAGCGCGCGGCCCGCCTCGAGGACGCGCAGCGCGGTGGCGGCGTCGCCGTTCTCCGCCGCCCGGACGGCGGCGGTGACCCCCCGGTCGGCCGCCGCGCGGGCGGCCTCCAGACCGTGCTCGGCGCCGATCTGGAGCAGCACGTCCTCGGCGACCCTCTCCAGCAGCCGCTCGGTCGCCTCCAGCGCGCGTTCGGTGTCGCCGGGGCCGCCGCGGCGCCGGTAGGCGTCGGCCAGCTTGCGGTACACGTCCTGCGCGGTGCCGCTCCCGGTGTGGTCGCCGATCTCGGCGCGGGCCGTCTCCAGTTCGCGCAGCGCCGCCGCGAGGGCGGCCGGATCGCCGCGCCGGTCGTACTCGATGTCGAGGACGAGGGCCATGCCGAGGCGTGAGCGGATGTCCTGGTCGGCGGCGACGCGGGGGCCGCCGAGCGCGGCCCGCAGCTCCTCCACGTCGTCCAGCAGGCTGGCGTCGGAGGGCTCGATGTACTGCTCCAGCGCCTTGCACAGGGCCGTGACGGGCGCCAGGACCCCCCGCAGCGCGATCGGCGTGCCGGGGTGTTCCTTCGATTCGCGCAGGTACATCAGCGCCCGCCGCAGCGGCGGGGCCACCGCTCCGCCGGCCCGGCCGATGGCCATGGTCCGGCGCAGTTGCAGGAAGCCGAGGACGAAGAGGACGACGCTCGCCGAGCCGCTGTCCGCGGCCAGCTCCTGGCGCATGGCCAGCAGACGTTCGTCGATGTCGGCGAAGGCGTCGAGGTCGTCCTCGGACGCGTCGCAGACCCGCTGGTACTCCAGGAGGGCGCGGCCGGTCTCCAGGAAGTCCCGGCCCAGCGTGCCCGGGGCCATGCCGCCGGCGAGCGCCGCCAGGTCGATGTTCTCGGTGAGCAGGCGCTGCGCGGCCCTGGCGTCCGCGATGTTGCCGCCGTTGAGGGAGGCACCGGACAGCAGTGCCGCCTGGAGGACGGCCGCCACGCCGGCGGGGACGCCCTTGTCCTGTCCGGCCCGCAGCAGCGGCTCGGCCGCCTCCACCAGGCCCTCCGGGTCGCCCGAGCGCATCGCGATGCCGAAGCGGGCGAGGCCGGCGATGACCTGTTCCTGCCAGGAATCGCGCGGCAGGGCGTCGACCGCCTGCTCCGCTTCCTCCGGGCGCAGGATGCCGGGCGCGAACAGCTCCAGCAGCGGCAGCATGTCGTCCGCCGCGAGTTCCACCTGCTCGCGGATCTCCTCCTGCGAGCCGCCCAGGGGGGTGGGCGCGACGTCGGGCAGGTCCTTGAGCATCTCCAGCGCGGCGCCCATGAACGTCCGGAGCTGCGGCGCCATCGCGCCGGTCGAGGTGGCGTACTTCCCCAGTTCGAGCAGCGAGTCCCGGTCGCGGGCGGTCTGCAGCATCCCCAGGAGCCTCGTCCAGTGTTCGAGGTCGGGGCGGTCGGCCGGGTCGGCGGTCTCGGCGAGTTCCGCCAGCAGGGCGCCGACCTCGGCGAGCTCCTCGCGCAGCACACCGTTGTCGGGTGCCATGAAGGTGGCGCCGACCGTCAGGACGTCGATCATGTCCTGCCGGCCCCGGAAGGCGAGGTCCGGCAGGTGCGGCACCAGCAGCCGGATCAGGAGTTTGGTGACGGCCGTCCGGGACTGCGTCTCCCGCTCGGTGACGGGTTCCGGCTCGCGGGCCTCCCGCAGCAGGACCAGGGCCTCGGCCCGGTCGCCCGCCGGGTCGGCGGACCCGCCGTACGTGCCGGCGGGCGGCCTGCCGGCGAGGTGGCGGACGGCGAGCAGGGTGCCGCGCGCCATCCGTAACGCCCGCCGCGCGGCGCCGTGCCGCTCCCGCTCGGCGTCCTCGAGTTCGCGCAGCATCCGCTCGGTCGCGGCACCGTCCGGCAGGGCGCCGCCCTCTCCGGCGCGGGCCCACTCCTGGCTGACCGCGGTCGCCCGCCGGAACAACTCCCGCGTCCGGGCCTCCTGGTCCTCCCCGGCCTGTGTCTCCCCGGCCCGGCCCTCCCCGATCCGGTCCTCTCCGGCCCGGCCCTCCCCGGCCGTCCCCTGCGTCCCGCTCACCGTCACGCGCGCCTCCCCGGTTCCCCTTCGCCCACATAGTGGCGGCACCGCGGGGCCCTCGCGGGGTTTCGGCCGTATTTCAGCCGCCCCGACCGGGAAACAACCGTGCTGCGGGGGAGTCGGGAGGCGACGGGAGGGCCACCATCGAGGCAGGGGGGCGCCCGCGGCCGCCGGGGCTACGGATCGGGGGAGGCCCTGGCCCGCGGTCGCCCCCTGTCCACCGGTGCCGTACCCGCGGCGGGCTCCTACAGTCCGGTCCCGACCATCACCGGCTCGTTCACCAGCGTGACGCCGAACGCCTCGCGCACTCCGGCCACGACCTCCCGGGCCAGCGCCAGCAGGTCCTCCGTGGTGGCCTCGCCGCGGTTGGTGAGGGCGAGGGTGTGCTTGGTGGAGATGCGGGCGGGCCCGCTGCCGTAGCCCTTGGTGAAGCCGGCCTTGTCGATCAGCCAGGCCGCGGAGGTCTTGGTGCGTCCCTCCCCCGCCGGGTAGGCGGGCGGTACGGCGTCCTCGCCGAGTCGTTCCCGCACGCGCGCGTGGAACGCCGCGAAGTCGGCGTCGGTGAGGATCGGGTTGGTGAAGAAGGACCCGGCGGACCAGGTGTCGTGGTCCTCGGGGTCCAGGACCATCCCCTTGCCCGCGCGCAGCTTCAGCACGGTCTCGCGGGCCTGCTCCAGCGGCACCCGGTCGCCGGGCGCCACCCCCAGGGCGCGTGCCGTCTCGGCGTACCTGAGCGGCGCGGACAGTCCGCCGGCGTCCTCCAGGGCGAAGCGGACGCGCAGGACGACATGGCGCTCGGGGTCGGCCTTGAAACGGCTGTGCCGGTAGGAGAAGGCGCACTCCTCGTTGCCGAGGGTGACCGTCTCGCCGGTGCGGCGGTCGTAGGCGATCACCTCGGAGATCGTGGCGGACACCTCCTGGCCGTACGCCCCCACGTTCTGGATCGGGGTCGCGCCGGCCGAGCCGGGGATGCCGGCCAGGCACTCGACGCCGGCCAGTCCGGCCTCGACGGTGCGGGCGACGGCGTCGCTCCACACCTCGCCGGCGGCCAGCTCCAGCGTCGTACCGGCGAGGTCGAAGCCGCGGGTGGCGATGCGCAGGGCGGTGCCCGCGAAGCCCTTGTCGCCGATGACGAGGTTGGAGCCGCCGCCGATGACGAGCAGCGGCGTGCCGTCGGCGTCGGCCTCGCGCACGGCGGCGATCACCTCGGCGTCGGTCGTCGCGGTCACCAGCCGGGTGGCGGGGCCGCCCAGCCGGAAGGTGGTCAGCGGGGCGAGCGGGGCGTCGTGGAGTTCCAGCACGCGCCCAAGCCTACGAGACGGCACCGACGGCCCCGGCCGCGCACTCACCACGGGTGAGGGGCATCCCACGGGGGAGGACGCCCCTCACCCCACCGGTGCCGGTGCCGGTGCCGGTATCGGTATCGGGGCCGGTACCGGTGAGAACGTCTCCGGCCCCGGACGGGCCTCGCCGCGGCCGGGCCCGGGCCGGGCCGGATGCGGACCGGCTCCGGACCGGACCCGGATCGGCCCCGGGCCGGATGCGGACCGGGCTCAGGCCAGTCGTACGACCGCCCGGGACATCCCCAGCACCTTCTGCCCGCCGCTGGTCACGGTCAGGTCCACGCGGACCGTGCGGTCGTCGAGCTTGGCGCCGATCCTGCCGCCGACCTCGATGGTCGCGCCCTGCTCGTCGTTCGGGACGACGACGGGCCGGGTGAAGCGGACGCCGTACTCGACGACGGCGCCCGGGTCGCCGGTCCAGTCGGTGACGACCCGGATGGCCTCGGCCATGGTGAACATGCCGTGCGCGATGACGTCCGGCAGGCCCACCTCCTTGGCGAACTTCTCGTTCCAGTGGATCGGGTTGAAGTCCCCGGAGGCACCCGCGTACTGGACGAGGGTGGCCCGGGTCACGCCGAACGACTGCGCGGGCAGCTCGGTGCCGACCTCGACGTCGTCGTAGGAGATCTTCGCGGTCATGTCAGCCCTCCTCCGCCGCGCGGGCGACGAGCTTGGTCCAGGCGGTCACGACGTGCTCGCCGGCCTCGTCGTGGACCTCGCCCCGGACGTCGACGATGTCGTTGCCCGCCATGGACTTGATCGCCTCGATGGTGGAGGTCACGGTCAGCCGGTCACCGGCCCGCACCGGGCGCCGGTAGGCGAACTTCTGGTCGCCGTGCACCACCCGGCTGTAGTCGAGACCGAGCTGCGGGTCCCGGACGACCTGGCCCGCGGCCTTGAAGGTGATGGAGAACACGAAGGTCGGCGGGGCGATCACGTCGGGATACCCGAGCGCCTTGGCGGCCTCCGGGTCGACGTGGGCCGGGTGGGTGTCCCCCACGGCCTCCGCGAACTCGCGGATCTTCTCCCGGCCGACCTCGTAGGAATCGGTGGGCGGGTAGGTCCGCCCCACGAAGGACTGGTCGAGCGCCATCGGCTCGGCACCTCCTGCTTGCTCTGCGTCGCTCTACTGACCGGTACTGGTCGCTCAACGACGCGAGGCCGCCCCCGATCACTCGGGGACGGCCTCGCGTACGAGCCTGAATTATCGCGTTTCGCGGTGCGCGGTGTGCGCGTTGCAACGCGGGCAGTGCTTCTTCATCTCCAGTCGGTCCGGGTTGTTACGCCGGTTCTTCTTGGTGATGTAGTTCCGCTCCTTGCACTCCACGCAGGCCAGCGTGATCTTCGGGCGGACGTCGGTGGCAGCCACGTGAGTGCTCCTTGACGAACGGATGGGACATATATACGCAAGAAAGAGTAGCCGATCGAAGGACCGACCCCACAATCGGCTACTGTCAGTAGCGGTGACCGGACTTGAACCGGTGACACAGCGATTATGAGCCGCTTGCTCTACCGACTGAGCTACACCGCTTTGATGGGATCAGGTCCCGCCTCACGACGGGAACCTCACCCACCAGAGCCCCAATACGGAATCGAACCGTAGACCTTCTCCTTACCATGGAGACGCTCTACCGACTGAGCTATTGGGGCGAGCGATGAAGACATTACACGGTCCGCAGCCGTTCGCCCAAATCCGTTTCCCCGGCCCCGCCGGCCCCCGTTCCGCCCAGGCGGCACACGGCTCCTGAGCCCCTCCGGCCCACCGGACCACACCGGTACGACTATTGCGCTCCTCCCCGACGGCGCCGGACGGCCGCCCTAGGCTCGACTCACTCTGCGTGATCTTGCCCGAGCCCCGGGCAGCGAGCCCCCACTCTCTGCCGAGCCCCTGGAGCGCGATGCCCGACAGCCAGCCGCACCCCCCGTCCGGGACGCCGGCCTCCCCGGACGGGCAGCCGGACCCCGGCGCCCTCCTGCTGTGCGGTGCCCGCCTCACGGACGGCCGGACCGTGGACGTACGGCTGGGCCGCGGACGCATCGAGGCGGTCGGCACCGTCGGCAGCCTGACGGCCGGCCCCGCTCCGGCCCCCGGCACCCGCGTGGACCTCGGCGGTTACCTCCTCCTGCCCGCCCCCGTGGAGCCCCACGCCCACGCCGACACCGCGCTCTCCGCGGACACCGACGGCCCCGTCTCGTACGCCCCCGAGGACGTCCAGCGCCGGGCCACCGAGGCCGCCCTGCTGCAGCTCGGGCACGGGGCGACGGCGTCCCGCGCGCACGTGCGCGTCGGCGACGTCCAGGGGCTCGGTTCGCTGGCGGCCGTCCTGCGGGCCCGGCGCTCGCTGCGCGGGCTGGCCGAGGTGACGACGGTGGCGATGCCCCGGCTGCTGACCGGGGCGGCGGGCGCGGACGGGCTCGCGATGCTGCGGGACGCCCTGAAGATGGGCGCCTCGGTGGTGGGCGGCTGCCCGGACCTCGATCCCGACCCGACCGGCTACGTGGAGGCCGTCCTGGAGGTCGCCTCCGAACACGGCTGCCCCGTCGACCTGCACACCGACGCCGCCGACCCGGCCCGTCTGGCCCGGCTGGCCGCGATGGCCGGCGGACTGCGCCCCGGCGTCACCATCGGCCCGTGCGCCGCCCTCACCCGCCTCCCCGCCGAGTCCGCGGCCCGCACCGCCGACCGGCTCGCCGCGGCGGGCGTGACGGTGGTGTGCCTGCCCCAGGGCGGCTGCGGCGCCACCGACCGCCGCGGCACGCCTCCGGTGCGGCTGCTGCGCGCCGCCGGCGTCCGGGTCGCGGCGGGCAGCGGCAGCCTGCGGGACGTCTCCAACCCGGTCGGCCGGGGCGACCCGCTGGAGGCGGCGTACCTCCTGGCCTCCCGCCACGGCCTGCGCCCCGAGGAGGCGTACGACGCCGTCAGCGGGTGCGCGCGGGCGGCCCTGGGGCTGCCCGAGGTGCGGGTGGAGGCGGGCTTCCCCGCCGATCTGCTGGCCGTCCGCGGCGACCGCCTGGCGGACGCGCTGTCGCTGTCGTACAGCAGGATCGTGATCCACCGGGGACGGGTGGTGGCCCGCACCAGCGCGGTGCGCGAGTACTGCGACTCGGCGGCGGAGGGACCGGGGCTGCCGCGGCAGGGGCGGAGCACGTCGCCGTAGGCCGGGATCCGGTGTTGCCGGGGCCGCCGGTGTTGCCGGGGCCGCCGGATGCGGCGGGTGCGGGGCGCGGTGTCCGGCACCGGTGACGCGCCGTACGGCCCGGGCGGGCGTACGGTCGAAGGCATGCGCATTGTCATCGCCGGAGGTCATGGTCAGATCGCGCTGCGGCTGGAGCGTCTGCTCGCCGCACGCGGAGTCGAGGTCGCGGGCATCGTCCGCAAGGCCGAGCAGGGTGACGACCTGCGGGCCGTCGGCGCCGAACCGGTCGTGCTGGACCTGGAGTCGGCGTCGGAGCAGGAGGTCGCGGACGTCCTGCGGGGCGCGGACGCCGCGGTGTTCGCCGCGGGCGCCGGCCCGGGCAGCGGAACGTCCCGCAAGGAGAGCGTCGACAAGGGCGCGGCGGTCCTGTTCGCGGACGCGGCGGTGCGCGCGGGCGTACGCCGCTTCCTCGTCGTGTCCTCCTACGGCGCCGATGCCGGCCGCAGGGGCGACGAGGTCTTCGACGTCTACCTGCGCGCCAAGGGCGAGGCCGACGCGTACGTCCAGGGGCTGGACGGTCTCGACTGGACGATCCTGCGCCCGGGTTCGCTCACGGACGACCCGGGCGAGGGACTCGTCCGGCTGGAGGCGCAGACCGGCCGCGGGTCCGTCCCGCGCGACGACGTGGCCGCCGTCCTCGCGGAACTGCTGGACACCCCGGCGACGGCCGGCCTGACCCTGGAGCTGGTCTCCGGTTCGACGCCGGTACCGGTGGCGGTGAGGTCGGTCGCGGGCAACTGAGGGCACCGCCGGGGGCGTTCGGAGGGCGCGTTCGGAACACGCGTTCAGAACAAGGGCAGCTGGCCGGGTATGTCGGACACCACGTAGCCGTCCAACGAGGGCTGGACGGCACCCAGTTGCGCCACGCCGCGCGAGCCGGGGCAGGACGTCAGCCGGCCGTTCTCACGCGCCCCGGGCGGGTCGTGCCGGGCGAAGCGGCCGGCGACGACGGCGATCTCCCGACGGCACTCGGGGCAGGTTCTGCGACGGCTGGACATGCGCCCAGTCTGCCCCAGTGCGCCACGCGGGTACCGCGCGGCGCCGCGCGCCCCGTTCGCCGCGCGCGACGGCCGTCCTCTCCCTAGCATCGCTACATATGGCACATACCTTCGAGGAACTCGTGGCGAAACAGCGTGCGGCCGACGAGGCGCACACGAGGGTCCTGCATCTGCGGGACACCTACGGCGCGCCCACGGCGGCCCCCTGGTCCCAGGCCCAGACCGACACCTACGAGACCGCTTGGCGCGCCTGGCGCGACCTCGCCCGCGACACCCAGGCCGCGCTCACGGAGTACGCCAGGGACGAGAACAGACCCCGTAACGACGTCGAGGCGGACGTGCGGAAAGCCGCGAAGGCCCGGGAACGGGAAGAGGCGCCGGGACCGGCCGCGGGATCGGAACCGGGGCCGCCGTCCGGCGGCCGATGAGCCGAGCGCCACCCCGCCGTCCGTCCCGACCGGAGGAAACGGCCGGAAACGAAGCAGACCCCCTCCGCCCTGCGTTTCCGCAGTTCGGAGGGGGTCTCACTCAGCGTGGCGGCGCCAGGATTCGAACCTGGGAAGGCTGAGCCGGCAGATTTACAGTCCTTCCAGGGACACCCTTCGCGAGTGCCGTCGACCTGCGCAGACACAGATGTCTGCACCGAACTGCCCTCCAGTCGTCCACACCTCGTCCGCAAGCGCCTTCGATGGACTGCCGGAACCCTACGTTTCGGGCAGCGCTGCGCCCCACCCGTTCCGCGGGCTCACCCCCAACACCCAGAGCGGCGGTCGACCGCTTCGTTGGGGTCTGAGTACTCGCACGTCCCATGCGGCTGCTCAGACCGGTCGCAGTCCTCGACCCGCTGGAAGGTCTCGCGATTATTCGTGGATAACACGGGTGCGCACCCCCGGAATTGCCAGATGGGCGATCAACTCACCGCCAACGCCCCAGCATTCAAAGAACGTCACTTCCGTGAGCCCTTCTAGTTTTTTGAATACCAGAGGATCTGTAGGCACGACGCAGGTGTAAAGGTTCAATTGCTTCACCGACGGCAAAGCCTCACTGAATTCTGTGAGCCAGGCATGCACGTCATACCAGAAGAGAGAAAGGGTTTGGAGGTTACCTATCGCTGCGATCTCTCGCAAACCTAGAACAGTGCCCTCCTCGACCCCGACCAAATGCAAGTCTCGCAAGCCCGTAAGGCCGGCAATGGGACTCAGGTCAATCGCCGACCCAATGCGGGACAAGCTAAGGGCTCGAAGTTTAGGAATCGAACAAAGGACGTCAAGGTCGAATCCCTCAGTAAGAGGCATAGCCACAGCAACTAGCTCTTTGAGGTCTGCGATAACCGACTCCCCCGTAATGGGCCCGTCGCCAAATAGCATGAGTTCCCGCAATCCCAAATGACCCTTGAGGCAAGAGAGATCACCTCCCTGCAGTAGGGTTAACCAGAGCGCTTTCAGCGGCGATACCCTGGAGAGGAATTCCAGGCCCCCAATTGGATGATCCATATAGAGGCGCGTCATCGAATGCAATCGATCTAGGCTGGCCAACTGTCCGGAATGAGTGAGCAAGACATCACGTCCGGCCAGCGGCAACCGAGAAAGAATCGTGTCAGCATACGCATTTGCATCAAAATAGCTCCATGCATGAATGAGCGCATCTATAACACCCTCGCGCCGGTCCTCGACATATCCCTTCAACAGTTCCAGAGCATCCTCACCTCCAATCAGGGCCACAGTCCGTACCGTCTGTATGGCAGATTTCTCTGTCAGTTGCCCCAAGGACCGTGGCAACCAGCGCAGCAGGCTGGGCCCCACCGCCGCCAGTGCGGGAGGATCCGTCCTGCGGCTTGCCGGAAGCAGCATGGTCACGGCCTCGTCCAACCGACTCGCGATCCCGCCGGACACAGAAGGCAACGTCTCCTGGCAGGCTGCCGCTAGCAGTCGCAGCGTACGCGCGTGGCGAGGCTCCTCCATGGCACGGTCGAGGATGCCGCCGAGTAACTCTTCACGCTGGCGGGTGTTTGCGTGGCCGGCCGCCATGATGATGGTCTCTCGCCACAGGTCCAGGTGCGCTCGGCCAACTAGGTTGCCAATGCGGTCCTCCTCCGCGGCCTCATTGGCGGCCAGGTACTCCTGAAAGGTGCGGTGCACGAAATCCATGCGCCCTTCTGCGGGCGACCGAAGAACACCAGAACGGTGACGTAGCTGCTCCAGTACCTGCTCACCGTCCAGGACGTCCAAGTGGCGCATCGCCATCAGTTTGACCCTGACATAGCCAGCGGCCCTCTCCAGTTCGATCTCACTGCGATTGTTGTCCGACAACCGCCATGCGAGGTCCCTGAGTATGACGAGTTTGTCGCCCAGGCTAAGTTTGCCGTCCATCGCACTCGGCACATTCCTGTCCGCATCCCGGTCATGGACCAAGGTGTGGAGGGCATTGCGATACAGCTCCATGCGGTCACGCGGCAGTTGACGCCCCCGGTTCAAGTGCATTGCGCAGAGCATGGCGGCTAGCAATGGCGTACTTGCCAGCGATTGGAGGTGCGCGCGGTCTTTAAGACTGGTGAGCAGTGACTGCTCATACTGTGGAAGTTCCTCCACTGCGCAGGGAAGTTCATCGCCCAGATCTCGTACTGCTTGGTGCCACTGCCGTACAAATGCCGCCAGGTCTGGAGGAGCCATTCGGTCCAAGTGGAGGGCCTTAAAGTCCTCACGTCGTAGCCAGTCAGCACCGGCCGCCGCCGGGCGGGAGGTGACGACCACACGTATACCGCTGTACTGCCCCAGCAGTCTGCGCAGCCAATCCCGTACCGCTCGGCGTTCCCGGTCAAGCAACTCGTCCACACCGTCAAGCAGGAGCAATGCCTTACCGCCATCAAGCTGACGCTCCACCCACCCCCTTGGCATGATCCCAGTAATTGGCCCGGCAACGCCGTCCAGCATCGCTTCTGGAGTAGGTGGCGTACGTCCACTGTATTCACGCAACTTGATAAAGATGGGGACGAGTCCATTCCAGTCGCCCAGCTCGCCCGAGAAAGCTCCGCGCGCTGCCGTGACAGCCAGCCATCGCAACAAAGTCGTCTTGCCTGAGCCAGCTTCTCCCCGCAGCAGGACCCGAGAAGCACCGCTCAATGCAGCTTCGACCCGCATGCCGGAGCTCTCTCCGGCCGCTTCTTCCCACAAGCTCATGTCAGGACGAAGAAGCGGCAGCGAACGGGCAGCACGCCGGAGTTGCCCGTCGTCCGCCGTCGCCCGCAGGCTGACGTACGCAACCGACAGCCGGACACGAGGGGCGGTCGCCTGGCCGGACGTACGACGGAAGAGCTCCACTTCGTCGAGGTCCCTGCTGACCAATTCCAGGTACATGCGGCGAAACGCCATGTCGTGGTCGGCGCCTTCCGGCGCGAGCAGTGAACGGTCCGGAAGGCGTTCCAGCAGGCGTGCCACCTCAGTGCCCAGTGTTGCCGTACGCGCCAGCAATTCCCCCGCTACCCGCTCCTCAAAGACCGGAAGACTCCGCACGATGCGGACGTAGTAGTCAACGCATTCAGCGAAGAGCACCTCGTACAAGTGCGTTTCTGCCTCGTTCAAACCGACCGGCACGGTCACGGAACCGGTGATTTGGCGGAGCAGCTCTGTTGGCTGTGCATTTGCGTCAAGGAGGGCCTCGTCTGAGAGATCCGCCCGCGTGAGCGTGTCAGACACCGCGTCGATCACAGCCTGGCGGCCGCCGTCCTCCAGACGCTGGAAGGCGTGCTTCAAGAACGGTTCCAGCCGATCGAATACCGCGTTCGTTATCTGCTCGAACTGCTGCCTCACCTCACGCTGGAGCCTCATGCCGGGGACCCTCACCCGGACAAGGTCTTCCATCGGCAGCAAACGCTCCTGCTCCCGCTGCTTGCCTCCCAGCCACAACCGCCCCGCCGCGGTTGCCACAGCCGTACCCAGCCGTAACGCTGCCGTCTCCGCGAGCATTGATACCCCCTCCTTCACGTGACACAGGCATTGTGACAGCAGATAACGGCAAAGGGGCGTTCTCTGACGGAAAAGGACACTTTCACTGGCCCTTGCTATCGCGGCCACCCTCCCTACGTTTTGACAAGGCAGGGGCGCTCTTGACGTAGCAGCCTTACAGCGAGCCGGACTCAAGGCGCCTGAGCTGCAGCTTTCGCCGCCTGAGGAAGAATAAGGACCCTCCCGAGGCACCTAGCGCCCGGACAGCCACTGAGCCAGCGGCGGGCCCGCCGCTACGACAGCGAGGGCAGCACCAAAAGGTAGAGCGAGCGAGGGGAAGAAATGGACGAGTACCCCAACCACCACAGCTACGGCCGCAAGGGCAGCCACGAGAGCACCCCGCTGGGACGTCCCGCGACGGCGCGGCATGCTGCGGGTCGGCGCCTCACATCCTCGCTTTTCCGCACACCCTGTGACCTGCTGCTCAGCCACAGAGGGGTTCTTGATTGACGCCGTCCGCGTCTCGCTCTGGTAGCGAGACCGCCCGTGCGCATCGCTGTGCGCGACCCCTCCGCGACGGCCGGGCAGTCGTGGGAGGCTTACCGGTGGTGTCGACTGCCCGGCGGAGAGGGAGAGCGAGTGTCGCAGCAGGCCAACCCTCGGGGGACCTTCTTGAAGATTGCCGACTCAGTGAAGAGGCAGATCGAAGAGGACTCGACCATGACAGAGCTTCCGTCGCTGGCTGAACTCATGCGCGATCACAAGGTCTCGCGCGGGGTCGCCCTGCGTGCGTTCGGCGTGCTGCGTCAGGAAGGCGTGGCCGAACCGGTGCGGGGCGAGCGGTGGCGAGTCGTACGCGCGGGGGCGCCAGTCGACCGGCGCCCGCTTGATCAGCGAATCGCAGAGGTCATCGCGACTGACGGACTCGAAGTAGGGGAAGCGTTCCCGAGCGCTTCCGTGCTGGCCGAACGGTTCGGGGTGTCACGTCCGACCGTGGCCAAAGCGCTGGAGAAGCTGGAAGCCGCCGGCGTGCTGGCGGGTGGAGGTCAGGGCAGGGTGCGGACGGTCCGCGCCGTGCCGGCACGAGAGGGGCGTTCGTAGCTTGTCGACGTTGACGGAGTGGGCCTACCCCCTGGCTGAGTCGTTGCTCGCTGAGCCGCTGCCGCGACGCTGGAAACACTGCCTCGGGGTCGCTGAGAGGGCGCGCACCATCGCGCTCATCCTCGACCAGGACGCGGACCTGTTGGAGGCTGCGGCGGTCCTGCATGACATCGGCTACGCGCCGGACCTTGCCAAGACAGGCTTCCACCCCCTGGACGGCGCGCGGTATCTCCGGGACGTGGCTACCGCCGACGAGCAGGTCGTCAACCTGGTCGCCCATCACTCGTGCTCGTGGCTTGAGGCGGATGCGCGCGGCTTGCGGGCTGAGCTTGACGGCGAGTTCCCCCGTGAGAGCGAGCACTTGAACGATGCGCTCTGCTACTGCGACATGAACACCACCCCGGACGGCACCCCGACCAACCCCGTGGACCGGATCAACGAAATCACCGGGCGCTACGGGCCGGACAGCCTGATCGGCAAGTTCATCCGGCGTGCCGAACCCGAGATCCTCGCGTGCACCTGCCGCGTCCTCGAACGGGTCGCCGCCGCCAAGCGTCAGCCGATGTAAGGCGCCGTGCGCGTCCGGTCCATAGCGTGCTCAATCCGGAGCCGCATCGTGGGGTGCACGTCCAGCGTCGCCAGGTCCGCCGGGGCAACCCATCGGACCTGAGTCGTTTCGTTGCTCGTACGGAGGTCGCCGCTGACCGGCCGGGCCCGGAAGCAAATGCTGAACTGCTGACGGACTTCGCCATCGTCGTACTGCATGACGTGCCCGGGGTCTGTGTAGAGGCCGGACACGTCGATCACTTCCGCCCTGATGCCGGTCTCTTCCCAGACCTCACGGACCACCGTGTCACTGATGGACTCCCCCACGTCGTGACCACCGCCGGGCAGTGCCCACCTGCCGTTGTCAGAACGCTGGATCATCAACACCTGCCCTGCGTCGTTCTGGACGAAAGCAACGACGGACGGCACGACCGAGTTGGCCGGCGGTGCGTCCGGGTCGTGCAGGTAGTCGATACGTCCCATGGTCAGGCTCCCGTGATGCTCTTGACGTCCTGGTCAGTGACCGGACGCGCGTTCTCCCATGTGTGATCGATGCTATTCGCGTACGTGTCGAAGAGACTTCCGCCGGGGAGTCGCCGCAGGTGCAGTACGGGCGCCATGTAGGCGCCGATGCCGTAGACGTGGGGGTTGACGAGCATCTCGTCATCGGCCCGGTAGATCGAGTTGTACAGCGTCGAATCGTGCAGCCGGAAACCGACGTCCGGGTGACTCCGCATGAGGGGCCGGTACAGCACGAGGGCATTGCGGATCTTGCCGTCCATGATGTGGTGTCCCTCGTCAATGCCGCGTTGCCGGACAGCCGCACACTCCGGGTCCCCCAGCAGGATGCGCACCCGCGCCCCCGCTTCCACCTTCGCCCTCACGAGGTCATGGAAGAGCGGGTCCTCAGACAGGAAGAGACCCGAGTACACGAGGACGTCTAGGTTTCGCTCAGCACGTCCGTACAGCTCTCGCCAGAGGCCAGTAGGCACCGTGTGGCGATGCGGGTAGACCGTCGCTATCTCGGCTTTGGTGAGGTCCGCCGCACTGCCGACGGTCCGCCCGTCCTCCCACAGCATGGTCACGTCGACCTTGAGGGCCGCTGCCGTCGCGTACTGGTGACGCAGGTACGGCACCTTGCCCTGGGTAATCCAGCGTTCGACCGTCTTGGGGCTCACCTCGATCGCCTCAGCGAGGCTCTGCACGGTCATGCCACGGGCGAGGAGAGCGGTTCGTAAGCGCTCGTTCGACATCTGCACCCCCGGTGGGACGTCTAGGGACTTCTTGACCGTAGCTAGAAGTCCCAGAGCTGTCCATGAGTGGAGTGACCAACTCCCCTGACCTGCAGCGATTCTGAAGATACGTCAAGACGTCCCGGCGCGAGACGAAGAGATTGCGTCGCTGTACTTGACGGACCCCTATGCAATACCTGTAAAACAGGTACTGCATCGCACGGAGGAAAGCCCCGCTCTCGCTGGGGGTGAGTACGAAGGAAGCGGCCGTTAGTTGAGAACTGAACAGTGATCGTGCGGAGCCGACGCAAGAGCGGCGGTCACGGTAGGTGCCTAGGGCGAGGGTCCGGGGGCAAACCGCCGTGATGACGGCGCTCTCCCCCTACGCGCCTGGCAAGCGCCACCCGGTCCCGGGTGTGGGGAAGGACAGCGAGGCTCCAACGCACGTGGCGGCAAGAGTGAGACCGCCCCCGCGACGACCGGGTGATGTCGTCGGCGGCAATGCCAAGCCCACCGGCTCCGGAGAACACCCCCTGACTTGGGGTGCCGCCCGGTGTGGGCCGTCCTGCTGGCGTCAGAGCAGTGATGATGACGCGCCCGACTTTCCCGGCTCGGGACCGGTGCTCCGTGGCAACGGCGTACCGGTGAAGCCGTGTCCCTGCGACCTGCGGGAGTTCGGTGTGAACCGACGACATACCTAGGGCGCCGCCGTGTCGGACCGACGCGATGCGGCCCTGCCCACCGAGTCCTCACAGCCTGTCCGCACGAGGGGCGCCCCGGTCTGCCCGGTGGCGCCGCTCGTGCGGCCGGTTAGCGGCTAAGCCGCAGCCCCGGCCCGGCCGATCCCGGGCCTACGCCTCAAAAGCAGGCCGGGGCGCTCCCGCTGACCAGCGGGCCACTCACCCCAAAGGGAGACCGACATGTTCCGCACACGCCCTGCCTCGTCCGACATGCAGACCCGCACCAGCGACGACTTGCAGCGCGAGTACGACCTGATCACCCGCGAGCGCAACGGGGGCCACAACGCGCTCAGCGCGATCAACACGCAGAACGACATCGCCCGGGAGCTGGAGCGCCGGGAGAGCTGACCTGCCGGCATCATCGGCCAGTTCGTTGGGAGTTCGCATGAGCACTGTCGAGATCGTCTCGTTCGGCTACCTGCACGACGCCCCGCCCACCGCTCACCTGACCATCGACCTGCGTCACCACTTCCGCGACCCGCACGTGTCGCCCGAGCTGCGGTATATGACCGCCGAGGACGCCCCGGTACGCGCCGCAGTGCTGAGCACCCCCGGCATCACCGCCCTGGTGGAGGCCACCGCCACGGCGGTCACCGCGTTCGCCTCGGGCCCGAGCGCCGGCACGGTGACCGTCGCCGATGGGTGCGCGGGGGGCCGGCACCGCGCCCCGACGTTCGCCCTGGCCCTGGCCGAGCGGCTCCGCAGGGATGGCCACCGGGTCACGGTCGCGCACCGGGACCTGCACCGCCCGGTCGTCCAGCGCTGACCAGCACCTCGCACGTCGGCCCCGGCATCGAGCCGTGAGGGGCGCCGGATCGAATCCGGCCCGGGGCACTGGCCGCTGTTAGGCGGCCCGCCGCACCACTTACGTGCGGCCTTCACCTTCAACGGCAAGCGGTCCCCGGGGGGCATCCCGGGGACCGCGTTCGGGCCGTTCCACCTGCAAGGGAGATCACGACCCAATGGAACACATCGTCACTGTTAAGGACGCTGTTACCGCGTTCGCCGATTTCATGGAGCCGACGGACGCGGAGCTGGCCGCCATTGACGCCGAGATGCCCGTCATCCTCGCCGACGTCGAGCTGCTGGACGCGCAGATCATCACGCTGGACCGCACCCCGACGAAGCTCGACACCCAGCGCATCCGCCGGGCCCGCCGCCGCGCGCTCGCCGCCCGCGTCGCGCTGGTCAACCGCACGGCCGACCGGACCGGGGGTGCGGCATGACGCACGGCGCGCGACTGTCCAACAGCTTCCTCGGCGAGTGGGAGCTGTATGTGGTCACCGACCTGAAGAGCCTGGAGTGGCCCGAGCACTCCTTCGGGCGGACCGGTCCGGTCCCCACGGTGCAGGAACGGGCCGATGCGCTGGCACAGCTCGGCTACGTCCTCGCCGACGGCGCCGAGTGGACGTGGCAGGAGCTGCGCACCGGTCCCATGGACCGCGTGGAGCTGCTGGCGTCCGTGGACGTCGAGCCGAAGGACGGTGCGGCATGAGCGCCACGGAGCGCGGCCTCGCCGCCGCGCACGCGGAGGTGAAGGCGGAGATCGCGCGGACGGACAGCAAGACGGCGTTGCTGCTGGCGTTCGTCGGCGCGGTCCTCGCCGGAACCTGGTCCGTCGCCCGCGACCTTCCCCTGAACTGGCCCGCCGTCATCGTCGGTGGTGCCGGTCTGATGCTGCTGGTCGGTGCGGCCGGTCTGCTGCTCCGGTCGGTGCGTCCGAACCTGTCCGGCCGGCACGGCTTCCCGCTGTGGGCCACCCTCACCGCCGACCAGATCACCACCGCCGTCACCTCCGACCTCGCGGCCGACGTCGCCGGGCTGTCCCGGCTCGCTGTCGCCAAGTTCACGGGCCTGCGCCGCGCGGTCGACCTCACCATGACCGGCGGCGCCCTGCTCATCCTCGCCGCCCTGCTCACCGCCGGGGGTGCCCGATGACCGGCGCCAAGCTCACCCGCGTACAGATCGGCGTCCTGGCCGCCGCGTTCGTGCCGATGCTCGCCACCGGGGTGTTCGGCGGGATCGGTACGTACAGCAACATCGGCCACGCCTACGGCAAGGGCACCGCGCTCGGTGCGCTCGCCGCCGGCGAGGGCGCCACCGCCGTCCTCGCCCTGGTCCTGCTCGGGCTGACCATGCTGGGCCAGTCCTCCCCGCGCATCGTGCGCGCCGGGCTGTGGGCCCTGCCAGCCGCCGCCGCCGTCATGGGAGCGACGGCCGCCACCGACCCGGGCCGCACCGTCATCTACGCCCTCACCCCCATGGGCATGTCCGTCTCCGCCGAAGGCATGGCGTTCCTGGCCCGGCGGATCGTCGTGCACACCGACGGCCGCGACGCGGAACACGAGCGGCGCACCGCCGACCTGGTGCAGGCCCTCGCCTACCACCAGGCACGGGCCGCCAACCACCCGAGCGACCGGGTCAAGAAGTGGTCGGAGCGCAAGTCGTGGCGGCTGGCCCGCAAGGTCGGAGTCGGGGACGTCGCCCTCGGATCGAGGCTGCTGGACGTCCAGCGCACCCGCGTCACCGCCGGCGCGGACGCCGCCCTCGCCGCCATGTTCGGCGGCATCGCACTCGACCCCGCACGGGGCGCGAATGCGGAGGAATCGGCTGGAAGCAGTCGAGAACGGTCTACCTCTGACCTGCCCGGATCGAGCACGCCCACGGTCGTGCTGACGCGGCTGGCGGTGCCCGATCCGGCGCCGGTCGACCTGGGCAAGTCGGGCGGCGGCATGAAGCCGATGCCCGCCGTCGTCCCGGCGGTGAAGCCGGTCCCGATCGCCCCCGCGGCCGCCCGTTCGGTCCCGGCCGCATCGACCCCGCCGCGTCGGGCGACGGGCCGTGTCCCGGTCGCCGCCAAGTCGCCCCGCACCCGCCGCACTCCCGATCAACTCATGGCGGAAGCGCGCAAGGCGACGGCCGGATGGACGGACGCCGAGGTGACCGGCGAGGGTATCCGCCGGGCCCTGCGCACCTCCCCGGCGAACGCCCGCAAGCTGCGTGACGCCCTGCTCGCCGAACGCGCCGCCACGGCGGTGACGCCGTGAGCACCCTCGCCGCACTCTTACCGGCCGCGCCCGCCCTGGGGTGGGCGGCACACGCCTGGTGGCTGCACACGCGGCTGACCACCGCCCGCCGTGACCCGCTCACCGGACTGTGGACCCGCGAGACGTTCACCCGACGGGCCCGCCGCCTGCTGCGCGACCCGAGCGCCGTGGTCGTACTGGCCGACGTCGACCACTTCAAGCAGATCAACGACACCCACGGCCACGCCGCCGGTGACCTGCTGCTGGCCACGGTCGCCGCCCGACTCGCCCACGGCACGCACGGTGGTGTCGTCGGGCGGCTGGGCGGGGACGAGTTCGCCGCCGTGCTCATCGACCGCGACGGCACCGCCGCCGAACGACTGGACGTCCTCGCCCGCGTCCTCGCACGGCCGGTCGACACCGCACCCGAGGTGCACACCACCGTGTCTCTCGGCTGGGTGCGCGCCGCCGACCACCCGGGCGAGGATCTGTCCGCTCTGCTGCGCCGCGCTGATGAAGCGATGTACGCGGCGAAGCGGTCCGGCCGCTCCGGGCCCCGGCGGGCCCGGCTGGGGCGGCTGCTCGGCTCGGTCGCCGGCCGCCGTCCCGGACGGCGCGGCGCGGCATGAGCACGCTTCCGGTCTACCGGTGGCGCCTGGCCCCGGACGGCTACGCCACCCGCCGCCAACTCCGCTCACGGGGCTTGCGGCCCGGTGGTCAGCCGGTGGCCGCGCAGCTCGAACGGCCGCGCCGCCGCCGGGGCCCGCTGGTCGCCTACCTCTACCGCATCGACCTCGCCAAGCCGGTCCGGCCCATGACCCCCGCGCGGCGCGCGGCGCTGGACAAGGCGAACGCCGCCCGCCGGCGCTGCCCTGAGTGCTGCCGGGACGCCGGCTACGTCATCCCCGCTTCGCTCGGCACCTGTGTGCCGTGCGCCTATCCCGAAGGAAGTCGGCATGGAATCGCTGCCTGACGTGCCCAAGGTCGTCCGGCTCCCGGACGGCACCTACGCCTACACCGACCACCTGCCCGCCGCGCCGCAGCCCTACAGCGGGCCGCAGATCGTCCACCAGCACGTGCACCAGGCGCCGCCGGACCGCACCGTTCAGCGGATCGCGCTGGGCTCCGGTGTCGGGGCCGGTGCGGTGGCGGCCGGCGTGTACTTCGGCCCGCTGCTGGTCGGCGTGCTGACCGCGATGGCCGCGAACCTCGCGCTGCTCGCTCTGATCGCGGCGGTGTGCGCGTGGGGTGTCGTCACCGTCGTGCGCTCGGTGGGCGGCGAGGACGGCAAGCGCGCCGCCGCCACGGTCCGCCGCGCCCGCCGCCGCTGACGGTTCCCCGCGGTCCCGGGATCTCGTGTCCCGGGTCCGTGGGGAGCCGGACAGTCCGGCCCGGAACGGAGACACCGTGAGCAGCAACAACCTGCGCCTGAACACCGGGGAGAAGGCGCAGATCGCCTGGTACGTCGCCCGGATGGCCAAGCGCGGTCTGGCCGACACCCGCCAGGGCGGCGGCCGGGTCGACCAGCGGGACCTTCAGCGCAAGGTCGAGCGGATCGAGGAGAAGGCCCGCAAGCGCGCCGAGCGCGAGCAGAGCGGCAAGTAGCAACGCCCCGGGGGCGGTCGTCCCGGCCAAGGAAACTGGCCGCCCCCGGGCCACCCCATCACCCACTGTGTGAGTAGCAGGGAGTCCCCAGCATGACGGACAACACGACGGGCCCGCAGCTGCGCCCCGTGCCCGACACCGTCCCCGACGAGGACGCGCCGGCGGCCCCGGTGCCGGTGGACAATCCGGCGTTGCCGGACCCGAAGGTGAGCATCACCAAGCGCAAGCCGGTTCTGGCCGGGTGGCTGACCAGCCGGCGTGACTTCCTCGCCACCGCCCGCCACGCCGGCGCGAACGTCGGCTACGCCGCGCTCTACCACGGGGTCCGCATCCCCGTGTACGCCGGCCGCCTGGCCCTGATGTCCCCGCGCGGGGCCTGCCGGTTCGTCGCCTCCACGAACCGGTGGGTGTGGGACCGCGAGGCCGCACCCTTGCGGGAGTTCGCGGTGCGCACCGAGGACGTGGAGGAGTACATGCGCCTGGCCCGGCTGCGGGCCGGCCGTATCCGGCTGCGCGGCCTGGTCACCCTGGTCGCGGCCGCGTTCGGGCTCGGCTTCGCTCTGTGGCTGTACGTGCTGGCGCCCGCCTACCTGTACGCGTTCGCGGCCGGCGGGGTGCTGCTGCTCGGCCTGGGCGGACAGCAGCCCGACGCCCCCGTGGTCGGCCCGGCGGTGCTGAAGACCGAGATCCAGAAGCTCACCGGGTCGATCGTGCTGCGCGGCCTGGACTCCATCGGGAACGCGAAGATCACCGCCGCGATCAAGAAGGGCGGTGACATGAACGGGCTGCGGTTCGTCTCGGAGATCGTCCGCGACGGCCCCGGCTACCGCGCCGACCTGGACCTGCCCTACGGCGTCACCCCCGAGGACATCATGGAGGCCCGCAAGCCGCTCGCCTCCGGTCTGCGCCGCAAGACCGGCTGCGTGTGGCCCGCCCCCGACCCCGAGCAGCACGAAGGCCGCCTAGTGCTGTGGGTGGGCGACAAGCCGATGAACGAGACCACGAAACCGGCGTGGCCGCTGGCCAAGTCGGGCACGGTCGACCTGTTCCGGCCGGTGGTGTTCGGCAACGACCAGCGCATGCGCGACGTGGCCGTGACCCTCATGTTCGCCTCCGTCGTCGTCGGGTCCATCCCCCGCATGGGCAAAACGTTCCTGATGCGGCTGTTCCTGCTGATCGCCGCCCTTGACCCCCGCGCGTGGGTCCTCGCGTTCGACTTCAAGGGCACCGGCGACTTCGGCGCCCTGGAACCGGTCTGCCACCGCTACCGCGCCGGCGAAGAAGACGACGACATCGCCTACGTCCTCGCAGCGCTGCGGGAGCTGAAGGAGGAGCTGCGCCGCCGGGCGAAGGTCATCAAGTCGCTGCCGCGCTCGCGCTGCCCGGAGTCGAAGGTCACCCCGGAACTCGCCGCAGACAAGAGCCTGGGCTTGCATCCGATCGTGGTCGGGTTCGACGAGTGCCAGGTCCCCTTCGAGCACGAGGAGCACGGCAAGGAGATCGAGGCGATCTGCACCGACCTGGTCAAGCGCGGCCCCGCGCTGGGGATCGTGGCCATGTTCGGCACCCAGCGCCCCGACGCCAAATCCCTGCCCACCGGCATCTCTGCGAACGCCGTCCTGCGGTTCTGCCTGAAGGTCATGGGCCAGCCCGCCAACGACATGGTGCTGGGCACATCCATGTACAAGTCGGGCTACCGGGCCACCATGTTCTCCCGCTCCGACCGCGGGATCTGCTGGATGGCCGGCGAGGGAGACGACCCCCGCATCGTCGCCTCCGCGTTCGTGGACGCGGTCGCCGCCGAACGCATCGTCGCCCGCGCCCGCGCCGCCCGCGAGGCATACGGCAACGTCACCGGCCACGCCATCGGCAAGGGCCCCGAGCAGACCGGCACCGGCTCGGACATCCTCGCCGACGTCCTGGACGTCATCGCCGATGACGAGAAGGCCGTGTGGTGCGAGCGCATCGCCGCCCGCCTGACCGCCGCCCACCCCGACACCTACGCCGGATGGCAGGGCGAGAACGTCACCGCCGCGCTCAAGCCCTGGGGCGTCAAGCCGGGGCAGGTGTGGGGCACCACCGACGACGGCGAGGGAGCCAACCGGCGCGGCATCAAGCGCGCCGACATCACCGCCGCCATCACTCGCCGTAACGCCGATCGAGCCGCCGCCTGACCCGAGCAGCGCTGCTAGACCTAGCAGCCCCGCCCGCTAGGTCTAGCACCCCCACTAGCGCCCCCGACCGCCGCTGATCAGCGCACTAGCGTCTAGCGGTCCACCTGCGCAAAGCCCCGAAACCCGCCCTGAGAAGGGATGTGAGCCCCCGTGGCTCTCGCTAGCCTCGCCGTCCTGCTCGTCCTCGCCGGTTACGCAATGCTATGTGCCGTCCGGCCGTTCGCGCCGTGCCGCACGTGCTCGGGCACCGGCATCCGCCAGGCCCGCCGCACGGTCAAGCTGTGCCGCCGCTGCCGCGGGCAGCGCTACCGGCTCCGCATCGGCCGCCGCCTGCTCAACACCGGCCGCGACATCCACCGCGCCGGCACCCGCCGCCCCCACTACACCGACCGGGAGTTCCCCACATGGCCGTGACCGTCTCCCTCGTCTTCCTTTTCGGACTGGTCCTGTTCTTCCTCCTGCGCCAGCGCAGCCTCAGCCCCGGCGCCGCGTTCGCCGCCGTCATGTTCGGGTTCTTCCTCGCCTCCACCGGCGCGGCCGGACCCATCAACGAGATGGCCGCGGCCGTCGTGAGCGCCATCCCGGACCTCTAGGACGCAGCTCCCGCACGACGGCTGGCAGGCACGGACACGACAGCGGAACGGTGGGTGCGCCAGTGCGCGGCCAGCCACACCTCATGCTCGGGCCGCAGGCTGACCCGCGGCACCTTACCGTGCAGCTCGGCGTAGGCCGGGTAGCCGAGGAGTTCGTCGTCGACCTCGATACGTCCGGTGTCGGGGTTGACGGTGATCTGCCCGCGGTCGAAGAGGCTGTGAACGTCGTTGCGCAACAGCAGGCCGCCCCAGTCGTGATGTTCTTCTTCGTCCGCGTAGCTGTAGAGGTGAGCTGCCTGGAGCGCCCCGGCCGGCGCCGGTCCGGTGAACGCGCACACCTGGCCGTAGTCCATGAGCAGCTGCTTGCGGAAGGGCGCCTGCCCCACGCGGGTACGGACGTTCTTCATCCGGTGCCCGCCCGCGATCGGCCGCCGCGTGCCCGCGGCGCCCTCGTCGTCTAGGTCCAGGTCGTCAAGGCGGATGCCTGCGACGTCAATGATGGCGTCGCGCAGCTTCTCCCAGCGGGCGGGCCGCATGCTCAGCTGGGAGTCGGGTGAGTCGCACAGCGCCCGCAGTTCACGTCCGGTGAGCAGGCCGCGGCCGTCCATCCATGCCTCGCCGTGCCGGGAACGGTAGGTGACCACTTCCCGGGTCTTGCTGCCCGGTACGTCGAATAGGGCGCCGCACTGGTTGCAGCGGCATGCCGGCGTCAACCGCTTGCGCCGCTTGAAGTCCGCCCTCTTGCACTCGGGACAGAAGTACAGCGTCTTGGTCTCGCGCCCGGTCTCGATCTCGGAGATCACCCCAACACCGAGCAGATGCTTCTTGTCCCACAGGGCGATCACATCCCCCACGGCGATACGGCCGTGGTTAGGGACGGTGTCATCCCAGCTGTAGTGCTGCGACGGGTCGTCGTCGTACCCGTCGTTCCCACCGTGCTGACGGTCGTCGCCCACAGCCAGCACCAGCCATGCCGTCGTCACTGCGCCCCCTCATGTCCCCAGCAAGCCGGGGCAGCCGCCCATCTCGCCAAAGACCGCGGCTGCCCCTCAACCCCAGCTCCACCAAACAGAACTGGAGACAACCAGCATGCCCCACACCACCGACATCCGGACCCGCACAAGGGTCCGGCCCAAGCCGCGGTTGCTCGACCTGTTCTGCTGCCAAGGCGGCGCCGCCAAGGGCTACGCCGACGCCGGTTTCGACGTGACCGGCGTCGACAAGGACCCGCAGCCCCGCTACCCGTACCGGTTCGTCCAGGCCGACGCCATCGCCTTTGTCCTGCAACATGGCGCGGAGTTCGACTTCATCCATGGCTCACCGCCGTGCCAGCACGACACCGAATGCCAGCGCATCCAGGGCAACACCCACCCCGACCTGATCGCCCCGACCCGCGCGGCGCTGCAGGCGGCCGGGCGGCCGTGGGTGATGGAGAACGTGCGCGGTGCAGTGCCCAAACTGCGCGCTCCCGTGATGCTGTGCGGGCAGATGTTCGGCCTGGCCAACTACCGGCACCGGTTCTTTGAGACCGGCGGCGGCTTCACCCTCACGCAGCCCGCCCACCCCGCGCACCTGGTCCCGCAGGCCAAGATGGGCCGCCCGGTCCCGCCGGGGCACTACGGGCAGTTCGTCGGCAACTTCTCCGGCGTCCCCCTCGCCCGCCGCGTGCTGGGCGTGCCGTGGATGAACCGCGACGGCATCCGCGAGTGCATCCCCCCGGCCTACACCGAGCACATCGGCCGGGCCGCCCTCGCCTTGCTCGCCGCGGACCGTGTGGGGGTGGCCGCGTGAGCGCGTGCGTGCTGCCGCTGCGGCGGCCCAACGGGCTGCGGGTGCTGGACGTGTGCTGCGGCGCCGGCGGCCTGTCGATGGGTTACTACCTGGCCGGGTTCGACGTCGTCGGCGTCGACAACCGCCCCCAGCCGAACTACCCCTTCCCCTTCGTCCAGGCCGACGGCCTCGCCTACACCGCCGAGCACGGGCACACCTTCGACCTGGTCCACGGGTCCTGGCCGTGCGAGCGCTACGCCACCGTGACCCGGTGGCGCGGCAACCCCGAAACCCACCCCGACCTCATCGGGCCGGGCCGTCAGGTGATGCAGGCGACGGGGCGGCCGTGGGTCATCGAGAACGTCCCCGAGACCGCCACGGCCGGGCTGCTGCGCCCGGACTACCTGCTGTGCGGCACCCAGTTCGGCCTCAACATCCGCCGCCACCGAGCCTTCGAGACCTCCTGGGGAGGCGGCGGGGACCTGGTCGCACCGTGCTGGCACCGCAAGGGCCTGCTCGCGTTCGCGCACAAGGGCGAGCGCGCCTATGCCGACGCCATGGGCTGCACCTGGATGACCAGCCTGGAGGCCCGCAAGGCCGTGCCCCCCGCTTACACCCAGTGGATCGCAGCCCAGTTCCTCACCCTGGAAGGGAGGACAGCAGCATGACCACCACTCCGTACGCCCTGCACACCGCGCTGAGCCTTGCCGCGTCCGGCGTGCCGGTGCTGCCCCTGCGCCGGGGCAAAGTCCCATTCGGCAACTGCCCGGCGTGCGCGGACAACGCGTGCGGCGGCCGGCCGAACATGAAGACCCCGGGCCCGTGCCGCTGCCCCGGCGTCTGCCACGCCTGGGCCGCCGCCACCGCCGACCCGGCCGTCATCGTCTCGCCTGCATGGGCGGCCGCATGGCGACGGGCGGTGTGCGTCGGCTACCACCCCGGCGGCGCCGGTCTGACCGTGGTCGACCTGGACGACGCCGACGCCATCGCGTGGGCCCGCACCGCCCTGCCCGCCACCCGCACCGTGCCCACGACGCGCGGCCAGCACTGGATCTACCGGGGCGCCATGCGCTCCATGAATGCAGTGCGCCCCGGCGTGGACATCAAGTCGACCATGTCCTACGCCCGCTACCTCGGCCCCGGCACCGGCCACATGGCCAACCTGCCGGACGCCGTGCGTGCGCTGACCATCAAGGAGCCCTCCCCGGCCCTGCCGGCACCGCATGCGGCCGTCGTGCCCACCGGCACCGCGGGCGGGAAGTGCCCGCACCGCACGCCCGCCTACCTGGAACGTGGCATCGCCATGGCAGAGCAGCACATCACCGAGGCCCGTGAGGCAGTGCACGCCACCGTCTACCGGACCTTCCTCGCTGTGCTGTCCACGCACGGCCGGTGCGGCTGCCTCACCGACACCCACGTCAACCGGCTGTTCACCGCCGCGCAGGCCAGGGGCGAGACCCCCCGGCACTGCACGGACGCGTGGACCAACGCCCTGACCACGTTGGGACTGTGACCGTGTCCGACGACGAGAAGAACCCCGCCCGGCAGGTCATCACCGACTACGCGCAGTCCCACTTCCGGTACTTCCGCACCGTGGACGGGACCGTGTACGCGCAGCGCACCGGCCACCCCGTGGCCCGCCCGATCCGCTCCCAGGGCACGACCGGGAGCCACCGCCAGGAACTCATGGTCGGCCTCTTCCGCGACGGGGTCGGCGTCTTCAACGGAACCGCCCTCAAGGAGGCGTTGGACTTGATCGAGGCACTCGCCCTCACCGAGCAGGTACAGCCCACCCACATCCGCGTGGCCCCCGGATTCGACGGAGCCACCTGGCTCGACCTCGGCCGCGACGACGGCCGGTCCGTCCGCATCCACCCCACCGGCTGGGACATCCGCCTCCCCGACCCCGAAGAGGTGTGCTGGCGGCGCACCCAGCTCACCGGGGAACTCCCCCTGCCCGCCAAGGACACCAACGGCAAGGGCATCGACCTGCTCATGCGGCTGTGCAACTTCGCCGACGCCAGGACCGAGGCCCTGGCCATCGCATGGCTCATCGGCTGCCTGGAGCCGTCCGTGCCCGTCCCGGCCCCGTTCCTGACTGGCCCGCAGGGCGCCGGCAAGTCGACCGGCGGGCGGATGCTCGTGCGGATCATCGAGGGCATGACCGGCGACCTGCGCAGGGCACCCAAGGACGAGGAGAACATGATCACAGCGGTCGCGGCCGGATGGATCACCGCCCTGGACAACCTCTCCCACCTGCCCCCGGACCTGTCCGACCTCATGTGCTGCATCATCACCGGGGCCGAGAGCATCAAGCGCGCGCTGTTCACCGACGGCGACGTCGTCCGCTCCCGCTACCGCCGCCCGATGCTGCTGACCGGCATCGACGTCGGCGTCATCCGCCCCGACCTCGCCGAACGGCTCCTCACCCTGCGCCTGGAACGCCCCCGAGTGCGGCGCACCGAAGCGGAGCTGTGGGCGGAGTACGCCGAGATCCTGCCCGTCGTCCTCGGCTCCCTGCTCGACCTGACTGTGAAGGTCCGCGCAGTGCGGGCCGAGACCCCGACCGATCTGCGGATGGCCGACTTCGCGCACCTGTGCGCGCAGCTCGACGCGGCCACCGGCTTCGGGACGCTGGAGGCGTACCGGGCCAGCCTGGACGATCTGAACGACGACGTGATCGAAGGTGACCTGCTGGCGCAGACGGTCCTCAAGCGCGCCGAGGAACTGGAGCCGGGCGAGGACGTGCGGATGACGTCTGCGGAGTGGCTGCACGCCCTCAGCACCCTCTACAGCGGCGAGGAATGCCGCCCCCTGCCCAAGGGCTGGCCCACCACCGGCAAGGTGCTCTCCGACCGGCTGCGGCGCATCCAGCCCACCCTCGCCGCGCGGGGCGTCCTGGTCGACTGGGGCCGCACCAGCGCCGCCCGCTACATCGAGATCACCCGCCAGGCCCCGCCCCCGCCCCCCGCGCAGCAGACCGCGTTCTGACCGCACGCCCTGGTCGGCGGACAAGCAAGAGGAGCACGCCTCGCCCGGGGGTGCTCCTCTTGCTGTTCGGCGGCGACAGCCGCCCTGCACAGGTCGCGCCGCGAAGCGGCTCGTTCTTCAAGCACTGAGCGGACGTAAAGACCCACAGACACCACCCCCCTTCTTTTTCCTAAGTAGGGACGATCTGCGTCACTGCGTCACCACAGGCCCCACAGACGGCCGCTCACCTGCGACAACGACGGGTGACGCAGACGGCGAATCCTGCGTCATCCCGCGTCATCAGCGTCACCCCGTGACGGGCGCCCGTGTCATCGGTGACGCAGGGCCCGGCCCGCTGCGTCACCAGAACCCGCAGGTCAGACGCCTGATTGACGCACGTGACGCGATGACGCAGAAATCCCCGCTTCGGACAGCACAGCCGACCCAGCCGCACAGGTATGGAGACTCAGCATGACCACGCCCACCCGGCGCCGCCGCACTCCGAAAGACGAATTGATCCCACTGCCAGAAGTGCTGGAAGAACTCGGCATCAGCCGCCCGACTTGGTACCGCTGGCGGGACCGTGGCCTTACTCCCGAGGCTCGCCGCACGCCGTCCGGCCGCATCTGCGTACGCCGCAGCGTCCTGGACGCCTTCAAGGACGAGTTGGAGGCCGCGTGACCGAGTGGAGCTACGCCGTCAAGTTCTGGGCCATCCGAAAGCGCAGCTACCGGAAGCCGTACCAACTGCGTTGGATGGTCGGCACCCGCGAACACGCGGAGTCGTTCCTCACCCAGGGCCTGGCCGACAGCCGCCGTTCGGAACTCATGACGGCGGCCCGGAAGGGTGAGCCGTTCGACGTGGAGAGCGGCCTCCCGAAGTCCATGGTCGAGCAGAACCGAGACATCTCCTGGTACGACCACGCGCGCAACTACATCGCGATGAAGTGGGACGACTCCCCCGGCAACACCCGGCGGACGTTGGCCGAAGCCATGGCGACCGTGACACCGGCGTTCGTGAAGGACACCAAGGGCATGCCCGACGCACGGACCGTACGGAGCGCTCTGTACGGGTGGGCGTTCAACAAGAACCGGTGGGAGGAGGAGCCGTCGGCCGAGGTGGCGCAAGTACTCGCCTGGTTCCAGCGGAAGTCGCTGCCCACGTCGGCCCTCACGGACCGGCTTCTGGTGAAAGCCGCGCTCAGGGCCCTGTCTAAAAGGTTGGACGGGAGGACGGCGGCCCCGGGGACGATCAGCCGCAAGCGTGCGATCTTCTACAACTCCCTTGAGTACGCGGTCGACGCCGAGTTGCTGACGGACAACCCCTTGGACCGCGTCAAGTGGAAAGCACCCGAGCAGGTCACGGAGGAAGTGGACCCGGCGTGCGTCCCGAATCCGGTGCAAGCCGCCAAGCTGCTGACCGCCGTGCGCGACCAGAGCAAACGGGGGCGCCGGCTCGCTGCGTTCTTCGGGTGCATGTACTACGCCGCCGCGCGGCCGGCGGAAGTGATCGGCCTGCGGGTCATGGACTGCGACCTGCCCCGGCGCGGGTGGGGCGTGCTCCGGCTGCATGAAACCCGCCCTCGGTCCGGCGCCGCGTGGACGGACAGCGGTGAGGCACACGAGAAGCGGGGCCTGAAGCACCGCCCCCGGAAGGCAGTGCGGCCCGTGCCGATCCCGCCGGAATTGGTCGCGCTGCTGCGATGGCACCTCACCGCATACGGCACCGCGCCGGACGGCCGCGTCTTCCAGACGCTGCGGGGTGGACTCGTGCAGGACACCGGATACGGGGAGGTGTGGGCTGAAGCGCGGTCGCGCGCGCTCACACCGGCCGAGTTCCACTCAGGGCTGGCGAAGCGGCCTTATGACCTTCGTCACGCCGCAGTGTCCACCTGGCTCAGCTCGGGCGTGGAACCACAGCTCGTGGCTGAGCGGGCGGGCCACAGTGTGGCTGTCCTCTTTCGCGTGTATGCCAAGTTCCTGAAGGACGGTGACGACGCGGCCAACGCCAAGATCTCCGCCCGGTTGCAACGGAGCGTCTGAAGCGGCGGAAATCCCGTCCGCGCTCCGTCCGCAGAATCCGAGACGGGGCGTTCGAACGCGAGACAGGGTGAGACACCCTGGCCCTCGGGGTGGCACATGACAAGAGGCCCGTGACCTGTTGATATCGCAGGTCACGGGCCTCTTGTTCCCATGTGGCGGCGCCAGGATTCGAACCTGGGAAGGCTGAGCCGGCAGATTTACAGTCTGCTCCCTTTGGCCGCTCGGGCACACCGCCGGGTTTGCCGCCGTTCGAACCGCTTTTCCGCGGTGCTCTCCGGCAACGACGTAAACGATACCTGATGGGGAGGGGTGCTTCGCCACCCGGATTCCTCACCGCCACGGCCGGGCCGGGTGGCTAGGCTTGTCCGGATGCGGCCCGCGTCCCACGCCGGGCTCGACGGCAGCCCCACACACGCCGACACGCATCCGATACGCACCCCGATATCAAGGAGCCACAGGACATGGCCGACTCCAGTTTCGACATCGTCTCGAAGGTCGAGCGGCAGGAGGTCGACAACGCCCTCAACCAGGCCGCCAAGGAGATCTCCCAGCGCTACGACTTCAAGGGCGTCGGCGCCTCGATCTCGTGGTCCGGAGAAAAGATCCTCATGGAGGCGAACTCCGAGGACCGGGTGAACGCCGTCCTCGACGTCTTCCAGTCGAAGCTGATCAAGCGCGGGATCTCGCTGAAGGCGCTGGAGGCGGGCGAGCCCCAGCTCTCCGGCAAGGAGTACAAGCTCTTCGCGGAGATCAAGGAGGGCATCTCCCAGGACAACGCGAAGAAGGTCGCCAAGCTCATCCGCGACGAGGGCCCCAAGGGCGTCAAGGCCCAGGTCCAGGGCGACGAACTGCGCGTCAGCTCCAAGAGCCGTGACGACCTGCAGGCCGTCATCTCCCTGTTGAAGGGTCAGGACTTCGACTTCGCACTGCAGTTCGTGAACTACCGGTAGGTCCTGACCTCCCCGGGGCCTGGCCGCCCTGGCAGTTCTGGCGGCCCCGGCAGCGGGACGGAAGGGCGGGCGCCACGGCAGCGGTCGCTCCGCCCGTCCGTCCCGGTGGACGGACGGGCGGCGGGCGGGGACGGGCGACGGGTACGGCGGGCGCGGACGGGCTACGGGTACGGCGGGCGCGGACGGGCGACGGGTACGGCGGGTGGGCCGGAGAGCCGGCACCGATGCCGGAACGACGGGGTCGCGGTCAGTCCCGCGAGTTGCCGAACAGGATGCGGTAGGCGATCAGGAGCACCAGCGAGCCGCCGATCGCCGCCGCCCAGGTGGCGCCGTCGTAGAAGTCCTTGGTGATGGGGTGGTCCAGCCAGCGGGCCGATATCCAACCGCCGGTGAACGCGCCCGCCACGCCGATGACGGTGGTGCCGATGAAGCCGCCCGGGTCCCGGCCCGGCAGCAGTACCTTGGCGATGACCCCGGCCAACAGCCCCAGAATGATCCAGCTGATGATGCTCATGTCCTGACCCTGCCCTTCCGCGTTGTGCCCGCACCCTCCCGGAGCTGTGTTCTCGCTCCCGTCGGGCCGTGCGTCCGCACGCCGGTCACGGCCCGTTCGCGCGGTGTCGCCGGGGACGACGCCCTGGCGGCGCCCGGTGGTTCCCCGGCTCAGTAGGGTGCGCACCATGACACAGTCCGGATCGGCCGCCGAGCTGCGGCGCACCCTGGGCGTCGGGGACGCCGTGGTCATCGGGCTCGGTTCGATGGTCGGCGCCGGCATCTTCGCCGCTCTCGCGCCCGCCGCCCGTGCCGCCGGTTCCGGGCTGCTGCTCGGACTCGCGCTCGCCGCCGTGATCGCCTACTGCAATGCCATGTCGTCGGCCCGTCTGGCCGCCTTGTACCCGGCCTCGGGCGGCACCTACGTGTACGGGCGCGAACGGCTCGGCCCGTTCTGGGGATATCTCGCGGGCTGGTCCTTCGTGGTCGGCAAGACGGCCTCCTGCGCGGCGATGGCGCTGACGGTCGGGGCGTACGTCTGGCCGGAGCAGGCGCACGCGGTGGCGGTCGCGGCCGTGGTGGTGCTGACCGCGGTGAACTACGGCGGGGTCCACAAGTCGGCCTGGCTGACGCGGCTGATCGTGGCGGTGGTCCTGGCGGTCCTCGCTTCCGTGGTCGTCGTGTGTCTGGGCTCCGGGCAGTCCGACGCCGGGCGGCTGGACATCGGGGCCTCCGGAGGGCTCGGCGGGGTTCTGGAGGCCGCCGGCCTGCTGTTCTTCGCCTTCGCCGGGTACGCGCGCATCGCGACCCTCGGTGAGGAGGTGCGGGATCCGGCGCGGACGATCCCCCGTGCGATCCCGCTCGCGCTCGGCATCGCGCTGGCCGTGTACGTGTGCGTGGCGGTCGCCGTCCTTTCGGTGCTGGGGTCGGAGGATCTCGGGCGGGCTGCCGCGCCGCTGGCGGACGCGGTGCGTGCCGCTGGTGTGCCGGGGCTGGTGCCGGTGGTCCGGGTGGGGGCCGCCGTGGCAGCCCTGGGTTCGCTGCTGGCCCTGATCCTGGGTGTCTCCCGGACCACGCTGGCCATGGCCCGGGACCGGCATCTGCCCGGCGCGCTGTCGGCCGTGCATCCGCGCTTCCGGGTGCCGCACCGGGCCGAGCTGGCCGTGGGCGCGGTGGTCGCGGTCCTCGCCGCCACGGTGGACGTGCGCGGCGCGATCGGTTTCTCCTCCTTCGGTGTGCTGGCGTACTACGCGGTGGCCAACGCGTCGGCGTGGACCCTGGATCCTGCCCCGGTGAGGCGGGCGGTGCCGGCGGTGGGCCTCCTCGGCTGCCTGGTCCTGGCGTTCGCGCTGCCGGGGACCTCGGTGGTCGCGGGGGCGGGTGTGCTGGTGGTGGGTGTGGTCGCGTACGCGGTGCGGGCACGGGTGGGTGCGGGGAGAGGCCAGGAGTAGGAGAGCGGTCCGGAGCGCCGGTCGGCGGGGTGCCGGCGGGGCTGTGGGCGAGAGTGCCCGTGACGCCGTACGTCAGCGGGCGCGGCCCCGTGGAGCCGGCACCCTCACGCCCGCTGCCCGGTGTGTCCGTGCCCGGGTGGCCCGGGTGGCCCCGGTATGCGGGACGCCCGGTGCGGTCGGGGGTGGGCCCGGGATCCTGTCGGCGGGGTCTTC
Organism: Streptomyces sp. NPDC014882; assembly: GCF_043081325.1. Classification (NCBI taxonomy): domain Bacteria; kingdom Bacillati; phylum Actinomycetota; class Actinomycetes; order Kitasatosporales; family Streptomycetaceae; genus Streptomyces; species Streptomyces sp. NPDC014882. The sequence continues at coordinate 48,746 of NZ_JBIBWL010000015.1, forward strand.
GTCCGCTCGTTCTCCGTCATGTGTTCATGGTGCGGGCTGCCGCCGGCGTCCGGGGCGGCCTGTGGAAAACCGGCGGGCTGTGGACGACTCCGCTCCGACCGCCGTGGTCGGCGGACGGCGGTCAGCGTGCGGCGAACGGCTGGTCCGTGGGCACGATCTCGCGGCCCAGCGGGAACAGCGAGACCGGGATCAGCTTGAAGTTGGCGATGCCGAACGGGATGCCGATGATCGTGAGGCACAGGGCGATGCCGGTGACGATGTGGGTGAGGGCCAGCCACCAGCCGGCGAGCACCAGCCAGAGGACGTTCCCGATACAGGACGGGGCTCCCGCGTCACGGCGCTCGACCGTCGTGTACCCGAAGGGCCAGAGGGCGTAGACGCCGATGCGGAAGGCCGCGACGCCGAACGGGATGCCGATGACGGTGACGCACAGCAGCAGGCCCGCGAACACGTACCCGAGGAACAGCCAGAAGCCGCTGAGGATGAGCCATATGACGTTCAGGATGGTCTTCACTGGTGTCCTGCCATCTTCTCGAGACGGGCGATGCGCTCCGCCATCGGCGGATGCGTCGAAAACATCTTGGACAGGCCCTGGCCCGGGCGGAACGGGTTCGCGATCATCATGTGGCTCGCGGTCTCGAGGCGGGGTTCCGGCGGCAGCGGGAGCTGTCTGGTGCCCAGTTCGAGCTTGCGCAGGGCACCGGCGAGGGCCAGGGGGTCGCCGGTGAGCTGGGCGCCGGAGGCGTCGGCCTCGTACTCGCGGGAGCGGCTGATGGCCATCTGGATGAGGCCGGCGGCGAGCGGGCCGAGGATCATGATCAGCAGCATGCCGAGGATGCCGGGGCCGTCGTCGTCGTTGGACCGTCCCACGGGGATCAGCCAGGCGAAGTTGACCAGGAACATGATGACCGAGGCGAGGGCGCCGGCCACCGAGGAGATGAGGATGTCGCGGTTGTAGACGTGGCTCAGCTCGTGGCCGATGACGCCGCGCAGTTCGCGCTCGTCGAGGAGGCGCAGGATGCCCTCCGTGCAACACACGGCGGCGTTGCGCGGGTTGCGGCCGGTGGCGAAGGCGTTGGGTGCCTCGGTCGGGGAGATGTACAGGCGGGGCATGGGCTGGCGGGCCTGGGTGGAGAGCTCGCGGACCATGCGGTACAGGCCGGGGGCCTCGAACTCGCTCACGGGGCGGGCGCGCATGGCGCGCAGGGCCAGCTTGTCGCTGTTCCAGTACGCGTACGCGTTGGTGCCGAGCGCGATGAGGACCGCGACGACGAGCCCCGTGCGGCCGAAGAAGCTGCCGATGACGATGATGAGTGCGGACAGTCCCCCGAGGAGTACTGCGGTCCTGAGCCCGTTGTGCCGGCGGTGCACGGTACGCCCTCCAAGTCGTGCGGCAGGGGAACCCTTCGCTTGCGGATCTTGCCTTCTGATCTGCGGTTCCGCTGGTGTCGTGGTGCCACGTCCAGTGGAACCTCCCGTTTTGGACAACGCCAGACGGCGGCCCCGGGTTCCCCTGTGCTCCCGGCGGCGGGCGTGGGCCGTCCGGGTGACGGTTCAGAAGAGGGCGGTGTCGGCGAAGCGCAGTGCCAGTTGCGGGGCGCCGGAGAGGGCGACCCCGAGGACCGCGGTGAGGGCGATCGCGACGGTGAGGGGCGCGGGGACGGGATGCCTGCCGGTCTCGCCCTCGGGGGCGCGGAAGAGGAGCGCCGTCCACCGGAGGTAGTAGTACAGGGCGATCACGACGTTGGCCGCCATGACGACGGCGAGCCAGCCGAGGCCGGCGTCGACGGCGGCCGAGAAGACGGTGACCTTCGCGAAGAGTCCGATGATGCCGGGCGGCAGTCCGGCGAGGCAGAGCAGGAAGAAGGCCAGGACGAGCGCGGAGAGCGGGTTCCTGGCGTACAGGCCCTGGTAGTCCGTGACGCGGTTCGCGGCGTGGGTGCGGCCGACCAGGGCCGCGACGGCGAAGGCGCCCAGGTTCACGGCGGCGTACATGAGGGCGTAGGCGACGGTGGAGCCGACGGCGTGCTCGGGGTCGTCGGAGTACGCGGCGGCGGCGATCGGGACGAGGAGGTAGCCGGCCTGCCCGACGGAGGACCAGGCGAGCAGGCGTACGGCGCTGTACGCGCGCGTGGCCTGCTGGCGGAGTGCGCCGACGTTGCCGACGGTCATGGTGAGGGCGGCCAGTGCGGCCAGCGCGGGGCCCCAGACGTCGGCGTACGACGGGAAGGCGACGACCGTGACGAGGATGAGGCCGGAGAAGCCCACCGCCTTGCCGACGACCGACAGGTAGGCGGCGATGGGGAGGGGCGCGCCGACGTAGGTGTCGGGGACCCAGAAGTGGAAGGGGACGGCGGCCGTCTTGAAGGCGAAGCCGACGAGGGTGAGGACGACGCCGGTCCGGGCGAGGGTGTGCAGTTGCCCGTCGACGCCCTGGATGCGGTCGGCCACCTGGGTGAGGTACAGGGTGCCGGTGGTGGCGTAGACGAAGCTGATGCCGAGGAGGCTGACGGCGGTCGCGGTGACGGACGACAGGAAGAACTTCAGGGCCGCTTCGGAGGAGCGGCGGTCGCCGTGCCGGATGCCGACGAGGGCGAAGGCGGGCAGGGAGGCGACCTCGAGGGCGACGACGAGGGTGGCGAGGTCGCGGGAGGCGGGCAGGAGGGCCGCGCCGGCGGCGGAGGACAGGAGCAGGAACCAGAACTCGCCCTCGGGGAGCCGTCCGCGCTCGTCCTTGAGGGCGGTGACCGACAGGAGGGCGGCCAGCAGCGCTCCGCCCAGCACCAGGAACTGGATGACGAGGGTGAAGTGGTCGGCCGTGTAGCTGCACGCGCGTGTGTCGCCGGTCAGGCAGAAGGTGGAGCGGTCGCTGTCCAGGAGCGGCAGCAGGAGGGCGGTGGCGGCGGCGAGTCCCGCGACGGAGAGCCAGCCCAGGAGCGGCTTGCGGCGGTCGGGCACGAACAGGTCGGCGACGAGGACGGCGAGTGCGACGACCGCCGTGAGGGTGGGCGGGGCGATGGCGAGCCAGTCGACGGACTGGACGAGCGAGGGGGCGGCGGTGAGGTGGCTCATCGGTTGCCTCCTGCGAGGAGCTGCTGCACGGCCGGGTCGGTCAGGCCGAGGAGCGCCTTGGGCCAGAGGCCGGCGACGACGGTGAGGACGACGAGCGGTGTCCAGGCCGCGAACTCGTAGGTGCGGACGTCGGTGAGGCGCGGGGCGTCCTGCGGGGCGGCTCCCATGCAGACGCGGCGGACCACGACGAGGAGGTAGGCCGCGGTCAGGAGCGTCCCGAAGGCGGCGATCGCGGTGAAGGCGAGGAAGGCGGGACGGCTGAGGTCGTCGGCGGGGTCGAAGGCGCCGAACAGGGCCAGCATCTCGCCCCAGAACCCGGCGAGGCCGGGCAGGCCGAGGGAGGCGACCGCGGCGAAGGCGAGGAGGCCGCCGAGGCGGGGTGCCTTGCCGTAGAGGGCGGCGCCGGTCTCCTGCGCGAGGGTGTCCAGGTCGGTGGTGCCGGTGCGGTCCTTCAGGGCGCCGACCAGGAAGAACAGCAGGCCGGTGATGAGGCCGTGGGCGATGTTGGCGAAGAGGGCGCCGTTGACGCCGGTCGGGGTCGTGGAGGCGATGCCGAGCAGGACGAAGCCCATGTGGCCGACGGAGGAGTAGGCGATCAGGCGTTTGAGGTCGCCCTTGGCGCCCTCTTTGGCGAGGGCGAGGCAGGCCAGGGAGCCGTAGATGATGCCGGCGACGGCGAGGGCGGCGAGGTAGGGCGCGAAGGTGTGGAAGCCGTCGGGCGCGACCGGGAGGACGATCCGGACGAAACCGTACGTTCCCATCTTGAGCAGGACGCCGGCGAGCAGGACCGAGCCGACGGTCGGGGCGGCGGTGTGGGCGTCCGGCAGCCAGCTGTGCAGGGGCCACATCGGGGTCTTCACCGCGAGCCCGATCCCGATCGCCAGAACGGCGATGACCTGCACGGACGTGGTCAGGGACCGGCCGTTGTCAGTGGCGAGTGCCACCATGTCGAAGGTGCCCGCCCTGATTCCGATCAGGAGCAGGCCGAGCAGCATGACCACGGATCCGAGCAGCGTGTACAGGATGAACTTCCAGGCCGCCCGGGTCCGGCCCGCGCCGCCCCAGCGGGCGATGAGGAAGTACATCGGGATCAGGACCGTCTCGAAGGCGAGGAAGAACAGCAGCAGGTCGAGGACGGCGAAGGTGGCGAGGGTGCCGGCCTCGAGGACGAGCAGGAGCGCGACGAAGGCCTTCGGGCTCGGGCCCGCGGGCGGGTTGAAGTACGAGTAGAGCGCGCACAGGAAGGTCAGCAGCGCGGTCAGGACCAGGAGGGGGAGGGAGATGCCGTCGATGCCGAGGTGGATGCGCACGTCGAGTGCGGGGATCCAGCTGATGTCGGTCGTGGCCTGCATCTTCGACGGCTGGTCGTGGTCGAAGCCGAGCGCGAGGACGGTCGCGGCGACGAGGATCGCGCCGGTCACGGTGACGCCGTGCCGCAGGACGGCCTGCTCGGGCGACTTCCCCTTCAGCCCGGGCGGGGCGGGCAGGAGGGCGGCGGCAGCGCCGAGGAGCGGCCCGGCCACGATCAATGCCAGAAGGAACTGCATCAGGGACTCACTGATATCGATCACGCCTGCTCACGCTCCCGTGGCGACGAGGACGGCGGCGACCACCAGGACGACGGTGCCGGCGAGCAGCGCGCTCACATAGGTCTGGACGTTGCCGGTCTGGGCGCGCCGTACGGCGGCGCCGAGCCAGCGGGGCAGGGTGCCCGCGCCGCGCACGTAGGTGTCGACGACCTCGCGGTCGAGGAACCGGACGAGGCTTGCCGCGGCCTGCACCGGGCGGACGAACACGGTGGTGTAAAAGGCGTCCAGGTGGAAGCCGGTGGCCGCGTGGCGGTGCAGGGGGCCGAGCAGGAGCCGTCCGGGGTCTGCCGGGTCGGGCGCGGAGGCCAGGTTCCCGTAGGCGGGTGCGTGGGTCGCGATGGCCTCGGCCTCGACGAGTCCGGCGTCGCCCTCGGGGTGGGCGGCGACGGCGCCGAGCGGGAAGCGGGCCGCGAGCGCGGTGGTGTGCCGCCAGGCGCTGTAGACGGCCAGGCCGCCGACGAGGGCCAGGCCGGTGCCGAGGACGGAGGTGGTGAGGGTCGGGGCGAGATCACGGCCGTCGAACCAGTCGGGCAGCGAGCGGTAGGCGAACCCGCCGAGGGCGAGGGACGGGACGGCGAGGACCCACAGCACCACGGTCATCGTCAGCGGCTGGCGGCCGTGGTCGGGTGCCTCGGCCCCGTGGCCGCGGAAGGCCAGCAGCCACAGCCGGGTCGCGTAGGCGGCGGTGAGGACGGCGGTGAGCAGGCCGGCGACGAGGACGATCCAGCCGGCCGCGGCGGGGGCGTGCTCGGTGTGGCCGGTGGAGACGTGCTCGGCGGCGCCGAGGACGGTCTCCTTGGAGAAGAAGCCGCTGAAGGGCGGGATCGCGGCGAGCGCGAGGAGGGCCACGGTCATCGTCCAGAAGGCGTCCGGGACGCGGTCGCGCAGGCCGGTCGTGCGGGACATGGCGGCCAGCGAGTTGGTGCCGGCGGCGTGGATGACCACGCCGGCCGCGAGGAACAGCAGGGCCTTGAAGGCGCCGTGGGAGAGGAGGTGGAAGACGGCGGCACCGCGGTCGCCGACGGCGAGGGCGCCGGTCATGTAGCCGAGTTGGCCGATCGTCGAGTAGGCGAGGACCCGCTTGATGTCGTCCTGGGCGAGCGCGGCGAGACCCGAGCCGGCCATGGTGACGGCGGCCATGACGGCGAGGACGACCATCGCGGCCCGGGATGCCTCGAACACCGGGAGGAGACGGGCGACGAAGTAGACGCCGGCCGCGACCATGGTCGCGGCGTGGATGAGCGCGGAGACGGGTGTCGGACCGGCCATCGCGTCCGGGAGCCAGGTGTGCAGCGGGAACTGCGCCGACTTGCCGGCCACACCGGCCAGGAGCAGCAGGGCGATGAGCGTCGGGTGGCCGAGTCCGCCGTGGGCGACCGTGGCGAGGACCTCGGTGATCCGGAAGGAGCCGGCGTCGGTGGCGAGGGCGAGCAGACCGATGAGGAAGGGGACGTCGCCGAGCTTGGTGACGAGGAAGGCCTTGATGGAGGCGGCGCGGGCCTCCGGGGTCTCCCAGTAGTGGCCGACCAGGAAGTAGGAGCAGATGCCCATCACTTCCCAGCCGACCAGCAGCACGATCAGGTCGCCCGAGTAGACGACGAGGAACATCGCGGAGGTGAACAGGGAGACGAGGGCGGCGTAGGAGGGGTAGCGCGGGTCGTCGCGCAGGTAGCCGGTCGAGTAGATCTGCACGCAGGTGGCGACGAGGCCGACCAGGACGGCGACGAGGGCGGCGAAGCCGTCGACGTGCAGGGCGAGTTCGATCGGGACGGAGCCGGTGGGCGTCAGCTCGGTGGCGGCGTCGACGGCCGCGTCCCCGCCCTGGCGCACCGCGACGGTCGCGGCCAGTACGAGGGAGGCGAGGGCCGGCAGGACGGCGAGCGGGCGCACGAAGCCGGGGGCGGTGCGGCCGAGGAGCAGGCCGGCGACGGCGCCGAGGAACGGCAGGAGGGGGACGAGGACGGCGAGGGTGGTCGTGGTCACGCGGTGGCCTCAGCCTTCTCGGCCGTGGGGGCGGTGCCGTCGGCGGGCTCATCGCTCTCGGCGCTCTCGTGGCCCTCGGCGGTGTCGCGGAGCTTGTCGATGTCCGCGGTGCCGCGGTTGCGGTGGACGGCGAGGACGATCGCCAGGCCGATGCCGATCTCGGCGGCGGCGATGGCGATGGTGAACAGGGTCAGGGCCTGACCGGAGTGCAGGGTCTCCTCGGCGGTCCGGCTGAGCCAGACGTCGAAGGCGACGAGGTTCAGGTTGACGGCGTTGAGCATCAGCTCGACCGACATCAGGACCAGGATCGCGTTGCGGCGGGCGAGGACGCCGTACAGGCCGGTGCAGAAGAGGAGGGCGGAGAGGACGGCGGGACAGGCGAGGTGCATCAGCGGGTGCCTTCCTGCTCGGCCGGGTTTTTCCGGGCATCCGGGACGGACGGGGAACTCTTGCCGGTGGCTCGGGAGTTCAGAGGGGGAGAGCTCGACTCCGCCTTCGCCTTGCGGGACAGGACGATCGCGCCGACCAGGGCCGCGAGGAGCAGGACGGAGAGGGCCTCGAAGGGGAGCACCCAGTTCTGGAAGAGGCTCGCGCCGGTGGCCTGGGTGGAGCCGGCGGCCGGGCCGTCGAGGTCGATCCAGGTGGCGCGGAAGGCGTCGACGACGACCCAGACGAGGGCGGCCGCGGCGGCGACGGCGACCGTGAGGGCGGCCCAGCGGTTGCCGGAGTCCGCGTCCGGGGAGCGGCCGATGGGCGCTCTGGTGAGCATCAGACCGAAGAGGAGGAGGACGACGACGGAGCCCACGTAGATCAGCACCTGCACCCAGGCGATGAACTCCGCGGTGAGCAGGAGGTATTCGACGGCGAGGCCGCCGAGGGCCACGACCAGCCAGAGGGCGGCGTGCACCAGCTGCTTGGTGGTGACGGTGACGAGGGCGGCGCCGAAGGTCACCAGGCCGACGAGGACGAAGGCGATCTCCACCCCGGTCGGGGAGAGGAAGCCGTGGGGTGCCTGAGCGAGGGTCACGCCTCGCCTCCCTGAGGGTTGTCCGGTCCGGGCGGAACGGCCCGGCCGGCCCGGGTGTCCCGCGTCGCCGGGGTGGTCGGTGGCGCCGGTGCGGTCCCCGTCTCCGGGGTGGTCCGAGCGGCAGCCAGCTTCTCGGCCGTCTTGCGGGCGGCGGCGATCTCCTTCGGCTCCTCCGCACCGGGGTCGAGGGCGGGCGGGGCCGGCACGGTCCACATCCACTCGCGGAGCTTGTCCCGTTCGTGGGTGAGTTCGCGGATGTCGGTCTCGGCGTACTCGAACTCCGGGGACCAGAACAGCGCGTCGAAGGGACAGACTTCGATGCAGATGCCGCAGTACATGCACAGGGAGAAGTCGATGGCGAAGCGGTCGAGGACGTTGCGGCTGCGTTCGCGGCCGCCGGGCGTCGCCGCCGGGACCGTCTCCTTGTGGGAGTCGATGTAGATGCACCAGTCCGGGCACTCGCGGGCGCACAGCATGCAGACCGTGCAGTTCTCCTCGAACAGGCCGATCACACCGCGGGTGCGGGGCGGGAGGTCGGGCTGGGTGTCCGGGTACTGCTCGGTGACGGTCTTCCGCGTCATCGTGCGGAGGGTGACGGCCAGGCCCTTGGCGAGGCCGGAGCCGGGGATCGACAGACGGGGCCGCGCGGCGGGCGTCGTCGGGTGGCGGTGGTCGGGTGACGGGCGGGACATCAGGAGATCACCACCTTGACGACGCCGGTGAGGGCGATCTGGGCGAGGGAGAGGGGGACGAGGAGGGTCCAGGACAGTTTCTGGAGCTGGTCCTCGCGCAGGCGGGGATAGGTGACGCGCAGCCAGATCACGACGAAGGCGAGGACGGCGGACTTCAGCAGGGTCCAGACCCAGCCCAGGCCGTCGGCGCCCCAGGGTCCGTGCCAGCCGCCCAGGAAGAGGACGGTGGTCAGACCGCACAGGACGACGATTCCGGCGTACTCGGCGAGGAGGAACAGGGCGAAGCGGAGGCCGGTGTACTCGGTGTAGGCGCCGAAGATGATCTCCGAGTCGGCGACGGGCATGTCGAACGGGGGGCGCTGGAGTTCGGCGAGGCCGGCGACGAAGAAGACGAGCGCGCCGACGATCTGCCAGGGCAGCCACCACCACTCGAAGGCGTCGACGATTCCGGGGAGGGACACCGTGCCCGCCGCCATGGCGACGGAGGCGGCGGTGAGCAGCATCGGAAGTTCGTAGGCGAGGAGCTGGGCGGCGGTGCGCAGGCCGCCGAGGAGGGAGAACTTGTTGGCGCTGGCCCAGCCGGCCATGAGCGAGCCGAGGACGCCGACGCCCATGACGGCCAGGACGAAGAAGACGCCGGCGTCGACGGCCTCGCCGACGGCGCTCTCGCCGGGACCGACGGGGATGGCGAGGAGGACCAGGAGGTACGGGAGCAGGGCCACGGCGGGGGCCAGCTGGAAGATACGGCGGTCCGCGCCCGCGGGGACGATGTCCTCCTTCTGCGCGAACTTCACACCGTCCGCGATGAGCTGGGCCCAGCCGTGGAAGCCGCCGGCGTACATCGGGCCGAGACGGCCCTGCATGTGGGCCATCACCTTGTGCTCGGCCTGACCGACGATCAGGGGGAAGGTGAGGAAGACGACGAAGACGATCAGGAGTCGCAGGGCGACGTCGAGAGCGTCGTTCACTGCGGGCCTCCTCGGGGGTTCGCGGGGGTGTCGTTGTCGGGTGTGTCGTCGTCCGGGGTGTCGTTGTCGGACGGGTCGGTCTCGGGGCGGCCGTTCCCCGGGGCGGGGGCGGGTGCGGCGTCCGGGGTGTCCGAGCGATCCGGGTGATCCGGGTGATCCGGGTCGGGCTCGGGGTGTCTCGGGTCCCGTTGCGGATCGTCGAACGCCGGGCGGGCGTGGTGCCAGGGTGCGTCGGCGCTGCGGGGGGCCTGCGCGCGGCGGGACGCTCCGCCACCGGTGGCCGACCGACGGCCGGCGGGCCCCTCGGACTCGGCCGACGCGGCCGACGGCGCCGTGTCGCGCGGAACCGCAGGGGGCTCCGGTGCCTCCCGTGTCTCCCGTGTCTCCGGAGACGCGGGATCTTCGCCCGGAGACGTCTCCCCCGGAGGCACACCCTCTGTCCGTTGGGAGGCTGACCCCCCGCTCGCGCTCCGGGCGCGGCGGGGACCGGTGCCGGAGGCGCTCCGGGGAGTGGTCGGAGCCGAGGCGCCCTCGGTTCCGGCCGCCGACGGGGTGCGCGGCCCGGCGGTGGGCCGGGGCTGGGGCGAGGTCCGGTCGGACGACTGGCTCACCGAGCCCTCGGCGGCCGTCCGCGCTCGTCGTGCGGGGCGTGCGGGTGCGGCGGGCGGTGTCTCCGCGGAAGTCGCGGGCGGTGTCGTCGCGGAAGCGGTGGGAGGCGCCTCCGTGGCCGCCGCGGTGGGGCGGTCTGCCGCCGGGCTCGCCGTTTCGCCCGCCGCTCGGCCCGCTTCCCGCCCCGTCGGCTGGTTCTCCGGCTGCTTCTCCGGCCGGCCGGCCGTCTGGCCGGCGGAGCCCTCGGAGGCCGTTCGCGCTCGCCGGACCGGGCGGTCGCCTGCCGGGCGGGCCGGGCGGTCGCCGGGAGCCCGGGGGGTTCGGGCGGGGCGGCTCGGGGCCGGGGGGAGCTGTCCCTTCAAAGGGCCCCATTCGTTGGGGTCGGGGACTCCCGGAGGGAGCATCTGGCGGCGCTTGGGGCCGCCGTGCTCGGACTCGCCGGGTTCCTTCGCGCCGGGCCAGGCCTTGGCGACGCGGGCGGCGAGGACGAAGTCCTTGCGGAGGGGGTGGCCCTCGAAGTTCTCGGGGAGGAGGAGGTGGTCCAGGGCCGGATGGTCGTCGAAGACGACGCCGAACATCTCGTGGGTCTCGCGTTCGTGCCAGGCCGCACCCGCGTAGACGTCCACGGCGGAGGCGAGCCTCGGGGCCTCGTGCGGGACCGTCGTGCGCAGCAGCAGCCGGCGGACCGGCGCCAGGGCGACGACGTGGGCCGAGACGCGGAAGCCGGTGCCGGGTTCGTCGACCGCGCTGAGCCAGTCGAAGTAGGTGCAGGACAGCCGGTCGCGGGCCGCCAGCAGTGCCGCGGTCCAGGACTGCGGCGGTACGTCGACGGTCAGGACCTCGTACGACTCCTCGGCGGTGGCGTCCGGGCCGAAGAGTTCCCCGGCGGGGGCGGGGAGCCAGCCGACGGTGGTCATCGGGCGCCCCCCTCCGTGTCTCCGTTCGCGTCTCCGTTCGCGTCTCCGCCCGCGGCCGGCGGCCGGACGAGCCCGCTCTGGAGGGCCGCCGTAGAGGGACGGTCGGCGACGGCGGCGTAGCGCTCCCCCAGCGACTCGCGGGCGATCTTCTCCTGGAGCTTGAGGATGCCCTGGAGCAGCGCCTCGGGGCGCGGCGGACAGCCGGGGACGTACACGTCGACGGGGATGATCTGGTCGACGCCCTTGGTGACGGAGTACGAGTCCCAGTACGGTCCGCCGCAGTTGCTGCACGCGCCGAAGGAGATGACGTACTTCGGCTCGGGCATCTGCTCGTAGAGGCGCTTGACGGCCGGGGCCATCTTGTCCGTGACCGTGCCGGAGACGACCATCAGGTCGGCCTGGCGCGGGCCCGGCGCGAAGGGGATGACGCCCAGGCGGATGAAGTCGTGGCGGGCCATGGACGCGGCGATGAACTCGATCGCGCAGCAGGCGAGGCCGAAGTTGAAGACCCAGAGCGAGTAGCGGCGGCCCCAGTTCAGGACGACCTTCATCGGCTCCGGGGCGAGACGGGCGAGGGCGCCGAGCCTCCCCCGCTCCTGGCTCCGCTCGGCCGGGGGGATCGTCACCGGCTCGGGGATCGTCACCGGCTCGGGGAGCAGCACCGGCTCGGGAGTCGCCGCCGGCTCGGGGGTGGGCGGGTTCACGTCCATGTCAGGACGCCCTTCTTGTAGGCGTACAGCAGGCCCACGGCCAGGAAGCCGAGGAAGACGAACATCTCCACGAGCGTGGCCGCGCCGTAGCCGGGGGCGGCGAAGACCGTCGCCCAGGGGAACAGGAAGATCGAGTCGACGGCGAAGATGACGTAGAGGAAGGCGTAGACGTAGTAGCGGACCTGGGTGTGGGCCCAGCCCTCGCCGACGGGGTCGACGCCGCACTCGTACGTCAGGAGTTTCTCGGGGGTGGGGACCACGGGGCGCAGCAGGCGGCCCGCGCCGAACGCGACCGCGACGAAGAGCACGCCGATGACGGCGAGGAGTCCGACGACCGCGTAGGAGTCGAAGTAGTCCGACGCCACGGCGACCGTCGGTTCCCTCAGCGCTGCTTGCGACGACTGCGGCACGGTCCGTCCCTCGCTCCCCGACCCGACCTCGGCCTGTTCGACGATCTGTACGCACGGGAGTCTAGGGCCTCGTAAAGACACGGTAAGCGGGCCGTCACAGCCGGGGCGAGGGGGGTGGGGTTTTCCCCAGGGGTTCCCGGCGGCGAACTCCATGGCGCGAGGACGCGTCACGCGGCACGCTGACGCACATGACCGTATCCAAAGCCGCTCCCACGGCCGCGCGTCCGCGCGCCGTGCCCGTCCCGCCCGCCGTCGGCCCGGGTGCGACGGGGCGCGACGAGCCGTTGCCGCGCGTCCGGTTCGCCTACGACCCGCAGACGTGGAAGGAGATCGCGCACCTCCTGACGAACCTGCCCCTGGCGCTCGTCGGCTTCGTCTACGTCATGACGGTGCTGTTCACCGGCGCCGCGCTGACGCTCACGGTGGTCGGGCTGCCGCTGCTCACGCTCGGTCTGCTGGGGGCGCGGCTGATGGGCCGGTTCGAGCGGGGCCGGGCGCGGATGCTGCTCGCGGTGCGGGTCGACGAGCCGAGCCCGCTGCCGCTGCGCCGGGCGGGCAACGTCTTCCAGGGCATGTGGCTGGTCCTGAAGGACCCGGTGGCCTGGCGGACGGTGCTGTACGACTTCGTCCGGCTGCCGTGGGGGATCCTCACCTTCACGGTGACGCTGGTGTCGTTGTTCGTGCTGTGGCCGGTGCTGCCCTTCCTCGCGCGGGGGCTGACCCTCGCGGACCGGGCGATGGTGCGGGCGCTGCTGTGCCCCTCGGACGAGCTGGAGCGGCGGATCGCCGAACTGGAGTCCGACCGGGGGGTCGTGGTGGACACCGCCGCGGCCGATCTGCGGCGGATCGAGCGGGATCTGCACGACGGCGCGCAGGCGCGGCTGGTCAATCTGGCGATGGGGCTCGGCCTGGCCAAGGAGAAGCTGCTGGAGGACCCGGACGCGGCGTCGGTGATGGTCGAGGAGGCGCACGGCGAGGTGAAGCTCGCCCTCCAGGAGCTGCGGGACCTGGCGCGGGGGATCCATCCGGCCGTGCTGACCGACCGGGGGCTGGACGCGGCGCTGTCGTCGGTGGCCTCGCGGTGCACGGTGCCGGTGCAGGTGACGGCCGAGCTGCCGGCGCGGCCGGCGCCGGCCATCGAGGGCATCGCCTACTTCACCGTCTCTGAGCTGCTGCAGAACGTCAGCAAGCACAGCGGGGCGAGGTCGGCGTCCGTGGACGTGTGGCGGGTGGAGGACCGGCTGCTCATCCAGGTGTCCGACGACGGCCGGGGCGGTGCGCGGATCGACGGCGGGTCGGGGATGCGGGGGCTGGCGGACCGGCTGGGCGCCGTGGACGGGCTGTTCATCGTGGACTCCCCGGTCGGGGGGCCCACGACGGTGACGGCGGAGCTGCCCTGGCGGGACCGGACGGAGCAGGCGGAGTAGGCGGAGCAGGCGACCCCGCCGTGCAGCGCCGCGTGGCCGGGCAGGGCCCCGCGGCGCTGCACGGCGCTGCACGGCGCTGCCGCGCGGCCCTGCCGGCCCCTGGGTCCGGGGTGGGGAAAACCCCCCTCCCGAGATGCCGACAGACTCCATGGTCCGGGAGGCCGCCGCCGGGGAGGGTGGAGGCAGGGGGCGACACCTGCGGACGAGACGAGCAGAACGGACGACGCCGATGGCCACGCAGTACGGGGAGTACGGGGAGTACGGGGAGTACGGGGAGTACGGAAACTACCTGGCCCACGGGGAGCACGAGGCCCACGGGGCCCGCGGGGACCGCTCGCGGTACGGGGGGACGCCCGGGGCCGGTGGGCGCCGGCGGCACCGGCTGCCGGCCGCGCTGCGGGCGCCGGTCGAGGCGCGTGCCTGGCGGGAGTTCGCCTACGTGCTGCTGAGCCTGCCGGTCAGCATCGTGCTGTTCGCCTTCGCGGTCACGATGCTGTCGGTGGGGGCGGGTCTGCTGGTGACGTTCCTCGGGGTCCCGGTGCTGGCGGCGGGGCTGGCGGCGTGCCGCGGCCTCGGGTCGGTGGAACGGGCGCGGGCGCGGGGGCTGCTCGGGCTGGACGTGGCCGAGCCGGAGCCGTTGCGGCCGCGGGGCCCGGGGACGCTGGCGTGGATGGGGGCGGTGCTCAGGAGCGGCGCGGCCTGGCGGCACGTCCTGTACGCGGTGCTGCACCTGCCGTGGGCGGTGTTCTCCTTCTGCGTCGCGGTCGTGTTCTGGGTGTACGGCTGGGCGACGCTGACGTATCCGCTGTGGTTCTGGCTCTTCCCGCTGTACGGCGGCCAGGACGGGCTCCAGCTGTACGGCGACGAGGGGCACCGGGTGTACCTGGACAACCCGTTCGAGATCACCGTGACGGCGTTGGTGGGGCTGTTGTTCACGCTGGCCACGCCGTGGATCGTGCGGGCGCTGACGACGGTGGACCGGGTGATGGTGCACGGGTTGCTCGGGCCGTCGCGGCTGGCGTCGCGGGTGGTGGAGCTGGAGTCCGACCGGGGGGTGGTCGTCGACACGGCAGCCGCCGATCTGCGGCGGATCGAGCGGGATCTGCACGACGGCGCGCAGGCGCGGCTGGTGGCGTTGGCGATGGATCTGGGCCTCGCGAAGGAGAAGCTGCGGGAGGATCCGCGGGAGGCGGCGCGGATGGTGGACGAGGCGCACGGTGAGGTGAAGACGGCGTTGCAGGAGCTGCGGGACCTGGCGCGGGGGATCCATCCGGCCGTGCTGACCGACCGGGGGCTGGACGCGGCGCTGTCGTCGGTGGCCTCGCGGTGCACGGTGCCGGTGCGGGTGGAGGTGGACCTGCCGGCGCGGCCGGCCGCGGCGATCGAGGGGATCGCGTACTTCACGGTGTCCGAGCTGCTGCAGAACGTCAGCAAGCACAGCGGGGCGAGGTCGGCGTCCGTGGACGTGTGGCGGGCGGAGGACCGGCTGCTGGTGCAGGTGAGCGATGACGGGGTGGGCGGTGCGGATGCCTCCGGCGGGTCGGGGCTGGCGGGGCTGGCGGGACGGCTCGACGCGGTGGACGGGATCCTGGTGGTGGACTCCCCGACCGGCGGACCCACGCGGGTGACGGCGGAGCTGCCCTGGCGGGGTGGGGAGTAGGGGCTTCCCCCGCCGCCCCTGCCCCTCCCGTCCTCAGGGGCTCCGCCCCTTCCCCCCCTTCCACCCCACCAGAAGCTCCGTCCCTGGACGCCGACGGGGGATCCGGCCAGGGATCCGGCCAGGGATCCGGCCGGGAATCCCGGCAGGGCCGGGGTCGTCTCCCGTCGAAGTTTTCCCTTCGTCGTCGCCGGACGGCCCCGGCGCGGGGTGTTTGCTGGGATGCTGGGGCTGTTCCGTGGACGGACGGGCTTGGCTGGGGGGCCGGAGAGCGTGGAGGTCAGGGTGCGGGTGGTCATCGCCGAGGATTCGGTGCTGCTGCGGGAGGGGCTGACGCGGTTGCTGACGGACCGGGGGCATGACGTGGTCGCCGGGGTCGGGGATGCCGAGGCGCTGGTGAAGACGGTCACCGAACTGGACGCGGAGGGGGCGTTGCCCGACGTGGTCGTGGCCGACGTGCGGATGCCGCCGACGCACACCGACGAGGGGGTGCGGGCCGCCGTACTGCTGCGCAAGTCGTATCCGGGGCTCGGGGTGCTGGTGCTGTCGCAGTACGTGGAGGAGCGGTACGCCACCGAACTGCTGGCCGGTTCCACCCGCGGGGTGGGTTACCTGCTCAAGGACCGGGTGGCCGAGGTGCGGGAGTTCGTGGACGCGGTGGTGCGGGTGGCCGAGGGGGGTACGGCCCTGGACCCCGAGGTGGTCGCGCAGCTGCTCGGACGCAGCCGCAAGCAGGACGTCCTGGCCGGGCTGACCCCGCGGGAGCGGGAGGTGCTGGGCCTGATGGCCGAGGGGCGGACGAACTCGGCGATCGCCCGGCAGCTGGTGGTGAGCGACGGCGCGGTGGAGAAGCACGTCAGCAACATCTTCCTGAAGCTCGGGCTGTCCCCGAGCGACGGGGATCACCGACGCGTTCTGGCGGTCCTCACCTATCTCAACTCCTGAGGACGGCGAAAGAGCGTTTTTCCTTCGTCGCGCCTTCTCGCACATTCCGGGCGGTCGGAAATCATGGCGCGTCAGGGCGCCGGGCCGGCTCGGGGCGGTGACCGTCGTGCGAATGGCCGGGGAAGGCGACCCTTACAGACGTAGGGTTGATCCAGGGAGGGTCTGTGGGAAGACCGCTCCTCCGGACAGCCGCCTCGAGGGAGGTCCAGCTCAGTGACCAGTCAGGTCAGCAGCCCAGCGGAACAGGCCGACGGCAGCGACGGAACGGACGCAGCCGTCGTGGGAGAGCAGCGCAAACCGGGCGGGACGAAGGACGTGCGCCGTCTCGACCGGGTGATCATCAGGTTCGCGGGGGACTCCGGTGACGGCATGCAGCTCACCGGGGACCGTTTCACCTCGGAGACGGCGTCGTTCGGCAACGACCTGTCGACGCTGCCGAACTTCCCCGCCGAGATCCGGGCGCCCGCCGGCACCCTTCCCGGCGTGTCCTCGTTCCAGCTGCACTTCGCGGACCACGACATCCTCACGCCGGGTGACGCGCCGAACGTGCTGGTCGCGATGAATCCGGCGGCCCTGAAGGCGAACATCGGCGATGTGCCGCGCGGTGCGGAGATCATCGTCAACACGGACGAGTTCAGCAAACGGGCGATGCAGAAGGTGGGGTACGCGGCCTCGCCGCTGGAGGACGGGTCCCTCGACGGTTACCAGATCCACCCGGTCCCGTTGACCACGCTGACCGTCGAGGCGCTCAAGGATTTCGACCTCACCCGCAAGGAGGCCGAGCGCAGCAAGAACATGTTCGCGCTCGGCCTCCTGTCGTGGATGTACCACCGGCCGACCGAGGGGACCGAGAAGTTCCTGAGGGCGAAGTTCGCGAAGAAGCCGGACATCGCGGCCGCCAACATCGCGGCGTTCCGCGCGGGCTGGAACTTCGGCGAGACGACCGAGGACTTCGCGGTCAGCTACGAGGTCGCCCCGGCGGCGAAGGCGTTCCCCGTCGGCACCTACCGGAACATCTCCGGGAACCTGGCGCTGGCGTACGGGCTGATCGCGGCCTCGCGGCAGGCCGACCTCCCGCTGTTCCTCGGCTCGTACCCGATCACGCCGGCCTCGGACATCCTGCACGAGCTGAGCCGGCACAAGAACTTCGGCGTGCGCACCTTCCAGGCCGAGGACGAGATCGCGGGCATCGGCGCGGCGCTCGGGGCCGCCTTCGGCGGGTCGCTGGCGGTGACCACGACCTCCGGTCCCGGGGTGGCGCTGAAGTCGGAGACCATCGGGCTCGCCGTGTCGCTGGAGCTGCCGCTGCTGGTCGTCGACATCCAGCGGGGCGGGCCGTCGACCGGTCTGCCGACCAAGACCGAGCAGGCGGACCTGCTGCAGGCCATGTTCGGGCGCAACGGCGAGGCCCCGCTCCCGGTGGTCGCGCCCCGCACGCCGGCCGACTGCTTCGACGCCGCCCTGGAGGCGGCCCGGATCGCGCTGACGTACCGCACGCCGGTGATGCTGCTGTCCGACGGCTACCTCGCGAACGGCTCCGAGCCGTGGCGGATCCCCGAGCTGGAGGAGCTGCCGGACCTGGCGGTGCAGTTCGCGCAGGGTCCCAATCACACCCTGGAGGACGGCTCCGAGGTCTTCTGGCCGTACAAGCGCGATCCGCGGACCCTCGCCCGGCCGTGGGCGGTGCCGGGCACGCCGGGGCTGGAGCACCGGATCGGCGGGATCGAGAAGCAGGACGGCACCGGCAACATCTCCTACGACCCCGCCAACCACGACTTCATGGTCCGCCTCCGGCAGGCCAAGATCGACGGCGTCGACGTGCCGGACGTCGAGGTCGACGACCCGGACGGGGCGAGGACCCTGGTCCTGGGCTGGGGTTCCACCTACGGGCCGATCACCGCGGCGGTACGGCGGCTGCGGGCGGCCGGGGAGCCGATCGCGCAGGCCCACCTGCGGCATCTGAACCCGTTCCCGAAGAACCTGGGCGCGGTGCTGGAGGCGTACGACAAGGTCGTGATCCCGGAGATGAACCTGGGCCAGCTCGCCACCCTGATCCGGGCGAGATATCTGGTCGACGCGCACTCCTACAACCAGGTCAACGGCATGCCGTTCAAGGCGGAGCAGCTCGCCTCGGCGCTCAAGGAGGCCATCGATGGCTGAGACGTCCACGGAAGGCACGGGCACGATCGAGGCGCTCTCCCTCGTCCCCAAGGCCGAGGGCCGCCAGTCCATGAAGGACTTCAAGTCCGACCAGGAGGTCCGCTGGTGCCCCGGCTGCGGTGACTACGCGATCCTGGCCGCCGTCCAGGGCTTCATGCCGGAGCTGGGGCTGGCCAGGGAGAACATCGTCTTCGTCTCGGGCATCGGCTGCTCCTCGCGCTTCCCGTACTACCTGAGCACCTACGGGATGCACTCGATCCACGGGCGGGCCCCGGCGATCGCGACCGGGCTCGCCACCAGCCGGCGCGACCTGAGCGTGTGGGTGGTGACCGGGGACGGGGACGCCCTGTCCATCGGCGGCAACCACCTCATCCACGCCCTGCGGCGCAATGTGAACCTCAAGATCCTGCTGTTCAACAACCGGATCTACGGGCTGACCAAGGGGCAGTACTCGCCCACCTCCGAGGTCGGCAAGATCACCAAGTCGACGCCGATGGGGTCGCTGGACGCACCGTTCAACCCGGTGTCGCTGGCGCTCGGCGCGGAGGCGTCGTTCGTGGCGCGCACGATCGACTCCGACCGCAAGCACCTGACGGAGGTGCTGCGCCGGGCCGCCGCCCATCCGGGCACGGCGCTGGTGGAGATCTACCAGAACTGCAACATCTTCAACGACGGCGCCTTCGACGCGCTGAAGGACCGGGAGTCGGCCGAGGAGGCCGTGATCCGGCTGGAGCACGGCCGGCCGATCCGGTTCGGCGCCGACCGGTCCCGGGGCGTCGTGCGGGACCGCGCGACCGGCGATCTGAAGGTGGTGACGGTGACCGCGGAGAACGAGTCCGAGGTGCTGGTCCACGACGCGCACTCCGCGTCCCCGACCACGGCGTTCGCGCTGTCCCGGCTGGCCGACCCGGACACCCTGCACCACACGCCGATCGGCGTCCTGCGCTCCGTCGAGCGGCCGGTGTACGACACCCTGATGTCCGACCAGCTCGACACGGCCGTCGACCGGCACGGCAAGGGGGACCTGGCCGCGCTGCTGGCGGGCGGGGACACCTGGACGGTCGTCGGCTGAGCGACCGAGCGGCTGGGTGACGGCGGCACATCGCACGCGTCACAGGCGCCGCACGCGTCATGCGCGTCATGCGCGTCATGCGCGTCATGCGCGTCATGCGCGTCATGCGCGTCATGCGCGTCATGCGCGTCATGCGCGTCACATGCATCGCACGAAGGCCCGGAACCGTGACGGTTCCGGGCCTTCGTGCGTCCCCGGACATCCGCGTTTCCCTGAACGCACCTGAACACCAGTACCTTACTTCAAAGTGGGCACTTTCCATGAGTTAGCGCACGCCTTAGGGTTAGTTGCAGATCGCACCCCCCAAGGAGTTCTGCATCATGAGCATCGTCGTCACCGGAGCCACCGGACACCTCGGCCGTCACGTCGTGGAGCAGTTGCTGGAGAAGGTCCCCGCCGCGGAGATCACGGCCGTCGTGCGCGACGAGGCCAGGGCCGCCGACCTCGCCGCGCGCGGCGTGAGGCTCGCGGTCGCCGACTACAACGCCCCCCGGACCTTCGACGGCCTGTTCGCCGCCGGCGACAAGGTCCTGCTGATCTCGGGCAACGAGTTCGACAAGGGCCGCCCGGCCCAGCACCAGGTCGTCATCGACGCCGCCGCGGCGGCGGGCGTCGCGCTGCTGGCGTACACGAGCGCGCCCGGCAGCCTGAGCGCCGCGCTGGCCGACGACCACCGCGCCACCGAGAAGGCCCTGCTGGCCTCCGGCCTCCCCTACAGCCTGCTGCGCAACGGCTGGTACCACGAGAACTACACCGAGAACCTCGCCCCGGTGCTGGCGCACGACGCCGTCGTCGCCGCCGCCGGTGAGGGCCGCGTCTCCTCCGCCTCCCGCGCCGACTACGCCGCCGCCGCGGTCGCCGTACTGACCGGCGAGGGGCACGAGAACACGACGTACGAGCTGGGCGGCGACGAGGCGTGGAGCTTCGCCGAGTACGCGGCCGAGCTGAGCCGGCGGACCGGCCGGGAGATCGCCTACAACGCCGTGTCCACCGAGGCCCTGGTCGGCATCCTGACCGGCGCCGGGCTGCCCGGGCCGTTCGCCGCGATCCTGGCCGGCGTGGACGCGTCCATCGAGAAGGGCGAGCTGGTCGTCACCACCGGCGACCTGTCCCGGCTGACGGGCCGCCCGACCACCCCGCTCTCCGAGGCGATCGCCGCCGCACTCCAGGACTGACACCCACGGGAGCGTCCCGTCGGCCCGACCCGGCCCACCGGACCGACCCGCCGGACACCCCCGTCTGTCACGACCGTATGGCGATACGGACATGACAGACGGGGGTGTCCGGCGTTACCTTCGACCACGCGCGCCTGTCACGAGGCGGTGAGATCGTCAGAAGGAGGGCCCGTGGCCGGGAAGTCCAAGGCTGGTGAGGGCCGGACAGGCCTGCTGAACGGTTTCGCCGCCTACGGGATGTGGGGGCTCGTCCCTCTCTTCTGGCCGCTGCTCAAGCCCGCCGGCGCGGGTGAGATCCTCGCCCACCGCATGGTGTGGTCCCTCGCCTTCGTCGCCGTCGCGCTGATCGTCGTACGGCGCTGGAAGTGGGCCGGCGAGCTGCTGCGGCAGCCGCGCCGGCTCGCGCTCGTCACCGTGGCCGCCGCCGTCATCACCGTGAACTGGGGCGTCTACATCTGGGCCGTGAACAGCGGCCACGTCGTCGAGGCCTCCCTCGGCTACTTCATCAACCCGCTGGTCACCATCGCGATGGGCGTCCTGCTCCTGAAGGAGCGGCTGCGGCCCGTGCAGTGGGTGGCGGTCGGGGTCGGCCTGGCCGCCGTCCTCGTGCTGACCGTGGGATACGGCCACCCGCCGTGGATCTCGCTCTGCCTCGCCTTCTCCTTCGCCACCTACGGGCTGGTGAAGAAGAAGGTCGACCTCGGCGGGGTCGAGTCGCTGGCCGCCGAGACCGCGATCCAGTTCCTGCCGGCGCTCGGCTACCTGCTGTGGCTGTCGGCGCACGGCGGTTCCACCTTCACCGGCGAGGGCGCCGGGCACTCCGCGCTCCTCGCCTCCACCGGCATCGTCACCGCGCTCCCGCTGGTCTGCTTCGGCGCGGCGGCGATCCGGGTGCCGCTGTCCACGCTGGGCCTGTTGCAGTACATGGCGCCGGTCTTCCAGTTCCTGCTCGGCGTCGTGTACTTCGGCGAGGCCATGCCGCCCGAGCGCTGGGCCGGCTTCGCGCTGGTGTGGCTGGCGCTGGTGCTGCTCACCGGGGACGCGTGGCGCACCTCGCGCCGGACGGCCCGGGCGCTGCGGGCGTCCCGGTTGATGGTCGCCGAGGCCGGGATGCCCGGCGCCGCCGCGACGGGCGAGGCCGCCGTGACGGCCGGCGCCGTCGCCGGTGTCGGTACTGTCGCCGTCGCCGGTGCCGTACGGGAGGACGGCGGCGCGCCGCCGGCGGCCGAAGCACCGGAGTCCTCCCCGGTCGCCAAGCCGTAGTCGGCGGTCACCGCGGGACTCCGGTCACCGCGGGTCGGCGGTCACCGCGGGACGGCGGTCGCCGGCGTCTCCGCCGTCTTCTTTTCCGCGTGATCCGTCGGACAGGCCCTGGTCGAGCCGTCCGCGGGCCCGGTGTGCCCGTACCTTCTCGCGGTTGCCGCAGTGTTCCATCGCGCACCAGCGGCGGCGGCCGGGGCGGGAGGTGTCGACGAAGAGGAGCCGGCAGTCGTGCGCGCCGCACTCGCGGACGCGGTGCGCGTACGGGCCGGCGAAGAGGTCGACCGCGTCGCGGGCGACGGTCGAGAGCAGCTGGGTGCCGGTGGCGCCGGGGGCCCAGGCGCGGGTGCCGTGCGGGGTGAGGCGGGGGACGAGCGGGGCCTCGGCCGCGGCCGCGTTGAGGGCGTCCAGGTGCTCGGGCCGCTGCGGGCGGCCGTGGGCCCGGTCGGCCGTGAGGAGGAAGAGGGCGTCGCGCACGGCGCGCACCCGGCTCAGTTCCGCGTCCGAAACGGTGAGTTCCAGCCCTTCGGGCAGGCGGCTGCGGTCGGCCCAGGCGGCGAGGTCGGCGGGTTCGTGCAGCACCTCGTAGCGGGCGAAGGCGCCGGGACCGCCGGTGACCAGCAGTTCCAGGCAGAGGGCGCCCGGGTCGAAGCGGTAGGGCCTGCCGTCGTGCGAGACCAGGGTCAGGCCGGGGAGACGGCCGGCCGGCGATCCGGGACCGCCCGGCGTTTCCGGACGTCCCGGCGTTTCCGTTGCCCGCGCACTCATGTAACCAATATAACTGGTTACATGAGCGAGACACCCGCAACGGAACCCGCGCCCGTCCACTGGAAGCTCGTCGTCGACTCCCTCGACCCGCACGCCCAGGCGGACTTCTGGGCCGCCGCGCTGCACTACGCGGTCGAGGACAACAGCGCGCTCGTCGAGCGCCTGCTGGGGCTCGGCGCGCTGCCCGGCGCGGCGACGGTGGAGCACCACGGCCGCCCGGCCTTCCGGGACCTGATCGCCGTACGGCATCCCGCGGACCCCTTCGACGCGGACACCGGCACCGGGCTGGGGCGGCGGCTGCTGTTCCAGCGGGTGCCGGAGGAGAAGACCGTCAAGAACCGGCTCCACCTCGACCTGCACCCCGGCGCCGAGCGGCGGGAGGGCGAGGTCGAGCGGCTGACCGCGCTCGGGGCGAGTGTGCTGCGGGAGGTGAAGGAGCCGTCCGGGACGTGGGTGGTGATGGCGGACCCGGAGGGGAACGAGTTCTGCGTGCAGTGAGCCGGGCCGGGGGCCGACCTGATCTGACGCGACGTGACATGACGCGACCTGACCTGACCTGGCCTGGCCTGACGTGACGTGACGTGACCTGATCGGGTCGGGTCGGGTCGGGTCGGACGGGCCGGGGCGAGATGGGGTGAGGCGGGGCGAGGCGGGGGCAGGCCGGATCCGGGGGCTCGCGGTGGCCGATGACGGGGGCTCCGCTATGCGAACTCGCTGTCCAGATAGCGCTCTTGACGGAAAGTTGGCCACAGCTTCACCATCCAGGCACCCCATTCACCGGGGGTTCCCTGTGGCCATCCCTCGGGGAGCCCCTCTGGAACTCGGAGCCCCCCACCATGAAGCTCTCCGTTTCCGGGCGGGCGACGGCGACCGCCGTCGTCGCGGCCGCCTCGCTGCTCGCCACCGGATCCATAGCCGGCGCGGCACCCGCCCCCGAGCCCGTCGCGATCGCCGCCGCGCCCGACATCCCGGTGGCGAACGTCAAGGCACACCTGACCCAGCTCCAGTCGATCGCCACCGCCAACGGCGGCAACCGCGCCCACGGCCGCACCGGGTACCGGGCCTCCCTCGACTACGTGAAGGCCAAGCTGGACGCCGCCGGATTCACCACCACGATCCAGCAGTTCACCGCGTCCAGCCGGGTCGGCTACAACCTGGTCGCCGACTGGCCGGGCGGCGACGCCAACCAGGTCGTCATGGCCGGCGCGCACCTCGACAGCGTCTCCTCCGGGGCCGGCATCAACGACAACGGGACCGGTTCCGCCGCCGTCCTGGAGGCCGCCCTCGCCGTCGCCCGCACCGGCTACCAGCCCACCAAGCACCTGAGATTCGCCTGGTGGGGCGCGGAGGAACTCGGTCTGGTCGGCTCCAAGTACTACGTCAACAACCTGTCCTCGGCGAACCGCGCCCGTATCAGCGGCTACCTCAACTTCGACATGATCGGCTCGCCGAACCCCGGCTACTTCGTCTACGACGACGACCCGGCCATCGAGAAGACCTTCAAGGACTACTTCGCGGGCATCGGCGTCGCCACGGAGATCGAGACCGAGGGCGACGGCCGCTCCGACCACGCGCCCTTCAAGAGCGCGGGCGTCCCGGTCGGCGGTCTGTTCACCGGAGCGAGCCGCACCAAGACGGCGGCGCAGGTGACCAAGTGGGGCGGTACGGCCGGACAGGCCTTCGACCGCTGCTACCACTCCTCCTGCGACACCACCGCCAACGTCAACGACACGGCGCTCAACCGCAACGCGGACGCGCTCGCGTACGCGGTGTGGACGCTGTCGCAGTAGACGGGTGCCCCGCGGGGCCCGGATGCCCCGGCCCCGCGGGCTCGTCGCTCAGCCCTGCCGGCTGCTTCCTCGTCCCCGCCGACTCGCCGCTCGCCCCCGCGGGCTCGTCGCTCAGCCCTGCCGGCCCGCCCCCCGGCCCTGTGGGCCCGTGCCCGAGTCGCGGGCGCGCCGGGCCAGGCGGGTCATCCGGGACCGGGCCGACTCCCACTCCTCGGCGTCGTCGGCGGCCGGACCGTCCTCGGTGACCAACTCGTTCCACAGGCCGAGGAGTTCGGTGCCCAGGTTCAGGCCCTGGAAGGGGTCGCGCACGGCCCGCCAGGCCGTCGCCGCGCTCTGCACGTTGCCGTACGCGGCCTCCGCGTCCCGGTTGCGGCGGTGGATGCCGGCCAGGTCGAGCGAGAGGTGGAAGGAACGGACCGGGTCGCCGGCCAGATAGGCGATGTACGCGGCGAGTTCGCGCAGCCGGAGCACCTCGGGGTGCTCCGGTCCCAGCGTGGCCGAGGCCTCGGCCACGGTCCGCTCCGCGAGCGCCGCGGCCGTGTCCGTGCGTCCCGCCCGCACGGCCTCGTTGATCCGCGCCATCGGCTCGCCGAGCAGGGCGGGCGCCCCGTCGGCGCCGGGGAGCGAGCGCGGGTCGTCCCCGAGCACGGCCTCCGCCACGGCGTCGAAGCCACGGGCGGGGGTCGGCCTGGGCTCGGGATCGGGCTCGAACCCCCGGGTCGCTTCGGGGTCGAGGAGCGGCACGGGGCCGGCGGCCGGGCGCGGCGCTTCCTCGGGGAGCGGGAGCGGCAGCGGCAGCGGCAGCGGGGCGGTGACCGGGAGCGGCAGCGGGGCGGTGACCGGGAGCGGCAGCGGGGCGGCGGCCGGGGGCGGCACCGGAGCGGCGGTCGAGGACGGCACCGGAGCAGCGGCCGGGGACGGCTGGAAGGCCTGGGCGGGCTCCGGAGCGGGACCGGGGCGGGTGCCCTCCGGGGCGCGGTCCATCACCGGCGGGGGGCCGAAGACGCCCGTCGGGGCGGCTGCCGTGCCCGGGACCGCGTCCCGCGGCTCCGCCGGTTCGCGGCGCAGGAAGTGCGTGGGCCGGTCCGGTCCGGCGGACGCCCGCCCCTCGGCCGGCGGTGCCGGCGGTGCCGACGGGGCGGGCGGTGCCTGCGGGGCGAGCACCTCGGTGGGCCGGTCCGAGGACCGGTCGTCCGGTTCCGCCGGCGGGACCACCCGCAGGGGATCGCCCGCGAAATGGCTGGAACCGTCCGGCTCGACGCGCAGCGGGACGACGTAGCCGATGCGCTCGTCGTGGACCGTGGCGAGCACCGGGTGCCCGGTGGCGAGGGCGATGCGGTGGAGGTGGCCGAGGACGGCCTGCTGGAGTTCCTGCCCGTCGGCGGCGGCGACGGGCACGCCGCCGATGCTCGCGGGCCCGCCCCCCGAGACGCGCACGTCGAGCGGCGCCGCCGTGAGGGCCGGCCGCCCGTCGTACTGCTGTGCCCGCTTCTTCTCGCGGCTGAGTCGAGACATCGGTTCCTCACCCTGACACGTCGCCGTGCACGTACGTTGCGCTCATCACCCGTGCACCCAGGCGTACACGTACTGTTGAGTCTCTCCGGCCGCGCCCGTCCGCACGTCACCGCGGCGTCACAGCCTCGTTCCAAGGACTCGCGGCCACGGGGATCCGGCGGGTGGTCCGGCCGCGCGGGCGGGCGGTGACGACGACGAGGGGGCGGGCATGCGGACGACGGACGGGCGGCTGCCGGGACCGGAGATCTGGACCCGCGGTCCGGTGCCCGCACCGGAGCCGGCTCCGTGGCCGCACGCGGCGGCGGCCGGACCCCGTCGCTTCTCCTGGCTCGGCACGCACGGCGGGGCCGGTGCCTCCACGCTCGCCGCGGTCTACGGCGGCCACGACTGCGGACGCGACTGGCCCGGTCCGCACGACCCGCCGTCCGTGCTGCTCGCGGGCCGGACCCACGCGGCCGGGCTGGAGTCGGTGCTGCGGGTCCTGGAGGTCTTCCGGCGCGGGCAGGCCCCGGCGGGCCTCGACCTGGACGCGGTCGTGCTGGTCGCGGACGCGCCCGGCCGGCTGCCGCGCCCGCTGGCGCAGCGGGTACGGCTGATCGAGTCGGCGATCGACGTGTACCGGGTGCCGTGGGTCCAGGACTGGCGCCTGGGTGACCTGTCCGGTCCCCCGCCCCGCGAGACGGAACCCCTGATCCGCCTCACGGGCACGGCAGCCCGGCGGACGCGCTGAGCGCGGCTCCGTCCGGGTCGCGGGAGCCCTCGCCCGCGTCACCACCCGTGTCACCACCCGCGGCAGCACCCCTCTCCCCGGTCGCCTCTCCGGTCACCTCCCCGGCCGTCCCCCCGGTCGCCTCCTCGGCCGTCGGGGTCGCGGTCGCCGTACGGGAGGGACGGCTGCGGGCCGTCGACGTGGTGCGCGGGGCCCTGGAGCGGATCGCGCGGGCGGACCGTGCGCTGGGGGCGTTCGCCGAGGTGTGGGAGGACGCGGCGGCGGAGCGGGCGGCCGAGGTGGACGCGCGGGTCGCCGCCGGTGAGCGGCTGCCGCTCGCGGGGGTGCCGATCGGGGTCAAGGGGCGGCACGGGCTGCGGGCGGCGGGGCCGCTGGTGGCCGCCGGTTGCGTACCGGTGGGCGCGACGGCCGTGCCCGGGCCCGGAACCCCCTGGCAGACCTGGGGCCTCGGGGCCCGCGGCCGCACCGTCAACCCCTGGCGGGCCGACCGCACGCCGGGCGGCTCCTCGGCCGGTTCGGCGGCGGCGGTCGCGGCCGGCCTGGTGCCGCTGGCGACCGGCACCGACGGCGCGGGATCGGTGCGCATTCCGGCCGCCTGGTGCGGCGTCCTCGGCCTGAAGGTCACGAACGGCCGCTTCCCGTCCTCCGACCGCACGGGGCTGGCGGCGCCGGGCGTCCTGGCCCGGTGCGCGGCGGACGCGGCGGCGTACTGGGCGGTGCTGTCCGGAGCGGGGCCGGGGCGGCGGACCGGGCCGTTCACCGCCGTCTTCTCCCCCGGTCTCGGGTTCGCCGATCCCCGCCCGGAGCCCCTGGCCCTCGCCCGGGCCGCCGTGGACCGCCTCGCCGACGCCGGCGTCGTACGGCTGCCGCGGTCGGGGGCGCCGGTGCGGCTGGAGGATCCCGCACCGGCCTGGCTGGCGTTGCGCGGGCCGGACGCCGCACCGGCGACACGCGGACCGGAGGGTCCACGGGGCGTCAACGACCTTCGGCTGGCAGCCCTCTTCGGGCGGGCGGACCTGTTGCTGACCCCGACGACCCCTGATCCGGCGCACGGCCACGACGGCCCCGGCGACCGTTACTCGACGGCGCTGACGTGGGCGTTCAACCTGAGCGGGCATCCGGCGATCAGCATTCCGGCGGGAGTCGGCGCGGACGGCTGCCCGGTGGGCCTCCAGGCGGTGGCGGCACACGGGCGGGAGGACGTGCTGCTGGCCCTGGCGGCGGCCGCGGAGGCGCTCACGGGGTTCCCGGCGCCCCCTGGCACCAGTGATTGCACATACATATAATGCAGGTGCGCGTATGGGCCGCACGCCTTCTTTCTGGGGGATCCATGAGCACCCGCCGTTTCCTGTTCGTGCTGGGCAGCAGCCGTCCCGAGGGCAACACGGAGCGGCTGGCCCGTGCGGCCGCCGAGCAGCTGCCCGCCGACGTGGAGCAGGAGTGGATCAGCCTCGTCGAGCATCCGCTGCCCGACTTCGAGGACCGGCGCCGCGACACCGACCGCGTCCGTCCCACCGAGGGCGCCGCGGCCCTGCTGCTCGACGCCACGCTCGCGGCGACGGACATCGTGATCGTCTCGCCGCTGTACTGGTACACGCTGTCCGGCCAGGCCAAGCGCTACCTGGACCACTGGGCCGGCTGGCTGCGCACCCCCGGCGTCGACTTCCGGGAGACCCTCGCCGGACGCACCCTGTGGGGTGTCACGGTGCTCGCCGGGGAGGAGGGGGCGGTGGCGGATCCGCTGGTCGGCGCGCTGCGGAACTCGGCCGCGTACCTGCGGATGCGGTTCGGCGGGGTGCTGCTGGGGAACGGCAGCAAACCGGGTGACGTACTGGAGGACGCGCAGGCGCTGACCCGCGCGAAGACCTTCTTCGAGCGGCCCGCGCCGCTCGCCCGCTACACGTTCGAGACCGTCTGACGCCCTCGCGTCCGCCGCCCGTCACGGGGGCGGGCGGCGGGCGCGGGCGTCACGCCGTCACGTCCTTCGTCGTGAACCGTGCCCAGGCCGCCGACCCGAACACGGCGACGTAGACCGCCTGGAGGCCGAGGTTCTTGCGGAGTTCCTCCCAGTGGACCGGGTCGCGCACGAGGTCGGCGAAGGACAGCCAGTAGTGGGAGAAGAGGTACGGCTGGATCACGTGCAGCTGCGGGATCTGGTCGAGGATCTGCACGGTGGTGAGCAGGCCCACGGTCGTCGCCATGGCCGCGATGCCGCTGTCGGTGAGCGTGGAGACGAACACCCCGAGCGCGGCCACGCCGAGCAGCGAGGCGGTGACGGCCAGGACGATCAGCAGGGCCCGGCCCAGGCCGTCGGCGAAGGAGATGCGGGTACCGGAGATGGTCGTGAGGTCGCCGAGCGGGAACAGCAGGGCGCCGACCGCCAGCGCCGACACCGCGACGACCAGGGTGGCCAGCAGGCAGAAGGTCACCGCGGTCGCGTACTTGGCCAGCAGCAGGCGGGTGCGGCCGGCGGGGGCGACGAGGAGGTAGCGCAGGGTGCCGGAGTTCGCCTCGCCGGCGACCGCGTCCCCCGCGACGACGCCGACGGCCATGGGCAGGAAGAACGGGAGCGTGGCGGCCAGCGCCGTGAACACCAGGAACAGGCCGTTGTTGGTGATCTGCGCCATGAAGGCCGGCCCCTCACCGCCGCCGCCCCGCTGACCGCCGGCCGGTCCGTCCCCGGTCTCGATCTTCACGGCGATCCCGACGAGCACCGGTACGGCGGCCAGCACGCCGAGCAGGGCCAGGGTGCGCCAGCGGCGCAGGGTGACGGTCAGCTCGCTGCGGAGGAGTCCGAGGCTCCACAAGGGGCTCACCCGCCGGACGCCCTCCCCGGCCCGCGGTGCGGCTCGCGGCGGCGCTTCCGGTGCCACCACCGGTGCGGCCTCCGGTGCGGTCTCCGCTTCGGAAAGCTCGGCCCGACCGGCCCGTCCGGCCCGCTCGGGTTGCCCGGCCCGCTCAGCCCGCGACATCGAAACCCTCCCCCGTGAGTGCGACGAACGCGTCCTCCAGTGAGGCCCGTTCCACGCCGAAGCCGCGTACCCGGACGCCTGCCGTCACCAGCGCCGCGTTCAGACCGGCGAGGTCGCGGTCGGCGGGCTCGCCCGTCACCCGGTCCTCGGTGACGACGACGTCCGCCACACCCTGTTCCTTCAGCACCCGGGCCGCGTCCGCCGTGTCCGCGGTGGTCACGACGAGCCGGCCGCGCGCCCGGGCCGCCAGGTCGGACACCGGCCCCTGGGTGAGGAGGCGCCCGCGGGCCATGACGGCCGCGTGCGTGCAGACCTGCTCGATCTCGTCGAGGAGGTGGGAGGAGAGGAAGACGGTGGTGCCGTCCGCCGCCAGCTCCCGCACGAGGACGCGGATCTCGCGCATGCCCTGCGGGTCGAGCCCGTTGGTCGGCTCGTCCAGGACCAGCAGCCGCCGGGGCTGGAGAAGGGCGGCGGCCAGGCCCAGCCGCTGCTTCATGCCGAGCGAGTACGCCTTCGCCTTCTTGCCGGCGGCGGTCGTCAGACCCACCCGGTCCAGCGCCCCCGCCACGCGGGCGCGCCGGGTGCGGGGGTCGGCGGTCGGATCGGCGGTGTCGTAGCGCAGGAGGTTGTCGCGGCCGGAGAGGAAGCCGTACAGGGCGGGGCCCTCGATGAGGGCGCCGACGTGCGGCAGCACGGCGCGGGACGCGCGGGGCACGGGGTGCCCCAGCACCCGCACCGTGCCGGAGGTGGGCGCGATCAGGCCCATCAGCATGCGGATGGTGGTGGTCTTGCCGGAGCCGTTCGGACCGAGGAAGCCGAAGACGCTGCCCGCCGGGACGGCCAGGTCGAGGCCGTCCACGGCGAGCTGTCCACCGCGGTAGCGCTTGGTGAGGGCGCGCGTGCGGATGACGGTGCCGTCCCCGCCGTCACCGCCGCCGCCGTCCCCGTGGCCGCCACTGCCGGTGGCGGTGGCGGTCTCGGTGGCGGTGTGGCTGTCGGTGGCGGTGGTGCCGTACGCGCCGGCGGCACCGGCGCCGCCCGGGGCGTCGTCCGCGGCGGGAGTGCGGGGCAGCGCCCGCGCCGCCGGCTCGTCGTCCATCGGCTCCCCCGATCGTCGGTTCACGTCAGGGTACTTACTGTCCCGCGTTCGCCGCCTTCACGAGGGCGTCCTTGGTGACGGCTCCGACGTAGAGCTTGCCGTCGTCCGTGACCAGGGCGTTGACCAGGCGGGTGGAGAAGACGGTGCCCGAACCGAACGTGCCGTCGACCTTGTCGCCGAAGGAGTCCAGGAACCCGCCGAGACCGCCCGCGTCGGGAAGGTCGCCGGCGGAGGGGACGCCCTCGCCGCCGGTGTCGAAGGTGGCGACGGAGGTCCAGCCCTCGCCGAGGACGTCGAGCCCGGCGAGGCCCCCGGCGAGGTCCCCCTTCGCGCCCTTGGACGGCGCGGGTGCCCCACCCGGGGCGTCCGCGCCGTCCCCCTCGGTCACCTTGGCCCCCTTGGGCGGGGTGAAGTCGAAGGTGGCGGCACTCGGCCTGGCGAAGCTGACCTGGGTGAAGCCCGCGTCGACGACGGCGGCACCGCCGCTCGCCGGGGTCAGCGTGAACTTGAGCGGCAGCCCCGTCCTCGCGTCCACGGCCACACTGATCGCGCCGACGGTCGAACCGGACTGCTTCGGCTCGACCAGCAGCTTGTAGGCGTCGCGGCCGGCCACCTGGACGGTGCCGTCCACGGTCACGGACGTGGTGTCGTCGACGGCCTTCAGGGCCTCGTCGGTGAGGTCCTTGGGCGTGGCCGGGACGGACTCGGCCGCCCCCGCCTGCTTCGCGGTGGAGTGGTAGACCTCGTTGGAGGCGCTGTCGTACCCCCACACGTCCTTGCCGTTGTGGATGAGGCTGTACTCGGCGGCGCTCTCCAGGAGCGACAGCTTCTGCCGGTCCGGGCCGTCGGCGGCGACGCGCAGGGTGTGCGTGCCGGAGGCGAGTTCGGTGAGCTTGGTGGAGGGGTCGGCGGAGGACCCGCCCTCGTCGTCCCCGGTGGCCCCGGAGAGCAGCCCGCTCTCCAGACCGCCCAGGTCGGGCAGGCCGAGATCGGTGGTGATCTTCACCGTGCCGGACAGCTGCTGTACGTCCGACGCGGCGATCTTCTCGATGAGCTGCTGTGCGGTGATCTTCGGCAGGTCGGGGTCCCCCGAGTCGGCGAGCGCCGGGACCAGCCCGATCGTCGCCGCCGCGACACCCATCACGGTGACCGGAACGATGTACCGCACCGCCCTGCGCCGCCCGACCCGCAGATCGTCGGCCTCCCCGGCGTGCGTGCTGTCGTCGGATGCGTACGGTGCCATGTGTGCCTTACCTCCGTCGTCGGCGGCGGCCGGTCGTCGCGCGGGTCGGCGTCCCCACCCGAGCCGCCATTCTCACCCGAATCGGTGAGGAGTGGTGTTTTCCGTAGCTCCCATCTGACCAAATCGGCCACCCGCTTACGTCAGCCCGGGGACCCAAGTCGGCGTACGCCTGGGGTATGACGCGGGGGCGGGGGCGTCAGGGTGGGGTGAGGGTCGGAGTCCGGGTGGGGCGGGGCGGGGACCGGGGTGGAGGGAGACCGGGGTGGAGGGAGACCGGGGCGGGGCGGAGACCGGGGTGGGTCGCACGGGCGGAGGGCCGTAAGGGGCGGAGGGCCCGGCGAGGCGGGCAGGCCCGGCCCCGTACGGGTCATCCCGCCCAGTGGGCCACCGCGGGTCATCCCGCCCGGTGGGCCCCGTGGGTCATCCCGCCCGGTGGACCACCGCGTCGCACAGCTCCATCAGGGCCACCTTCGCGTCGCACTCCCGCAACGGCACCAGCGCCGCCCGGGCCTCCTCGGCGTACCGCACGGTGTCCCGTCGGGCCTGCTCCAGCGCGGGGTGGCCGCGCAGCGCGGTCAGCGCCTCGGCGAGCCGGGCGTCGTCGCTCAGGTCGGAGTCGAGCAGCTCGCACAGCGCGATGTCCTCGGGCAGGGCCAGCCGGGCGGCCCGCTCGCGCAGCCGCAGCACCGGCAGCGTGGGGATGCCCTCGCGCAGGTCCGTCCCCGGCGTCTTCCCCGACTCGTGCGAGTCCGACGCGATGTCGAGCACGTCGTCGGCGAGCTGGAAGGCGACGCCCAGCCGCTCGCCGTACTGGGTGAGCACGTGCACAACCGTCTCGTCGGCGCCCGACATCATCGCGCCGAACCGGCACGCCACCGCGACCAGCGACCCGGTCTTGCCGCCGAGCACGTCGAGGTAGTGGTCGACGGGGTCCCGGTCGTCGGCCGGCCCGGCCGTCTCCAGGATCTGTCCGGTGACGAGCCGCTCGAAGGCCTCCGCCTGCACCCGCACCGCCTCGGGCCCGAGGTCGGCGAGGATGTGCGAGGCACGGGCGAACAGGAAGTCGCCGGTGAGGACGGCGACCGAGTTCCCCCAGCGGGTGTTCGCGCTGGGGACCCCGCGCCGCACGTCGGCCTCGTCCATCACGTCGTCGTGGTACAGCGTGGCCAGGTGGGTCAGCTCCACCACCACGGCGGAGGGCACGATGCCGGGCGCGTACGGGTCGCCGAACTGCGCGGCGAGCATCACGAGCAGCGGCCGGAACCGCTTCCCACCCGCCCTGACCAGGTGCTGCGCGGCTTCCGTGATGAACGGGACCTCGCTCTTGGTGGCCTCGAGCAAGCCTTCCTCGACAGCCGCCAATCCGGCCTGGACATCGGCTTCCAGAGCCTGGTCCCGCACGCTCAGCCCGAACGGCCCGACGACGGTCACGAGGGGTCTCCTGTCTGCTGGTGTCTTCTGGCGATTACGCGGTTTGTCGATAGGTCGTTGCCCTCACTCAAGTCAGCGTATCCGGTCACGTTTCGATCACCGACAGGCCCCACGTCCCCCCGTCTCGAACTTCGCTCGCCCGGGAGGCGTCCCCCGCGCGGCGGGGCGGTACCGGATCATGCCCGGCGTGTCGCCGAACGGCCGGCACGAACGGTCGGCCGGCGGGGCCGTCGGGCGGCACGGCCGGCCGGCAGGGCGGGCGGCACGGTCGGCCGGTCGGCACGGCCCGCGAAACGGACCGGCGGCCCCGCCCGGCCGCAGCCGCCGCCCGCCCGGCCCCTCCCGTCGCCCTCCGGGCCCCCCACCCCCCGCCCCCCGCCCCCTCACCCCTGTCGCTCTCCGGACTCGCGCGTCACCCTCCCGGCCCCACCGACGGACGAGCCCGCGCCGGCGCCTCCGGAAGGGCGGCGAGACGGTGTTCCACCGGGCTCGCCGGAGGCACCCCTCCCCGCACAGCCACGCACGCCCCTTTGAAAGGGACTTGACGCTCAATGTCCGTTTCACCCTTCTTGTGGACGCTGGTGAGTTGGCTCACTGCGCGCGCACATGGCCACCCTCTTCCGGAAATTCCCATCCCGCTTTGCTCGTCGGCGAGTTGACGCTTGGCGAATGCAAAGGATCAAGCAGGCATACACCCCTGATCAAGGTCAATAGGGGTGATCTGTGAATCCGCCACTTGTTCCGGACATGTGCTCTCGCATACGTTCCCGGCCTGTCGGGCAGACGCCTAATCCTGCCGCCGCCCGGCACCCATCGACCGACACTCACGCACGGCAGGAGCGGGGGACCCAGGTAAGTCGCCGGGCCGTACGTCACGCACGTACCGGACCGGCTCGGGGTGAAGTCGTGTCACCGCGTCCCCGCGGCGGCCGGCCGGGCACTTTCCAGTCCGAACCCGACAGCTCACCTCGCAGGCGCCGGAGAGGAACCTTTCGTCATGCCTGCTGCCGTTCAGCACCGCCGCACCCGCCTCGCCCGCACCCTCGCCGTCGCCGCCACCGGTGCCGCC
This sequence comes from Streptomyces sp. NPDC014882, assembly GCF_043081325.1. Classification (NCBI taxonomy): domain Bacteria; kingdom Bacillati; phylum Actinomycetota; class Actinomycetes; order Kitasatosporales; family Streptomycetaceae; genus Streptomyces; species Streptomyces sp. NPDC014882. The sequence goes on from NZ_JBIBWL010000015.1 coordinate 83,036, forward strand.
GTGCTGGCCCTCCCGCTCATCGGCTCGACCAGCGCCTCCGCCGCCACCACGACGTCGGCCACCGCGGCCGCCACCACGACGGCCGGGTACACCAACAACCTCGACGGCTGGATCCGCGAGTCCCTCGCGATCATGGCCGAAAAGGGCATTCCGGGTACCTACGACGGCATCTACCGCAACGTCATGCGCGAGTCGTCCGGCAACCCGAACGCCATCAACCTGTGGGACTCCAACGCGGCCGCCGGCATCCCGTCCAAGGGCCTGCTCCAGGTCATCGACCCGACCTTCGCCGCGTACCACGTCGCCGGCACCGCCTTCGACCCGTACGACCCGGTCGCCAACATCACCGCCGCCTGCAACTACGCGGCCCACCGGTACGGCTCGATCGACAACGTCTTCGGCGCCTACTGACGGCCGCCCCGTGTCCCCGCCGGTCCACCGGGGGACACGGGGGAGGACGGGCCCCGGTGACGGGGCCCCGCCGGACTAGGGAAACAGTCTCTCGAGGACGACGGCCACGCCGTCGTCCTCGTTCGACGTCGTCACCTCGTCCGCCACCGCCTTGAGTTCCGGATGGGCGTTGGCCATCGCCACGCCGTGCGCCGCCCAGTCGAACATCGGGAGGTCGTTGGGCATGTCGCCGAAGGCGATCGTGTCCTGCGGCCGCAGCCCGAGGCGCTCGGCCGCCAGGGCCAGTCCGGTCGCCTTGGTGACGCCGCACGGCTGGAGCTCCACCGTGCCCGGCCCGGACATCGTGACGGTGGCCAGCGAGCCGACCACCGAACGGGCCGTCGCCGCCAACTCGTCGTCGGACAGGGCGGGGTGGCGCAGCAGGACCTTGCTGATCGGAGCGCGCCACAGGTCGTCGCGCGCTCCGACGCGCAGGGCCGGCAGCGTCGGGTGCGGCATCAGGTAGCCCGGTTCGATGAGCGTGAGCCCGTCGACGCCGTCCTGGTCGACCGCCGCGTACACCTCGCCCACCTCGGCCTCGATCTTGCCGAGTGCCGTCTCGGCCAGCTCCCGGTCCAGGGTGACCGACCACAGCAGACGGCCCGTTCCGGCGTCGTAGAGCTGCGCGCCCTGCCCGCACACCGCGAGCCCCTGCTGTCCGCGCAGGGCATCCAGCAGCGGCCGTACGCGGGGGGCCGGCCGGCCGGTCACCACCAGGTGGCGGGCGCCTGCGGCCGCCACCCTCGCGAGCGCGTCGAGCGACCGGTCGGAGAAGGTGTCGTCGCCGCGCAGCAGCGTTCCGTCCAGGTCGGTGGCGACGAGGGAGTACGCGCAGCGCGCGGCGGGTGCGGTGGGTGCGGCCATGATCAGAGAATACGGACCGCAACGGGCTGCGACTCACCTTCAGTTCGACGCCCGCTCCCTTCCCGCCCGGGCCCCCTGTCCCGCCTGCTCCGGCACCGGTCCCTCCTGGTCCGGACCCTTCCCGGTCCGTCGTCCTCCGGTGCCGGTCCGTACCGTTCCGGTGCGGCTCCGTCCCGTTCGGCACCGTTCACGCGGGAGACGGCTTTCCACCGCAACGCGCCGGTACCGGGATGTTGAAGGCCTATGCACCGGTTGGCAACAACATGGTCCGCTACCTACCGTCCCGGGCACCTGGAGCGGTACCGTCCAGACAGTCCAGGGGGGACTTGATCGGGGGGTCAGGTTGAGCGGCGGACGCATTCGTGTGCTGAGTCCGGAGGATCTCGGCGAGGGGGAACGGGAGCGGTGGCGCGCGCTGCGAGCGGCGTCGGCGGCCGCGCGCAACCCGTTCATGGAACCGGAGTTCACCGAGGCCGTGGGCCGCGTACGGCCCCGCACGCGCGTGGCGGTGGTGTACGAGGGGCGCGAGCCGGTCGGCTTCCTGCCCCACGAGCGGGGCCGGTTCGGCCGGGGCCAGGCCCTCGCCCACGGCGTCTCGGACTCCCAGGGAGCCGTCCTCGGCCCGGTTCCCCGGCTGAGCGCGGACGAACTCCTGCGGGCCTGCTCCCTGTCGAGCTTCGCCTTCGACAACCTGGAGGCGGAGCAGGAGCTGTTCGTCCCGCACGCGGCGGCCGAGTACACCTCCTACGTCATCGACGTGGAGAAGGGGTACGACACCTACGAGTCCGTCCTGCGCGCGCAGTCGCCGAAGTTCCTCAAGACGACGCTCGCCAAGGAGCGCCGCCTCGGCCGCCAGGTCGGTGACCTGCGGTTCGTGTTCGACGAGCGGGATCCGGCGGCGCTGCGCACGCTGATGGCGTGGAAGTCCGCGCAGTACCGCAGGACCGGCCGCCGGGACCGGTTCGCGCAGGAGTGGATCACCCGGCTCGTGCACCTGCTCGCCCGGGAGACGCGCGGCACGGACTGCTCCGGCACCCTGTCCGTCCTCTACGCGGGCGGACGGCCGGTCGCCGCGCACTTCGGGCTGCGCTCGACGACCGTGCTGGCCTGCTGGTTCCCCGCCTACGACCCGGAGTTCGCGAAGTACTCGCCCGGTCTGGTGCTGCACCTGCGGATGGCCGAGGCCGCCGCCGCCGAGGGCATCGGCCTGCTCGACCTCGGCCGGGGGGCCGCCGAGTACAAGGACTCCCTGAAGACGGGTGAACTGCCCGTCTACGAGGGGGCGTGGACGCGTCCGGGGGTGGGCGCCGTGCTCCACTGGCTCGGCCGGGAGCCCTCGCGCCGGGCGCACCACTTCGTGCGCAACCGGCCGCGGCTCGCGGCGACGGCCGCACGGGCGCTGAAGGGTGTCGGACGGCTGCGCCGGCCCTGAGGCGTCTCCGAGGCATCTCCGAGGCGTGCGTGAGGCGTGCGTGACGTGCTCCGACGGGTGCCGACAAGTCCCGGCGGGTTCCGACGGTCCATGAAAGTGGAGGGGGAGGATTCGTGTCCCACGTGACACGTGTACGGCAGGAGATCCGCGGGTACCTCGCCGTCGAGCCGGTGCAGGTCGCCGAACTGGAACTGGAACCGGAACCGGGCCGGGGGCCGGGGCGAGGGCAGGACCCGGGGCCGGACGGCGGCGGTGTGCTGAGGCCCGGTCCGGGGAGCCCGCCCGTGACGCACGGCGCGGTGTTCCTCCTGGTCCGCAGGGCCGGCCGGCCGGTCGCCGCGCTGCTCGGGCGGGTGCCCGAGGGCGCCGACCCGAGAGCGGTCCTCACCGAACTCGCCCGGCGGCACGCGGACGGCGGACCGGCACCCTCACCCGCACCGGCACCGGCACCGGCACCGGCACCCGCATCGGCTCCGGCCGCCACTGGGCACACCGTCCCGTTCACCACCGTCGTCATCGCCACCCGTGAGCGCGCCGACCGGCTCGCCCACGCGCTCGACTCGGTGCTCGTCCAGGACCACCCCGACTTCGAGGTCGTCGTCGTCGACAACGCCCCGGTGACGGACGCGACCCGTGACCTGGTCGGACGCGAGTACGCCGAGCGCGTGCGGTACGTGACCGAGCCCGTGCCCGGCCTCGCCGTCGCCCACAACACCGGCCTCGCGGCCGCGCGCGGCGACGTGGTCGCCTTCACCGACGACGACGTGGTCGCCGACCCGCGCTGGCTGACCGAACTCACCGCGCCCTTCGCGGCCGATCCCGGCCTCGGCTGCGCCACCGGGCTGATCCTGCCGGCCCGGCTGCGCACCCCCGCCCAGGTGCTGCTGGAGAGCCACGGCGGCTTCGCGAAGGGCTTCGCGCCTCGGACGTACGACCCCGCCGACCCGCCCGCCGACGAGCCGCTGTTCCCGTTCACGGCGGGCCGGTTCGGGTCCGGCGCCAACATGGCGTTCCGGACCGGCGTGCTGCGCGCGGTCGGCGGCTTCGACCCCGCGACGGGGGCGGGCACGCCCGCGCGCGGCGGCGACGACCTCTACGGCTTCGTCCGCGTGCTCGCCCAGGGACACCGCCTGCGCTACACCCCGCAGGCCCTGGTCTGGCACCACCACCGCGAGACCTGGCAGGACCTGGAGACGCAGGCGTACGGCTACGGCGTCGGCCTCACCGCCTACCTCACCGCGCTCCTGGTCAACCGGCCCGCGCTGCTGCCGGCGTTCCTCGCCCGGCTCCCCCGCGGACTCGCGCACGCCCGCACGCTGACCGCGGCCCGGGACACCGACGCCCGGAGCACGGCGGGCGCGCCGGGCACTCCGGGTGTGCCGGGCGCTCCGGGTGTGCCGGGCGGGCACGACGACCGTGGTCATCCGTGGCCGCGGCGGCTGTCCCGGCTGCAACGGAAGGGAATGCTGTACGGGCCGGTCGGCTATCTGCGCGCCCGGCGTGCGCTGCGCGCCGGGCAGGCCTCCGTGCTGTCCGGGACAGTCGGGACGGCCGGGGCGACCGGGACGACCGGGAGGTCGCGGTGACGGGGGCGGGCGGCGAGGCCGTGCCGGTCTTCCTCTACCACGCCGTGATGGACGAACCGCCCTCCTGGATAGCGGAGTTCACCGTCACCCCGAAGGAGTTCGCGGCGCATCTCGACGCCGTCGTCGACAGCGGCCGTACGCCCGTGACGGTGAGCGCGTTCGCCGACCACCTGGCGGGGCGGGCGCCACTGCCCGACCGGCCCGTGCTGCTGACCTTCGACGACGGGTTCGCCGACCTGCCCGGACCGACCGCCGAGGCACTGGCCGCGCGGAACCTGACCGCCACCGCCTACCTCACCACCGGCGCGATCAGCCCCGGCGGACGCAGTCTGCTGCCGCCCGCCCCGATGATGACGCTGGCCCAGGCCGCCGGGCTGGAACAGTCCGGCACGGAGGTCGGCAGCCACACCGTCACGCACGCCCAGCTCGACACCCTGCCGTCCCGTGACCTCGCCCGCGAACTGCGCGATTCGCGGGCCGTGCTGGAGGACGCACTCGGGCATCCCGTGCGCCACCTCGCCTATCCGCACGGTTACAACAGCGGGCGGGTGCGGCGCATGGCGGCCGCCGCCGGGTACGAGACGGCCACCGCCGTGCGGCACGCGCTGAGTTCGGAACGGGACGAGGCGTACCGCATCGCCCGGCTCATCGTGCGGCGCTCCCACACCGTCGCCGACGTGGAGGGCTGGCTGGCGGGCGGGGGAGCACGCGTCGCGCCGTACCGGGACGGTCCGAGGACGGTGGGGTGGCGCTGGTACCGGCGGGCCCGCGCGGTGCTGCGCGGGCCCGTGTTCGCGGGCTAGCCGCACCCGCGGCCCCACCCGCGCCTCCCCCACCCGTGCCTCCCCCACCCGTGCCCGCACCCGCGCCTCCCCCACGCGCGACCCCGCCCGGTCCGTGCGCCGTCCGGGCTATCCGAACGGCTGGTTGAGATAGGGGTCGGCGACCGCCTTGCGCAGGCCGGCCCAGGTCTCGTCGCGGGCCAGCGCGAGGTCGCAGTGCGGGCCGGGGTCGCGGTGGTTCCACTGCAGCGCGGCCTTGACGCCCGTCAGGCCCTTCAGGACCGCCGGCACCCGCGCGTACCACTGTGCCTGCCGGTCCGGCCGGGACGGGTCGTCGGCCGTACCGAACTCGGAGAGCATCAGCGGTTTGTCGTCCGAGATGTTCTCGCGGATCCACTCGTGCGTGGCCCGCTGGGTCTCGGCGAAGGAGAGCCAGCCCGTGTCGTGGCACCGGTAGTAGTTGTACTGGTTGTAGGCCACCCAGTCGACGTAGTCGTCGCCCGGGTACATCCGCTCGATCAGGCCGGCGTGCCCGAGGTAGCCGGTGGTGATCCACGTCCACACCACGTTGGTCACGCCCAGCTCCCGGAACCGGTCGTGGAGGTGACGGTAGGCGCGCACGTAGTCCTCGGGGGTGCCGCTGGCGGGCGTGCGGGTGTCCATCTCGAGGTCGAAGGAGAGGAAGACCTTCTCCCCGAACTCCCTGATCCGCGCGGCTTGGACGTCGATGACCGAGGCGTCCAGGTCACCGTCCGCGATCTGCTTCCAGGTGGGCTGCTGCGCCTTCGTGCCGCCCCACCACTTGCTCTCCCAGGACAGCAGCAGCAGGTGCTCCTCGCCGGCGACGCGCCGCTCCTCCGGGGTGAGCAGCTGCCCTTCCAGGCGGTCCCCCTGGACCAGGGACATGTCGTGGTACGTGTAGACGATGTCGAGCTTGCGGCCGATGCGCCGCTCGTAGCCGCGGACCTTCTCCGCGAGGTCGTCCTTGCCGTGCGGCACGAACGCGCCGAACCAGGCCCCGCAGGGCGGTTCGAGCAGCGCGGTCGGCGCGCACCTGCCGCCGAGGGCCGGGGGCCGCGACCCGCCCGGCCCCGGCTCGGAACCGGAGCCGTCCAGGCCGGTGCCGCCGCGCAGCAGGAGGACGACGACCAGGACGGCGCAGGCGACGGCGGCGACGGTGAGGAAGCGGGGCCGGGGCCCCGTCCGGGGCCGGGGCCGGGGGCCCGCGGAACGGAGTGTGAAGGGGCGGGGCGCGGGGCCGGGGTCGCGCGGACGCCGGTGCCGCTGAGCGCGCCCGCCGCGGGACGGTCGGCCGTCGCCGTGGAGCGGTCGGCCGTCGCCGTGGGACGGGCGGCCGTCGCCGTGGGACGGGCGGCCGTCGCCGTCGGGGTGGAGCAGCCTCACAGAGCAGAACCCTTCGCAGTCCTCGGTGGGGAGGCGCGCAGCCGCGGGCAGAACGCGGCGGCCGTGGTGAGCAGCGTGAGCGTCAGCAGGACGCGCTGCGCGCTGAAGGCGTGCGTGGCGATGAACACCGTCCCGGCGAGCAGCACGAGGGCCACGCTGACGAAGACGGCCAGCATCAGCCGTTCGAGCAGGTCGGAGTGGCGCTCGAAGGCCGGGTCCCGGCCCTCCACCGGCCCCGCGGCGGGCACCGCGGCCAACGCGGGGCCGCAGATTCCCAGCACGGCGGCGCCCGGCCCCGCCGCCAGGAAGACGACCATGGCCGCGCCCCGCAGCGCGGAGCCGTCGGGCAGCGCGAGTGCGGACAGCGCCAGCCAGCCGCCGAGCGGTGGCAGGGTCCGTACGGCCAGTTCCCGCGGTGTCATCGGTCCCTCTCCTTCAGAACGTAGGCGACCCCGGCGTCGTTCCCCGCCACCCGCTCGAACAGGGGCGAGGCGTCGACGGACCGCCGGATGCGGTCCAACTGGCCCTTTTCCAGAAGCCCGTTCATCTCGGCGTCGGCGAACTGGCCGCGGGTGAACAGCAGGTAGGCCCGGCCCGGTGACTCCACGGCGGACATGTCGCGGGCCAGTGCGGCCACCGGGTCGCGCACGATCGCGTCGACGTGTTCGCGGTCGTCGTCGAGGAACCAGTAGTGGTCCACCCTCCAGTAGTCGGCGAACGCCAGCGGGTAGTTGCGGTCGGCCGCGACGACGAGGGAGTCGTCCGGCGCCCGGTCGACGACCTGCCGCACCAGGTCCACCTCGGCCGGCGGGAAGTAGCTGATGCGGTCCTTGCCGGAGTAGCTCGGCACGAAGGCGAGCGTGCCGACGAGGAGGGCCAGCGGCGGCAGCCACAGGTGGCGGCGGGGCTCGGCCCGGCCGGACTCCTCCCTCGCCGTCGGTGTGCGCGCCTGCGGCAGCAGGGCCGCCGCGGCGAAGAAGGCCGCGCCGGGCAGCATGAACATCAGCACCCGGAAGATCATCTCGCTGCCGTAGCTGCTCGCCCCGAGCATCGGCAGGGGGGCCGCCGCGACCAGCAGCAGCGGCATCGCGCGGTGGCGCAGCACCGGCCGGCGCAGCGCGCCCACCACCGCGAGCAGCAGCACCGAGGCCGACAGCAGCCGGGCCGCCCAGGAGCCGGCCACCGCGCCGGTGCCGGTCGGGGTGGCGCCGTAGCCGGTGGAGACGTTGCCGCCGATGTCGCCGATCGAGCGGATCATGTCGGGCATCGTCGCGGAGAGGAAGGGCAGGGCGGCCGTGAGGCACCAGGCCAGGAAGATCACGGAGGCCGTGACCAGCGGGATCCTGTCGCGGTAGCGGCGCGTGAGGAAGAGGGCGGCCAGCGAGACGATCAGCATGCCGGGGGTGAGCTGGTGCGAGATGACGACGGCCACGATCAGCAGGGTGAGCAGCACCGTCCACACGGCCTGCCGCTGCCGCGCGTCGGACCGGTCGGACCGGTCGGACCGGTCGGACCGGTCGGGGCGGCCGTAGCGGCGCAGGACGACGGCCAGCACGCCGAGGTGCAGGGCGAAGGCCACGGACTGGGGGGAGAAGTAGTCCTGGCCGACCCAGTTGGCGACGCAGAAGACCCAGACCCCGGTCCAGATCAGCCGCCGGTCCTCGGTGAAGGTGCGGTAGAGCAGCAGCAGCGGGAGCAGCAGCATCAGGCCGGACACCAGCGGCCACCACGCCATGACGTGCGCGGCGGAGTCCGCGCCCAGCAGCCGCACCAGCGTGGCCTGGGCGGCGAAGAAGCCCGGCCACTGGTCGTAGACGGCCATGTCGCCGATCGCGTCCGCGTTCTCCAGCCGGCCCGCCGTCAGCAGGTGGTCGACGACCGCGTCGTGCTTCCACGCCCAGGCGTACAGGGGCGTCGGGTACAGCACCGCCTGGGTGGCGCGCTCCATCACCAGCAGGGCCACGACGTACGCCGGCGCCCAGAGGGGGTGGCGGCGCGGGCCGCGCAGCGTGGCCCAGAAGCCGACGGTGAGCAGCGCCAGTCCCGCCCAGAAGGCGGGATGCACGGCGGTGACGAGACCGAAGTCGTCGAGGTCGGAGACGTCGGTGCGGGCCATCGCCCAGCCCCACAGGGCGAGCGCGACGAGCAGCACGGACGCGGGGTGCAGCGCGGCGTGCCACCAGGGGCGTCCCGGCGGCAGGTCGGAGAGATCGGTCACGGGCTCGGGCACGTGCTCACCGCCCGCCGGACCCCGCGTGTCCGCGGCGGTCCGCGTAGGCGTGGCGGCCGGCACGTCCGCGGCGGTCGACGCGTCCGCGGCGGTCGTGGGCTCCGGTTCGGATCTCTCCCGTGGAGTGGTCGGCGGACGCACGGCGGTTCCCCCCTGGCGGTTCGGCTCTGGTCCCGATCAGTCGCGGGACGGGTCGGTGGGTGTGTTCGGGGCGGCTCGGCCGCTGCCGTCGTCCGCCCGTGCCGGGTGCGGATCCGGTACGGCTTCCGGCGGTGGCTCCGACGGCGGCTCCGGGAACGGCTCCGAGGGCGGCTCGGCACGGCGGAGCGACAGGAGCAGGAGGAGCAGGAACAGCAGGCCGAGCGTCGGCGGCGCGGCGGGCGCGAGCGCCTCTCTCCCCGCCCAGCCCCCCACGGCGGCGAGATAGACGATCCCCCAGCGCGCCTCCCACGGCAGCCGCCCGAGCGGCCCGCCGAAGAGCGGCCGGTCGCCGAAGCGCCGGCCGAAGCGGTCGAGCAGCAGCCACAGCAGCACGAGGCAGAGCAGCTGACAGACCGGCGGCACCCAGCGCAGCAGCGGGTCGGGGCCGGGAAGGCCCAGGGTCCGCGCGAAGAAATCCGCCGTACGCGTGGAGAACGCCCCGTCCAGTGCCCGTGGTTCCCGCCCGAGGGCCACGGGCACGGCGTACAGCGCGAGGACGACGGCTCCCAGTGCCGTGCCCGGCAGCCCCGCCCCGCGCCGTACCCCCAGCGTCACGGCGGCGACGAACAGCAGGAGCAGCGCTCCTCCGGCGAGCAGCGCGGGACCGGGCAGCAGGCCCAGCATCCCGCGCCCGCTCAACGGCTCGGCGAGACCGCCCGCGAGCCGGCCGCCGAGCCACGGCAGGTTCCGCAGCGCCACGGCGTAGGACACCGCGGCGCCGCCGAGGAGGACCCACAGCCCGGCGCGCAGTCGGCGCTGCCCGCGCTCGGACCAGAGGCCGTCGCTCCCCGGGCCGGGCGCCGGCCGGCCCGCCCGCCCGCCGCGCCCGGCCGGCGGTGCGCCCCGGTGCGGGCGGACGATCACCGCGAGGGTGTCCGCCTGGAGGGCCTCCCGTTCGTATCCGGGGCGGCCTATGAACAGCGCGACGGTGTCCTCGTCGCGGGCACCGCGCTCGTACGCCGTCCGGCGCGCCCAGCTCGTGCCGTATCCGGCGGCGGCGTTCAGCCGGGCCCCGCGCGCACCGCCCGCGGCCGGCGTGCCGTCGGGTGCGGGCGCGGTCCCGGGTGCGGGCGCGGACACAGTGGGGGCCGCGGTGACGGTCGCGGTCACGGCGGCCGGGACGGGACGGTCGGCAGGCGAGGCGTCAGCCAGGACGGGACGGTCGGCAGGTGGCCGGTCGCCCTCGCGGAGCGCCGTCCGCAGCCCGACGACCGACACGACGGCGATCAGCGACATGCTCAGCAGCACCGCCCAGCCCGCGCCCGCGATCCCGGCCGGGGTGAACAGCACGGCCGCGCTGCCCAGGACCAGCGTGCACATGGCGCCCTGGAGCGCGGCGAGCACGCCGGTGCGGCCCTGCACGCGCAGCACCCCGATGTACAGCTCCACCACGACCCGTGGCAGCGCCCCGGCCGCCAGCAACCGCAGCACGGTGGTGCCGTGTTCGGCGTAGTCCTCGTCGAACGGCAGCAGGATCTGCGGCGCGAACACCACCAGCACCAGCACCACCGGAACCAGCAGCAGCGTCATCCGGCGCAGCGCCCCGCGGACGCCTTCGGCGAGCCGGCGCGGGTCGTGCGCGGCGTGGGCGGTGAGGGAGGAGGCCATGTTGATGGCCATGAACTCCATCGTGCCGCCGACGGTGTACGCCACGTAGAAGTAGCCGTTCTCCGCCGCGCTGAAGCGGACGGCGACCATCACCGGCAGCAGGTTGATCATCGCCAGGCTGAACAGCGCGCCGAGCGAGTCCCCGGCCAGGAACCGGCCCATCTCACGGGCCCCGGGGGGTTCCAGGTCCCGGTCGGCCGCGGCCTGGCGCGGGATGAGCCTGCGGAAGATCAGCCAGCCCAGCGGCACCGTCGACAGGGCGATGGCGGCGGCCCAGGACACGAAGATCCCGAGCGCCGGCAGTACGGTGGCGAAGACGGCCAGCAGGACCAGCTTGCCGACCGAGAACACCGCGTTGCCGACCGGGACCCATCCGGACCTGCGCAGTCCGGTCAGCACCCCGTCCTGGAGGGTGAGCAGCGCCCAGGCCACGCACGCGACGACGAACGCCGCCCCGGCGACCGGCGTGCCGAGCGGCGCGTACGACGCCCCCCACGTGTCGAGCGTGAGCAGGAAGACGACGGCGGCGACGGCGACCACCACCGAACTCGCCGCGTACGCCCGCCGCACCAGGGACCCGGTCGCCCGTCCCGCGCGCGGGACGAAGCGGACGACCGCGCCGATCATCGTCGTCGCCGTGATGCTGGCCAGCAGACGCATCGCGGCGATCGCCGCGGAGCCCTGCCCGACGGCCTCCTCGGTGTAGTAGCGGGCGGCCACGAGCCAGAAGCCGAGGCCGAGCACGGCGGAGACGCCGGTGCTGAGCATCAGGAAGTAGGCGTTCCGGAACAGCGGGTCGGAGCCCCGCCCGCCGCCGGGACCACCCGCCCGCGCCTCGGCACCGGCCCCGGCGCGCCCCCCGGCCCCGGCTCCGGTTCCGGCCCCGGCCCCGGCGGACGCCCCGGCTCCGACGGACACCCCGACTTCCGTGGACACTTCGGCTCCCGTGGACGCTCCGGTTCCGGCGGCCACCCCTGCCCCGGCGGACGCCCCGGCTCCCGTGAGCGCTCTGGCCCCGGCGGCCGCCCCTGCTCCGGCGGAGGTCATCACTTCGGCGGACGTCACATCTTCGGCGCCGGCCCGCGCTCCGGCCGAGGCCGCCGCGTGTGTTCCGGCCCGGGTGTCAGCCACGGGCGGGCTCCAGCCCTCCCGGCGCCCCGGCCGGCCGCGCGCCGGACTCCTCCAGTACGTCGACGACCCGGCGGGCCCGCAGCGGATCGACCGGCAGCGCGTGCCGGGCGAACCACCGGGCCCCCGTCGGATCCGGCGAGAGGTCGGTGAAGCCGGCGCCCGCGTAGTCGTCGAGCGGCGGGTCGTAGAGGTATCCGACGACGATGCCCCGCCGCGCGAGGGCCGCGATCGCGGCGTCCCGGTCGGCGACGAACAGGGGGACCCGGAAGAGGGGTTGGGGGTCGCGCCGGACCGGCCGCGCCCACGGCGTGGACAGCAGGTGCTCCGTGCCCGCCCGGCAGGCGGCCAGGACCTCGTCGAGGCGGTCGAGCCCGCGCCCGATCCGCCCCAGGCGCAGCCTTCCGGAACGCAACCGGTAGTCGTGCATGTCGACCCGGATCCAGGGGTCGCTCGCGGCGAGGTCGGGCGCGGCACCGACCGCCCCGGCCAGTGCCCCGGGCCGCAACGGCATCCGGATCCCCTCGCGCTCCGTCAGCCCGAGCAGCCGCATCGTGGCCCACGCGGCCCGCCGCAGCCGCAGCCCGCGCACCGCCGCCTCCGCGTACGGCCGGACGGCGTAGGCCAGTTCGGCCGTGAGCCGGCCCGGCAGCAGCAGGTCCTCGCAGGTCCTCTCCAGGGTTCCGCGCAGGCCCGGGTCGGCACAGGACAGGAAACCGCCCGCCTGGGCGCCGACGTGCTTGGACAGGCTGAAGACGGAGGCGTCGCCCCAGGCCCCGACCGGCCGGCCGCCCACTTCGCTGCCGATGGCGTGCGCCCCGTCCTCGAACAGCGGGATGCCCGACGCGTCGCACTTCGCGCGCAGCCGCGGCGTGTCGTCCGGATTGCCGTACAGGTTCGTCGTCAGCACCGCGGACAGCGACCCCCACAGGTCGTCCGGTACCGCGTCGACGTCGATCGACGCGTCCAGCGGGTTCAACGGCGCCTGCACGGGCCTGAGCCCGGCCGCGAGCACGACGAAGAAGATCACGTCGTCGTTCACCGGCGACATCAGCACCCGCCCGCCCGGCGGGCACCAGTGGCGCAGGGCCACGAACAGCCCGAACCGGCACGACGGCACGTACACGCATTCCCGGCCGAGCCTGCCGCGCATGGTCTCTTCCAGCCGTTCCGGCCGTGGAACATGCCGCGCCGACGCGAGTCCGGCCTCCCCTGTGGCCATCCGCCCCCCATGTGCCGTGGGAACGCCTCCTCCCCGAGGCCTTCCGGCACCCGCCCAGAGTCTCCCCTTTCGCACCGCTCCGTCAAGATTGCGGACCGGGCCGTGGACGACCTGCCGTGTCCGGACGGACGCGGAGCGCTCCGGCCGGGCCGCCCGGCCCGCGGTCCCCGGTGGCGCTCCCGTGTCGCCGCGGTGTCCCTTCCGCGAGGTCGGCCGTAACGTGTGCCGCGGCTCGGCGCACCCGCAGAGCACCCGCGGAGCACCTGCGCATGACCGGCCCGGCCATGGCGAACGCAGGCGCAGACCTGGCGAACAGATGGCGAGCACGAAAGTGAGGCAGCACCCGATGCCCCCCTTGGCCCCCTTCGACCTCCCCGAGGGCGACCCCTTCGGTCCGCACAACCTCCCGTACGGCGTCTTCTCCCTGTCCGACCCCGCCTCCGGCGCCGGCTCCGACTCCAGCCCCGGCTCCGACCCGCATGCCGAGCCCCGACCGGACTCCGGCTCCGGCTCCGGCTCCGGCTCCGGCTCCGGCTCCGGCTCCGGCTCCGGGCAGCGGACCGTCGGCGTCCGGCTCGGCGACCACGTGCTCGACGCCGGTGCGGCGGCCCGGGCCCTCGGCTCCCCGCACGCCGCCCTGCTCGGCCGGCCGACCCTCAACCCGCTGCTGGCGGCGGGCCGTACGGTCTGGTCCGAGGTGCGCGGCGCCCTGACCGAGTGGGTCACGGACCCCTCCCACCGGCAGACGCTGCTCCCCTTCCTGCACCCCCTCTCCTCGGTGACCCTGCATCTGCCGTTCGAGGTGGCCGACTACGTCGACTTCTACGCCTCCGAGCACCACGCCCGGAACGCGGGCGCCGTCTTCCGCCCGGACGCCGCGGACCCCCTCCCGCCGAACTGGAAGCACCTGCCGATCGGCTACCACGGCCGCGCCGGCACGGTCGTGGTCTCGGGCACGGACGTCGTCCGCCCCTCGGGCCAGCGCAAGGCGCCCACCGACCCGGCCCCCGTCTTCGGCCCCACCCGGCGGCTCGACATCGAGGCCGAGGTCGGCTTCGTGGTGGGCACGCCGTCGCGGCAGGGACACCCGGTGCCGCTGACCGGCTTCCGCGAGCACGTCTTCGGCCTGTGCCTCCTCAACGACTGGTCCGCCCGCGACATCCAGGGCTGGGAGTACGCCCCCCTCGGCCCCTTCCTCGGGAAGTCCTTCGCCACCTCGGTGTCGGCGTGGATCACCCCGCTGGAGGCGCTGGAGGAGGCGCGGCTGTCACCCCCCGAACGCACCCACCCCCTGCTGCCCTACCTCGACGACTCCGCCACCGAGCCCGCCGGGTACGACCTGCGCATCTCGGTCGCCGTCAACGGCCACGTCGTCTCCGAGCCCCCCTTCTCCACCATGTACTGGACGGCCGCCCAGCAACTCGCCCACATGACGGTCAACGGGGCCTCCCTGCGCACCGGCGACCTCTACGGTTCCGGCACGGTGAGCGGCCCGGCCGAGAACCAGCGCGGTTCCCTGCTGGAGCTGACCTGGAACGGCCGCGACCCCCTGGAACTCCCCGACGGCAAGCGGGCGTACCTGGAGGACGGGGACGTGGTGACCCTGTCGGCCTGGGCTCCCGGTCCGGGCGGGCTGCGGGTCGGTCTGGGCGAGGTGAGCGGGCGGGTCCGCACGGGCTGACTCCGGCCGTTCCCGCCGTCATACTGGCGGCGGGAACGGTTCCCGCCCCGGACCCGCCGCACCCGCCGCACCCACCGTCCCGGAGCGCGGAACCGCCCGTCGCCACCGACCCGTTCTCCCCGACCAGGATCCGGAGCCCGCAGCCATGACCCTCTGCCTGCTCCTGTTGAGCGTCGTCGCCCTGACGGCCGCCGTGCCGGTCCCGCGCGCGCTGACCCGGGCCGAGTGGCCCGAGCGGGAGCCGGTGGTGGCGCTGTGGGTGTGGCAGTGCCTGGTCGCCACGGTGCTGCTGTGCTGTCTGACGGCGCTCGCGCTGGGGGCGGCCGCCGTCTTCCACACCGTCCGCGTCCAGCTCTTCGCCCCGGCACCACCGGCCGTGACGGAGGCCTACGACCTCTCGGCCGCCCCGGTGTGGGCGACGGTGCTCACGCTGCTGCTGGCCTGCGGCGCCGCCTGGACCACCGCGATGCTCGCCCGCGAGCTGGTCGAGGCCCGTCGGCGCCGCGGTCTGGCCCGCGCCCACCTGCGGGAGCGCGCGCCCGACCTGCCCGCGGGACTGCCTCCCGCCCGGGGTCCCCTGCTGGTGCTCGAGGACGACTACCCGGACGCCTGGTGGATGCCCGGCAGTCCGTCCCGGCTGGTCGTGACCACCGGTGCCCTGCACCGCCTCACCTCCCACCAGATCGACGCGGTCCTCGCCCACGAACGGGGTCACGCCCGCGCCCACCACGACTGGCTGCTGCACCTGTCGACGGCCCTGGCCACCGGGTTCCCGCGCGTCCCGCTGTTCGCCCACTTCTGCGACCAGACCCACCGCCTGGTCGAGCTCTCCGCCGACGACACGGCCTCCCGCCGCTGCGGTCACCTCACGACGGCCCTCGCGCTGATCGAGCTGAACCAGCACCGGGGCGTCCTGTCCTGCGCGTCCTCCCACCGCCTGCTGGGCGAACGCGTGGACCGTCTCCTCCAGCCGCCCCCGCGGCTGCTGCGCAGGCACCGGGCCCTGACGACGGCCGTGGCGGCACTGGTCCCCCTGCTCCCGCTGCTGATCACCTTCGCCCCGGGACTGACCGCACTGAGCTGAGCCCTGACCGGGGACGACCGCGGCCCGGCATCCCGGTCCGGCATCCCGGCCCGCGGTCCCGTGCCCGTTCTCCCCCACACGGTCCGCGGCACGCGGCCCGCTCCCCGTTCTCCCGCACACGGTCTCCGGTCGTCTATCTCCAGTCCTCGTCCTCGGGTTCCGGTTCCTCGTCCATCTCGGGCCAGTGGTCGTCGGCCCCGTCGGCGGAGGGCGCCCCGCCCGCGGCGGACCCGGCGACGGAAGCCCTCCCAAAGCCCTGGTCCGGGGCGGCGTCGGACGCCGGGCCCGGGGCCTCGCCCAGGGAGCTCAGCACGCCGACGACTCCCTCCCCGTACGTCGCCAGCTTCTTCTCGCCGACCCCGCTGATCCCGCCCAGCTCCCGCACCGACGTCGGCCAGGCCGTGGCGATCTCCCGCAGCGTGGCGTCGTGGAAGATGACGTACGCCGGCACGCCCTGCTCGCGGGCCTGTTCCGCGCGCCAGGCGCGCAGGGCCTCGAAGGCGGGGAGCAGGGCCTCGGGCAGTTCGACCGCGGCGGCCTTCGCCTTGCCCCTGCCCGTGGAGGAACCCGCCGACGCCTTCGCCGTGACCGGCTTCTTCGGCTCCTTGCGCAGCGGCACCTCGCGCTCGCGGCGCAGTACCTCACCGCTGGATTCCGTGAGCACCAGCGTGCCGTAGTCCCCCTCGACGGCGAGCAGCCCCTGTGCCAGCAACTGCCGTACGACACCGCGCCATTCGGCCTCGGACAGCTCCTCGCCGATGCCGAACACCGACAGCTGGTCGTGGTCGAACTGGATCACCTTGGCCGTGCGCCTGCCCATGAGGATGTCGACGATCTGCACCGCCCCGAACTTCTGGCCGCGCTCCCGCTGCAACCGCACCACCGTCGACAGCACCTTCTGTGCCGCGACCGTGCCGTCCCAGGTCTCCGGTGGCGTGAGGCAGGTGTCGCAGTTGCCGCAGCCCTTCGGGTCCGGTTCCTGGCCGAAGTAGGCCAGGAGCTGTCCGCGGCGGCACCGGACGGTCTCGCACAGTGCCAGCATCGAGTCGAGGTGGGCGGCGGCCCGGCGCCGGAACGCCTCGTCGCCCTCGCTCGACTGGATCATCTTGCGCTGCTGTATGACGTCGTTGAGGCCGTAGGCCATCCAGGCCGTCGAGGGCAGTCCGTCCCGGCCCGCGCGGCCCGTCTCCTGGTAGTAGCCCTCGATCGACTTGGGCAGGTCGACGTGGGCGACGAACCGCACGTCCGGCTTGTCGATGCCCATGCCGAAGGCGATGGTCGCGCACACGACCAGGCCTTCCTCCCGCAGGAACCGCGACTGGTGCGCCGCGCGGGTGCCCGCGTCCAGGCCGGCGTGGTACGGCACGGCCTCGATGCCGTTGCGGGAGAGGAACTCGGCGGTCTTCTCCACGGAGTTGCGCGACAGGCAGTAGACGATGCCCGCGTCGCCCGCGTGCTCCTCGCGGAGGAAGCTCAGCAGCTGCTTCCTGGGGTCGGCCTTCGGCACGATCCGGTACTGGATGTTGGGCCGGTCGAAGCTCGCGACGAAGTGGCGGGCCGCCGGCATGCGCAGCCTCTGCGTGATCTCCTGGTGCGTCGCGTCGGTGGCCGTGGCGGTGAGCGCGATCCGCGGGACGTCGGGCCAGCGCTCGCCCAGCAGGGAGAGGGTGAGGTAGTCGGGGCGGAAGTCGTGCCCCCACTGGGAGACGCAGTGGGCCTCGTCGATGGCGAAGACGGCGATCTTGCCGCGCGACAGCAGGTTCAGCGTGGCGTCCAGGCGCAGCCGCTCCGGTGCCAGGTAGAGCAGGTCCAGCTCGCCGGCCAGGAACTCGGCCTCGACCGTGCGCCGCTCGTCGAAGTCCTGCGTGGAGTTCATGAACCCGGCCCGCACGCCCAGGGCCCGCAGCGCGTCGACCTGGTCCTGCATCAGCGCGATCAGCGGGGAGACGACGACGCCCGTGCCCGGCCGGACCAGGGAGGGGATCTGGTAGCACAGCGACTTGCCGCCGCCGGTCGGCATGAGGACGACCGCGTCCCCGCCGGCCACCACGTGTTCGATGACCTCGCCCTGCTCGCCCCGGAAGGCTTCGTACCCGAAGACCCGGTGGAGCGTGGCCAGCGCCTCGCTCTCCGTGCCCGGCATCTCGGTGGTTCCTGGCATCTCCCTGATCCCGCCCGTTCCTCGCATCGTCCCGTCCCCCGTACGTCGTCCCTCGACCACTGCGTCCACGATAGGGGGCGGGACCGACACCGTCGGAGTTGTCCACAGGCCCGCGGTGATCCGCCGGCCTCGCGGTGCCGGTGCCCCGACCGCACGGACCGGCCGGAACCCCGCCGGACGCCCACCGGCCGGAACCCCACCGGACGCGCTCCGGTCCGGACGGCCCCGGCACGGGCGAGGGCCCCGGCACGGACGGGCCCCGGCTCCCTCCGCGGGGAGCCGGGGCCCGTCGCACACGCTCCGCGGGTCAGCGCACGAACACCCCCGCCTGGCTCGCCAGGTCCAGGAAGTACTGCGGCGCCACGCCGAGCACCAGGGTGACCGCCACGCCCACCCCGATCGTCGTCATCGTCAGGGGTGACGGCACGGCGACGGTGGGGCCCTCGGGCCGCGGCTCGCTGAAGAACATCAGGACGATGACGCGGATGTAGAAGAACGCGGCGATCGCCGACGAGATCACACCGACCACGACGAGCGGCGCCGCACCGCCCTCCGCCGCCGCCTTGAACACGGCGAACTTGCCCGCGAACCCGGAGGTCAGCGGGATGCCGGCGAAGGCCAGCAGGAACACCGCGAACACGGCCGCCACCAGCGGCGACCGACGGCCCAGCCCGGCCCACTTGGACAGGTGCGTCGCCTCGCCGCCGGCGTCCCGCACCAGCGTCACCACGGCGAACGCGCCGATCGTCACGAACGAGTACGCGGCCAGGTAGAACAGGACCGACGAGACGCCGTCCGGCGTGGTCGCGATGACACCCGCGAGGATGAACCCGGCGTGCGCGATCGACGAGTACGCCAGCAGCCGCTTGATGTCGGTCTGGGTGATCGCGACGATCGCGCCGCCCAGCATGGTGACGACGGCGACGCCCCACATGACCGGCCGCCAGTCCCAGCGCAGGCCCGGCAGCACCACGTAGAGGATCCGCAGCAGCGCGCCGAAGGCGGCCACCTTGGTGGCGGCGGCCATGAAGCCGGTGACGGGGGTCGGCGCGCCCTGGTAGACGTCCGGCGTCCACATGTGGAACGGCACGGCGCCCACCTTGAACAGCAGCCCCATGACGATCATCGCGGCGCCGATGAGCAGCAGCACGTCGTTGCCCATGGTGTCGGCGAGGGCCGGGCTGACGTTCGCGACCGTGCCGTCGACGACCTGCGCGATCGTCGCGTACGACACCGAGCCGGCGTACCCGTACAGCAGGGCGATGCCGAACAGGGTGAACGCGGAGGCGAAGGAGCCGAGCAGGAAGTACTTGACCGCCGCCTCCTGGGACAGCAGCCGCTTGCGGCGGGCCAGCGCGCACAGCAGGTACAGCGGCAGCGAGAAGACCTCCAGGGCGATGAAGAGGGTCAGCAGGTCGTTGGCCGCCGGGAAGACCAGCATGCCCGCGACGGCGAACAGCAGCAGCGGGAAGACCTCGGTGGTGGTGAAGCCCGCCCTGACCGCCGCCTTCTCGCTGTCGCTGCCCGGCACGGAGGCGGCCTGGGCGGCGAAGGAGTCGACGCGGCTGCCGTGCGCCTCGGGGTCGAGCCGCCGTTCGGCGAAGGTGAACAGTCCCACCAGGGCGGCCAGCAGGATCGTGCCCTGGAGGAACAGGGCCGGTCCGTCGACCGCGATCGCGCCCATCGCCGCGATGTGCGCCCTGGTGGTGCCGTATCCGTCCGCGGCCAGCGCCACCACCGCGGCGAACGCGGCGATCAACGCGAGCACGGAGAGGAACAGTTGGGCGTGGTAGCGGGACCGGCGCGGCACGAACGCCTCGACCAGGATCCCGACGACGGCCGCGCCCACGACGATCAGGGTGGGCGACAGCTGTGCGTATTCGATCTTCGGCGCGTCGATCTTCGAGATCGGGTCGGCCGCGGTTGTCCACAGACTGTGGACGGCTGCTGTGCTCACTTGGCCGCCTCCACCTCGGGCCGGGGGTCCTTCTTGTGTACGTCGGACAGCGTCTGCCTGACCGCCGGGTCGACGATGTCCGTGACGGGCTTCGGGTAGACGCCCAGGAAGATCAGCAGGACGATCAGCGGGGCGACGACCATCAGCTCACGCGGGCGGAGGTCCGGCATCGCGGCGACCTCGGGCCTGACGGGACCGGTCATCGTCCTCTGGTAGAGGACGAGGGTGTAGAGCGCGGCGAGGACGATGCCGAACGTGGCGACGATGCCGATCACCGGATAGCGCGAGAACGTCCCCACCAGGACCAGGAACTCGCTCACGAACGGTGCCAGTCCCGGCAGCGACAGGGTCGCGAGGCCGCCGATCAGGAAGGTGCCGGCCAGCACGGGGGCGACCTTCTGCACGCCGCCGTAGTCGGCGATGAGCCGCGAGCCGCGCCGCGAGATGAGGAAGCCGGCGACCAGCATCAGGGCGGCCGTCGAGATGCCGTGGTTGACCATGTAGAGCGTCGCGCCCGACTGGCCCTGGCTGGTCATCGCGAAGATGCCCAGGATGATGAAGCCGAAGTGCGAGATCGACGCGTACGCCACCAGCCGCTTGATGTCCCGCTGCCCGACGGCGAGCAGCGCGCCGTAGATGATGCTGATCACGGCGAGGACGAGGACCACGGGCGTGGCCCACTTGCTGGCCTCCGGGAAGAGCTGGAGGCAGAAGCGCAGCATCGCGAAGGTGCCGACCTTGTCGACGACCGCCGTGATGAGGACGGCGACCGGGGTGGTGGCCTCCCCCATGGCGTTGGGCAGCCAGGTGTGGAGCGGCCACAGGGGTGCCTTCACGGCGAAGGCGAAGAAGAAGCCGAGGAACAGCCAGCGTTCGGTGTTCGTCGCCATGTCGAGCGAGCCGTCGGCCCGGGCCTCGGCGATCTCCGTCAGCGAGAAGTTCCCGGCGGCCACGTACAGCCCGATCACCGCGGCCAGCATGATCAGTCCGCCGGCCAGGTTGTAGAGGAGGAACTTCACGGCCGCGTACGACCGCTGGGTGGACGCCACCTCCTCGCCGTGCTCGTGGGCCCGGTCCCCGAAGCCGCCGATGAGGAAGTACATCGGGATCAGCATGGCTTCGAAGAAGATGTAGAACAGGAAGACGTCGGTGGCCTCGAAGGAGATGATCACCATCGCCTCGACGGCGAGGACCAGGGCGAAGAAGCCCTGCGTCGGCCGCCACCGCCGGCTGCCGGTCTCCATCGGGTCTGCGTCGTGCCAGCTCGCGAGGATGATGAACGGGATCAGCAGCGCCGTGAGCGCGATGAGCGCCACCGCGATGCCGTCCACGCCGAGTTCGTACCGGACGCCGAACTCGGCGATCCAGGAGTGGGACTCGGTGAGCTGGTAGCGGTCGCCGTCCGGGTCGAAGCGGACCAGGACGACGATCGCGAGGACGAGCGTGGCGAGGGAGAACAGCAGCGCCAGCGTCTTGGCGGCGTTGCGCCGCGCGGCCGGGACGGCGGCCGTGGCGACCGCCCCGATCGCGGGGAGCGCCGCCGTCGCTGTCAGCAGGGGAAAGGACATCGGTATCAGACCGCCCTCATCAGCAGGGTGGCGGCGATGAGGACCGCCGCACCGCCGAACATCGAGACCGCGTACGACCGCGCGAAGCCGTTCTGGAGCTTGCGCAGGCGTCCGGAGAGGCCGCCGACCGAGGCCGCCGTGCCGTTGACGACGCCGTCGACCAGGGTGTGGTCGACGTACACCAGGGACCGGGTGAGGTGTTCGCCGCCGCGGACCAGGACGACGTGGTTGAAGTCGTCCTGGAGGAGGTCGCGCCGGGCGGCCCGGGTGAGCAGGGAGCCGCGCGGGGCGACGACCGGGACGGGGCGGCGGCCGTACTGGAGGTAGGCGACCGCGACGCCGATCACCAGCACCACCATGGTGGCGAGGGTGACCGTGAGGGCGCTGACCGGCGCGTCGCCGTGGCTGTGGCCCGTGACGGGCTCCAGCCAGTGCAGGAAGCGGTCGCCGATGCTGAAGAAGGCGCCGGCGAACACCGATCCGAAGGCCAGCACGATCATCGGGACCGTCATGGACCTCGGGGACTCGTGCGGGTGCGGCTCCGCCGTCGCGGCGGCGTGACCGGACGCGGCCTCACCGCCGTGCGCGGCGGCGGGCTCGGCGCTCGGCGCCTCGGGTGAACGCGTGGGCCGGTTCTTCCAGCGCTCCTCGCCGAAGAACGTCATCAGCATCACGCGCGTCATGTAGTACGCCGTGATGGCCGCGCCCAGCAGCGCGCAGCCGCCGAGGATCCAGCCCTCGGTGCCGCCCTTGGCGAAGGCGGCCTCGATGATCTTGTCCTTGGAGAAGAAGCCGGACAGCCCCGGGAAGCCGATGATGGCGAGGTAGCCCAGGCCGAACGTGATGAAGGTGACCGGCATGTACTTCCGCAGGCCGCCGTACTTGCGCATGTCGACCTCGTCGTTCATGCCGTGCATGACCGAACCGGCGCCGAGGAACAGGCCGGCCTTGAAGAAGCCGTGCGTCACGAGGTGCATGATCGCGAAGACGTAGCCGATGGGGCCGAGGCCGGCCGCCAGCACCATGTAGCCGATCTGCGACATGGTCGAGCCGGCCAGGGCCTTCTTGATGTCGTCCTTCGCGCAACCGACGATCGCACCGAACAGGAGCGTGACGGCGCCGACGATCGTGACGACGAGCTGTGCGTCGGGCGCCAGGTTGAAGATCGCCGCGGAGCGGACGATCAGGTAGACGCCGGCGGTCACCATCGTGGCCGCGTGGATGAGGGCCGAGACGGGCGTCGGGCCCTCCATGGCGTCCCCGAGCCAGGACTGCAGCGGCACCTGGGCGGACTTGCCGCAGGCCGCGAGCAGCAGCATCAGGGCGATCGCGGTGAGCGTGCCCTCGCTCGCCCCGCCGGCGAGGCCGGCCTCCTCGGGCGTGCCGAGCAGGGGGCCGAAGGCGAAGGTGCCGAAGGTGGTGAACATCAGCATGACGGCGATCGACAGGCCCACGTCACCGACGCGGTTGACCAGGAAGGCCTTCTTCGCCGCGGTGGCGGCGCTGGGCTTGTGCTGCCAGAAGCCGATCAGCAGGTAGGAGGCGAGGCCGACGCCCTCCCAGCCGACGTACAGCAGCAGGTAGTTGTCGGCGAGGACGAGGAGGAGCATCGCCGCCAGGAACAGGTTCAGGTAGCCGAAGAAGCGGCGGCGGCGCTCGTCGTGCTCCATGTACCCGATCGAGTACAGGTGGATCAGCGAGCCGACGCCCGTGATCAGCAGGACGAACGTCATCGACAGCTGGTCGACGCGGAAGGCGGCGTCCGCCTGGAAGCCCTCGACCGGGATCCAGCTGAACAGGTGTTGCGTGAGCGTCCGGTCCTCGGCGTCCCTGCCGAGCAGGTCGGCGAAGAGGACGAGGCCGATCACGAAGGAGACGGCCGCCAGCAGTGTGCCGAGCCAGTGGCCGACGGCGTCGAGCCGCCGGCCGCCGACCAGGAGGACGGCCGCTCCGAGCAGGGGCGCCGCGATCAGCAGCGCAATCAGGTTCTCCACGATTCTTCCGACCCCTTACAGCTTCATCAGGCTGGCGTCGTCGACCGAGGCCGAGTGGCGGGAACGGAACAGCGACACGATGATCGCGAGTCCCACCACGACCTCCGCCGCGGCGACGACCATCGTGAAGAAGGCGATGATCTGGCCGTCGAGGTTGCCGTGCATGCGGGAGAAGGCGACGAACGCGAGGTTGCAGGCGTTGAGCATCAGCTCGATGCACATGAACACGACGATCGCGTTGCGCCTGATCAGGACGCCCGTCGCGCCGATCGTGAACAACAGGGCGGCGAGGTACAGATAGTTGACGGGGTTCACTTCGACGCCTCCTCGGCCCGCTTGAAGGTCGGCGGCTCGATCGGGGTGCGTTCCAGACGCTCCGCGGCGCGCTGCTCGATCGCCTTGAGGCTGTTGAGCGCCTCCGCGGACACGTCCCGGACCTGGCCGCGCTCCCGCAGCGTCTTGCTGACGGTGAGGTCCGACGGGGTGCCGTCGGGCAGCAGGCCGGCGATGTCCACGGCGTTGTGCCGCGCGTACACACCGGGCGCGGGCAGCGGCGGCAGGTGGACGCCCTCGCGGACGCGCTGTTCGGACAGCTCGCGCTGGGTCTTCGCCCGCTCGGTGCGCTCGCGGTGGGTGAGCACCATGGCGCCGACGGCGGCCGTGATGAGCAGGGCGCCGGTGATCTCGAAGGCGAAGACGTACTTGGTGAAGATCAGGGCCGCGAGGCCCTCCACGTTGCCGCCCGCGTTGGCCTCCGTGAGGCCGCCGAACTCCGTCAGGGAGGCGTTGCCGATGCCGGCGACCAGCAGGATGCCGAAGCCGAGGCCGCAGACGAGGGCCAGCCAGCGCTGGCCCTTGATGGTCTCCTTCAGGGAGTCCGCGGCGGTGACGCCGACGAGCATCACCACGAACAGGAACAGCATCATGATCGCGCCGGTGTAGACGACGATCTGCACGACGCCCAGGAAGTAGGCGCCGTTGGCGAGGTAGAACACCGCCAGGACGATCATGGTTCCGGCGAGGCAGAGCGCGCTGTGCACGGCCCTGCGCATGAAGACGGTGCACAGGGCGCCGATCACGGCGACGGTGCCCAGCACCCAGAACTGGACCGCCTCGCCGGTGGAGGTGGAGTAGGCGGCGAGCTGTGCGCTCATCGGCCGATCACCTCCCCGGAGGCGGGCTCGTTCTCGCCGGACGTGGCGGCGGCCTCCTGCGGGACCTCGCCCTGGGAGAGCGCGGCCTGCCGCTCGGTGCCGGGCGCGGCCTCCGTCACCAGGCCCAGGTAGTAGTCCTTCTCGTCCATGCCGGGGTAGATGGCGTGCGGGCTGTCGACCATGCCCTCGTCCAGGCCGGCCAGCAGCTGCTCCTTGGTGTAGATCAGGTTGGCGCGGCTGCTGTCGGCCAGTTCGAACTCGTTGGTCATCGTCAGCGCGCGGGTGGGACACGCCTCGATGCACAGGCCGCACAGGATGCAGCGGGCGTAGTTGATCTGGTAGACGCGCCCGTACCGCTCGCCCGGGGAGTAGCGCTCCTCCTCGGTGTTGTCGGCACCCTCGACGTAGATGGCGTCGGCGGGGCAGGCCCAGGCGCACAGCTCGCAGCCGACGCACTTCTCCAGACCGTCCGGATGGCGGTTGAGCTGGTGCCGTCCGTGGAACCGGGGAGCGGTGGTCTTCTCCTGCTCGGGGTACTGCTCGGTGAGCCGCTTCTTGAACATGGCCTTGAAGGTCACGCCGAAACCGGCCACCGGGTTCTGGAAGCCGGGCTTCGGCTGCCCGGCCTCCTTGGGCTCCTCAGCCATCGGACGCCTCCTTTTCCTCCAGCGGTCCGTCACTGTGAGTATCGGGCCCACCACTGACAATCAGCTCCCGCTCCCGGCGCGGACGGCGCCTGGGCACCGGTGGCAGCTCCTGTCCCGGCAGCGGCGGTACGGGGAACCCGCCCGCCATCGGGTCGAAGGCGGCGGGCTCGGCCGGGGCCGGCTCCTCCTTGTCCCCGCCGCGGAACATGTCCGCGATGAAGGAGAGCAGCAGCAGGACCAGGACGCCGCCGCCGACGTAGAGGGCGATGTCGGCGAAGTCGTAGTTCTCGTTGCGCAGGGTCCGCACGGTCGCGACGAGCATCAGCCAGACCACCGAGACCGGGATGAGGACCTTCCAGCCGAGCTTCATGAGCTGGTCGTAGCGGACCCGGGGCAGCGTGCCGCGCAGCCAGATGAAGAAGAACAGCAGCAGCTGGACCTTGACGACGAACCAGAGCATCGGCCACCAGCCGTGGTTCGCGCCCTCCCAGAAGGTGCTGACCGGCCAGGGGGCCCGCCAGCCGCCGAGGAAGAGCGTGGTCGCCACGGCCGAGACCGTCACCATGTTCACGTACTCGGCGAGCATGAACATCGCGAACTTGATCGACGAGTACTCGGTGTTGAAGCCGCCGACCAGGTCGCCCTCGGACTCCGGCATGTCGAACGGGGCGCGGTTGGTCTCGCCGACCATCGTGACGATGTAGAGGATGAAGGAGACCGGCAGCAGGAGGATGTACCAGCGGTCCTGCTGCTGCTCGACGATGGTCGACGTCGACATCGACCCGGAGTAGAGGAACACCGAGGCGAACGCGGCGCCCATCGCGATCTCGTACGAGATCATCTGCGCGCAGGAGCGCAGGCCGCCCAGGAGCGGGTAGGTGGATCCGGAGCTCCAGCCGGCGAGGACGATGCCGTAGATGCCGATCGAGGCGACCGCGAGGATGTAGAGCATCGCGATCGGCAGGTCGGTGAGCTGCATCGTGGTGCGCTGCCCGAAGATCGAGATCTCGTTGCCGGCCGGGCCGAAGGGGATCACCGCGATCGCCATGAAGGCCGGGACGGCCGCGACGACCGGCGCGAGGACGTACACCACCTTGTCGGCGCGCTTGACGATCAGGTCTTCCTTGAGCATCAGCTTGATGCCGTCGGCGAGCGACTGGAGCATGCCCCAGGGGCCGTGCCGGTTGGGGCCGATGCGCAGCTGCATCCAGGCGACGACCTTGCGCTCCCAGACGATGGAGAACAGCACGGTCAGCATCAGGAAGGCGAAGCAGAACACCGCCTTGATCACGACCAGCCACCAGGGGTCGTGGCCGAACATCGAGAGGTCTTCAGCGGCGAGGTACGGGCTCATGCCTCCACCTCCTGGGGGGCCTCGGCGGCGGACGCCGCCGGGCCGATGCGGACGAGGGAGCCGGGTCGGGCGCCGGTGTCGGAGGCGACTCCCCCGCCCGTGGAGTTCAGCGGGAGCCACACCACCCGGTCGGGCATCTCCGTGATCTCCAGCGGGAGTTCGACCGTTCCGGCGGTGCCGGTCACGGCGAGCGTGTCGCCGTCCCCGACGCCGGCCTCGGCGGCCGTGGCGGCGGACACGCGCGCGCGGGCGGCGTGCCGGGTGCCGGCGAGCGCCTCGTCGCCCTGCTGGAGGAGGCCCCGGTCGAGCAGCAGCCGGTGCCCGGCGAGGACGGCCTCGCCGGCGGCGGGCCGCGGCAGGACGCCGGCGGTGTCCAGCGGCGCGGTGGCCCGCGGCCCGTCCCAGGCGCCGAGCCGGTCCAGCTCCGCGCGCGTGGTGCGCAGGTCCGGCAGGCCCAGGTGGACGTCCATGGCGTCGGCGAGCATCTGCAGCACGCGCGCGTCGGTCGGTGCCGGACGGCGCGTCATCTGGTCGGGCTTGAGCGCGGCCTCGAAGAAGCGCACCCGGCCCTCCCAGTTGAGGAAGGCGCCCGCCTTCTCGGCGACCGCGGCGACGGGCAGGACCACGTCGGCACGGTCGGTGACCTCGCCGGGGCGCAGCTCCAGCGACACCACGAAGCCGGCCTCGGCGAGCGCCTCGCGCGCGCGTGCCGGGTCGGGCAGGTCGGCCACCTCCACCCCGGCGACGAGCAGCGCCTGCAGCTCGCCGCGCGCGGCGGCCTCGATGATCTGCCCGGTGTCGCGGCCGTAGCGCGCCGGGAGTTCGGCGACGCCCCAGGCGGCGGCGACCTCCTCCCGCGCGCGCGGGTCGGTGGCCGGGCGTCCGCCCGGCAGCAGCGACGGCAGCGCGCCCGCCTCGACGGCGCCCCGCTCCCCGGCCCGGCGCGGGATCCACACCAGGTCCGCCCCGGTCGCGGCGGCCGCGCGGACGACGGCGGTGAGGCCGCCCGCGACGGCGGCGAGCCGCTCACCGACGACGATCACCGCGCCGCCGGCGCGCAGCGCCTCGGCGGCCCGGCTCCCCGGCTCGTCCTCCAGGCCGACGCCGCCGGCCAGCGCGTCCAGCCACTCGGTCTCGGTGCCCGGAGCGGCCGGCAGCAGGGTGCCGCCGGCCTTCTCCAGGCCGCGGGTGGCGTGGGTGGCCAGCGAGAACACCTTCTGCCCGTGCTTGCGCCAGGCCTTGCGCAGTCGCAGGAAGACGCCGGGCGCCTCCTCCTCGGACTCGAATCCGACGAGCAGGACGGCGGGCGCCTTCTCCAGCGTCGTGTACGTGATGCCGCTGCCGTCGAGGTCACGGCCGCGGCCCGCCACCCTGGACGCCAGGAAGTCGGCCTCCTCACCGCTGTGCACGCGCGCGCGGAAGTCGATGTCGTTGGTGTCGAGCGCCACGCGCGCGAACTTGCTGTACGCGTAGGCGTCCTCGACGGTCAGCCGGCCGCCGGTCAGGACGCCGGTCCGGCCGCGCGAGGCGAGCAGCCCCTGGGCCGCGATCTGCAGCGCCTCCGGCCAGGAGGCCGGCTGGAGGTCGCCCTCGGCGTTGCGCACGAGCGGGGTGGCGAGCCGGTCGCGCTGCTGGGCGTACCGGAACCCGAACCGCCCCTTGTCGCAGATCCACTCCTCGTTGACCTCGGGGTCGTCGGCGGCGAGCCGTCGCATGACCTTGCCGCGCCGGTGGTCGGTGCGCGTCGCGCAGCCGCCCGAGCAGTGCTCGCAGACGGACGGCGTGGAGATCAGGTCGAAGGGCCGCGAGCGGAACCGGTAGGCCGCCGAGGTGAGCGCGCCCACCGGGCAGATCTGGATGGTGTTGCCGGAGAAGTACGACTCGAAGGGGTCGCCCTCGCCGGTACCGACCTGCTGGAGCGCGCCCCGCTCGATCAGTTCGATCATCGGGTCGCCCGCGACCTGCTTCGAGAACCGGGTGCAGCGGGCGCACAGCACGCAGCGCTCGCGGTCGAGCAGCACCTGCGTGGAGATCGGGACGGGCTTCTCGTAGGTCCGCTTGCGGCCCTCGAAGCGGGACTCGGCGTTGCCGTGCGACATGGCCTGGTTCTGCAGGGGGCACTCGCCGCCCTTGTCGCAGACCGGGCAGTCCAGCGGGTGGTTGATGAGGAGCAGCTCCATCACGCCGTGCTGCGCCTTCTCGGCCACCGGGGAGGTGAGCTGGGTCTTCACCACCATCCCGTCCGTGCACGTGATCGTGCAGGACGCCATCGGCTTGCGCTGGCCCTCGACCTCGACGATGCACTGTCGGCAGGCGCCGACCGGGTCGAGGAGCGGGTGGTCGCAGAAGCGCGGGATCTCGACGCCGAGCTGTTCGGCGGCCCGGATGACCAGGGTGCCCTTGGGCACGCTGATCTCCGCGCCGTCGATGGTCAGCGTCACGAGGTCCTCCGGCGGGGGAGCCGCCTCTCCGCCCCCGGAGGGAGCGCTGGTGGTCACCGTCATGCGTTCACCTCCGTACGGTCGGCCCAGGCCGTCGACTTGGCCGGGTCGAAGGGGCAGCCGCGGCCCGTGATGTGCTGCTCGTACTCCTCGCGGAAGTACTTGAGCGAGGAGAAGATCGGCGAGGCGGCACCGTCGCCGAGGGCGCAGAAGGACTTGCCGTTGATGTTGTCGGCGATGTCGTTGAGCTTGTCGAGGTCGGACATGGCGCCCTTGCCGGCCTCGATGTCCCGCATCAGCTGCACCAGCCAGTAGGTGCCCTCCCGGCAGGGAGTGCACTTGCCGCAGGACTCGTGGGCGTAGAACTCGGTCCAGCGGGTCACGGCCCGCACCACGCAGGTCGTCTCGTCGAAGCACTGGAGCGCCTTCGTGCCGAGCATGGAACCCGCGGCGCCCACTCCTTCGTAGTCGAGGGGGACGTCGAGGTGCTCGTCGGTGAACATCGGCGTGGAGGAGCCGCCCGGCGTCCAGAACTTGAGGCGGTGGCCCGGTCGCATGCCGCCGCTCATCTCGAGGAGCTGACGGAGGGTGATGCCGAGGGGTGCCTCGTACTGGCCGGGGCTGGCGACGTGGCCGCTGAGCGAGTAGAGCGTGAAGCCCGGGGACTTCTCGCTGCCCATCGACCGGAACCATTCCTTGCCGTTCTGCAGGATCGCGGGGACCGACGCGATCGACTCGACGTTGTTCACCACGGTCGGGCACGCGTAGAGGCCCGCGACGGCGGGGAAGGGAGGACGCAGCCGCGGTTGTCCGCGGCGGCCTTCGAGCGAGTCCAGCAGCGCGGTCTCCTCACCGCAGATGTACGCGCCGGCGCCGGCGTGCACGGTGAGTTCGAGGTCGAGTCCGCTGCCCAGGATGTTCTCGCCGAGGTAGCCCGCCGCGTAGGCCTCGCGCACGGCCTCGTGCAGCCGCCGCAGCACGGGGACGACCTCGCCCCGCAGGTAGACGAAGGCGTGGGACGACCTGATGGCGTAGCACGCGATCACGATGCCCTCGATGAGGCTGTGCGGGTTCGCGAAGAGGAGCGGGATGTCCTTGCAGGTGCCGGGCTCCGACTCGTCGGCGTTGACGACCAGGTAGTGCGGTTTCCCGTCCCCCTGGGGGATGAACTGCCATTTCATTCCCGTGGGGAATCCCGCGCCGCCGCGGCCGCGCAGACCGGATTCCTTGACGTACGCGATCAGGTCGTCCGGCGACATGGCGAGCGCCTTGCGGAGTCCCTCGTACCCCTCGTGCCGTCGGTACACGTCCAGCGTCCAGGACCGGTCCTCGTCCCAGAAGGCCGACAGCACGGGTGCCAGCAGCTTCTCGGGGCCGGTGTCCTTCAGTTCGGGTGCCAAGGTCATCACTCCCCCTCCTCGGCGGTGGGCCCTGCCGGGTGGGCGGGGTCGGAGGCCGACGTGTCCTGCGGCGCGTCGTGCGAGCTGAGGTGCCGCGTCGGCGACGGGTCGTGCACGGCCCCGTCCTGCGGCGCGTCGTGCGGTCCGCCGTCGCGCGGGTGGACCACGCGCGCGGGTGCGGTCTCCCCCTTCGCCAGGCGGAGACCCACCAGCGACGCGGGCCCCGCGCCGCCGCTCGCCTCGACGGCGCCCTCGCGCTCGTCGGGGAATCCCGCCAGGATCCGGGCGGTCTCCTTGAAGGTGCACAGCGGCGCCCCGCGCGTGGGCGAGACGGTACGGCCGCCGCGCAGGTCGTCCACCAGCCGCTTCGCGCTCTGCACGGTCTGGTTGTCGAAGAACTCCCAGTTGACCATCACGACCGGCGCGTAGTCGCAGGCCGCGTTGCACTCGATGTGCTCCAGGGTGACCTTGCCGTCGTCGGTGGTCTCGCCGTTGCCGACGCCGAGGTGGTCCTGGAGCGCCTCGTAGATGGCGTCCCCGCCCATCACCGCGCAGAGGGTGTTGGTGCACACGCCCACCTGGTAGTCACCGCTCGGCCGGCGCCGGTACATGGTGTAGAAGGTCGCGACCGCGGTGACCTCGGCGGTGGTCAGGCCGAGGACGTCGGCGCAGAACCGCATCCCGGTGCGCGTGACGTGTCCCTCCTCCGACTGCACGAGGTGCAGCAGGGGCAGGAGCGCGGAGCGGGAGTCGGGGTAGCGGGCGACGATCTCGCGCGCGTCGGCCTCCAGCCGGGCGCGGACGTCGTCCGGGTAGGCGGGCGCGGGCAGCTCGGGCATGCCCAGGCTGACGCCCCGCTCCGAAGAAGAGGTGGTCACCGGTCGACGCCTCCCATCACGGGGTCGATGGACGCCACGGCGACGATCACGTCGGCGACCTGGCCGCCCTCGCACATCGCCGCCATGGCCTGGAGATTGGTGAAGGACGGGTCGCGGAAGTGGACCCGGTAGGGGCGGGTGCCGCCGTCGGACACGGCGTGCACCCCGAGTTCGCCCTTGGGCGACTCGACGGCCGCGTACGCCTGTCCCGGCGGGACGCGGAAGCCCTCGGTGACCAGCTTGAAGTGGTGGATCAGGGCCTCCATGGAGGTGCCCATGATCTTCTTGATGTGGTCGAGGGAGTTGCCGAGGCCGTCCGGGCCCAGGGCGAGCTGGGCGGGCCAGGCGATCTTCTTGTCGGGGACCATGACCGGGCCGGGCTGGAGCCGGTCCAGGCACTGCTCGACGATCCTGAGCGACTGGCGCATCTCCTCCAGGCGGATCAGGAAGCGGCCGTAGGCGTCGCAGGAGTCGGCGGTCGGGACGTCGAAGTCGTACGTCTCGTAGTCGCAGTAGGGCTGGCTCTTGCGCAGGTCGTGCGGCAGGCCGGTGGCGCGCAGGATCGGGCCGGTGGCGCCGAGGGCCGTGCAGCCGGCCAGGTCGAGGTAGCCGATGTCCTGCATGCGGGCCTTGAAGATGGGGTTCCCGGTGGCGAGCTTGTCGTACTCCGGGAGGTTCTTCTTCATCTTCTTCACGAACTCGCGGATCTGGTCCACCGCGCCGGGCGGCAGGTCCTGGGCGAGTCCGCCGGGGCGGATGTACGCGTGGTTCATCCGCAGGCCGGTGATGAGCTCGTAGATGTCGAGGATGAGTTCACGGTCGCGGAACCCGTAGATCATGATCGTGGTGGCGCCGAGCTCCATGCCGCCGGTGGCGATGCACACCAGGTGGGAGGACATCCGGTTCAGCTCCATCAGGAGCACTCGGATGATCTTGGCCCGGTCGGTGATCTGGTCCTCGACGCCGAGGAGCTTCTCGACGGCGAGGCAGTAGGCGGTCTCGTTGAAGAAGGACGTCAGGTAGTCCATGCGCGTCACGAAGGTGGTGCCCTGCGTCCACGTGCGGAACTCGAGGTTCTTCTCGATGCCGGTGTGCAGGTAGCCGATGCCGCAGCGGGCCTCGGTGACCGTCTCACCGTCGATCTCCAGGATCAGGCGGAGCACGCCGTGGGTGGAGGGGTGCTGGGGACCCATGTTGACGACGATGCGTTCGTCGTCGGCGCGGGCCGCGGACCGGACGACCTCGTCCCAGTCGCCACCGGTGACCGTGTAGACGGTGCCCTCGGTGGTCTCGCGTGCCGACGCGGCGGATGCTGACTGAGTGCTCACGAGTAGGACCTCCGCTGGTCCGGAGCCGGGATCTGGGCGCCCTTGTACTCGACGGGGATGCCGCCGAGGGGGTAGTCCTTGCGCTGGGGGTGGCCCTGCCAGTCGTCCGGCATCATGATCCGCGTCAGGGCCGGGTGACCGTCGAAGACGATCCCGAAGAAGTCGTAGGTCTCGCGCTCGTGCCAGTCGTTGGTCGGGTAGACGGAGACCAGGGACGGGACGTGCCGGTCGGAGTCCGGGGTGCTCACCTCGAGCCGGATCAGCCGGTTGTGGGTGATCGAGCGCAGGTGGTAGACGGCGTGCAGCTCGCGCCCCTTGTCGTTCGGGTAGTGGACGCCGCTCACCCCCGTGCAGAGTTCGAAGCGCAGGGCCGGGTCGTCCCGCAGGGTGCGGGCGACGCGGACGAGGTGCTCGCGCTCGATGTGGAAGGTGAGTTCGCCGCGGTCGACGACCGTCCTCTCGATCGCGTTCTCGGGCAGGAGCCCCTGCTCCTCCAGCGCGCCCTCGAGTTCGTCGGCGACCTCGTCGAACCAGCCGCCGTAGGGGCGGGCGGTCGCACCAGGCAGGCGCACCGAGCGGACCAGGCCGCCGTAACCGGAGGTGTCACCGCCGTTGCGGGCGCCGAACATGCCGCGCTGGACGCGGATCTCCTCGCCGCCCTGGCCGCGCTGTCCGGGGAGGTTGGAGGCGGAGAGGTCCTTCTCGGGGTTGGGTTCCGCGGCCCCCGCGCCGGTGCCGTTGGCGTCGCTCACCGCAGCAGCCCCTTCATCTCGATCATGGGCAGGGCCTTGAGCGCCGCTTCCTCCGCCTCGCGGGCCGCTTCCTCGGCGTTCACGCCCAGCTTGGAGTTCTGGATCTTGTGGTGGAGCTTGAGGATCGCGTCCATCAGCATCTCGGGGCGCGGCGGGCAGCCGGGGAGGTAGATGTCGACGGGGACGACGTGGTCGACGCCCTGGACGATGGCGTAGTTGTTGAACATGCCGCCCGAGGACGCGCACACCCCCATGGAGATCACCCACTTCGGGTTCGGCATCTGGTCGTAGACCTGCCGCAGCACCGGCGCCATCTTCTGGCTGACCCGGCCGGCCACGATCATCAGGTCCGCCTGACGGGGCGAACCGCGGAAGACCTCCATGCCGAAGCGCGCCAGGTCGTAGCGGCCCGCGCCGGTGGTCATCATCTCGATGGCGCAGCAGGCGAGGCCGAACGTGGCGGGGAAGACGGACGACTTGCGCACCCAGCCCGCGGCCTGTTCGACGGTGGTCAGCAGGAAACCGCTCGGCAGCTTTTCTTCGAGTCCCATGGCTTAAAGGCCCCTCAGTCCCATTCCAGGCCGCCGCGCCGCCACACGTAGGCGTAGGCGACGAAGACGGTGAGCACGAAGAGCAGCATCTCCACGAGCCCGAAGACCCCCAGGGCGTCGAAGGTGACGGCCCAGGGGTAGAGGAAGACGATCTCGATGTCGAAGACGATGAAGAGCATCGCCGTCAGGTAGTACTTGATGGGGAAGCGCCCGCCGCCGGCCGGCGTGGGGGTCGGCTCGATACCGCACTCGTAGGCCTCGAGCTTGGCGCGGTTGTACCGCTTCGGCCCGATCAGCGTGGCCATGACCACGGAGAAGATCGCAAAGCCTGCCCCGAGGGCTCCCAGTACGAGGATGGGCGCATACGCGTTCACCGCTCCTCGCTCCTCTCAGTCGGCACTGACTGCTGGCGATGTCGGGGCTCGCATCCGCCTCACCGGCCCCACGAACCCCACCGTCACCGACGAAGATCGCGAACATGTGAAGCAGGTCACAAGCCCAACTGCCACGCATCTTATGCCTGCGGCTCTGTGATCTGCGACACGGGGTATTGCACAAGCTTTGTGATCTCCACCACCTGACGAAGGATCATGAAGTCATATCAGCGGTGATCTTCATACGCGAAGCGTCAGAGTGATCACAAGAAGTGACATTTACGCTCGTCGTCGCAGGTCACGAAGGTCGCGCCTATATCAAGAGGGTTCCCGTGCATGCAAATTGGCGCGGGGCGGGGCGCCTTGATAGAGGAGCCGTTCACACGTCGGGGGGAGTCGCGGGGGCCGATGTGGACGTGTGCGCGCGTTCACGAGCGGAACCGGTCGCACCGCTCGCGTCGGACGCGGGCCCTCCGTTAATCGTTCCGTGACCTCCGCCACACTCGCGGGAGGCCGCCAGGAACCGGGCTTGGCCAATGATCCCCACCAGTGGTAGGTGCGGCGCAATCCGGACGTTACGACGAAAATCCATGATCACAGGCTTGATCACCTGCGTCCGCAATGTCCGTTACGGCGTCAATAAAGAGTGCTGCGGCAGGTGTTCGGGGCCCCCGTTGAACAATTGTGGCGCAGCACACGTTTCTTGAAGGTATGGAGGAGCCCCTGATACCGCTTGTACCCATGTCCCACACCGCTCACATACGCAGCCACCGGAAGCCCCGCCGCAGCGCGTCGACGATCGCGATGCGGGCCGGAGTCGCCAGTGGTGTACTCGGCTCGCTGGCCGTGGCCACCGCGGCCGGATCGGCCAACGCCGCCGAGCCGGTGACACAGACGCTCGAACTGCCCGTGCTGACGGGCGACGTGGCCGCACAGATCGCGCAGTCCGCGAACGCCACGCAGCAGGCCGCCGCGAACTACCAGCTCGAGGCGGAGCGCGACGCGGCAGCCGCGGCGGCCGCGAAGGAGGCCGCGAAGGACCTCGCCGCCGCCAAGAAGGCCGAGGCGAAGAAGAAGGCCGAGGAGGCCCGCAAGGCGGCCGCCGAGGCCGCCGCGTCCCGTTCCTCGGAGCGGACCGCCCTCGCCACCGCGACGACCACCTCGACGACCGCCTCCGCTCCGGCCAGCGGCAGCGTCGCGACGGTCGTCTCCTTCCTCAGAGCCCAGGTGGGCGACGCGTACGTCATGGGCGCCACCGGCCCCAACGCCTGGGACTGTTCGAGCCTGGTGCAGGCCGCGTTCCGTCAGGTCGGCGTGGACCTCCCGCGGGTCTCGCAGGACCAGTCGATGGCCGGCACGGACGTGTCGCTGTCCGATCTCCAGGTGGGCGACATCCTGTACTGGGGCGGGAAGGGCTCCGCGTACCACGTGGGCGTCTACATCGGGGGCGGCCAGTACCTCGACGCGGCCAACCCCTCCAAGGGCGTGGTGATCCAGGACCTCTCCGGCTACCCGGCGTCGGGCGCGGTGCGGGTGCTCTGAGACGCACGGGTCCGCAACGCACGGATCCACCGCAAGGGCCGCAGCCGCTCGGGGGCTGCGGCCCTTCGGGCTTTCCGGGAGGCGGCGCGGGAAGGCCCGGCCGCGGCCGCGGGGCGTGCGGCCGGGCGACCGCACGCCCCGCGCGTCCGGTCAGGCCTTGGGCGCCACCTTGCTCAGACCGTTGATGATGCGGTCCATCGCGTCGCCGCCGGTGGGGTCGGTGAGGTTGGCGAGCATCTTGAGGGTGAACTTCATCAGCAGCGGGTGGGTCAGGCCGCGCTGGGTCGCGATCTTCATGACCTTGGGGTTGCCGATGAGCTTCACGAAGGCGCGGCCCAGCGTGTAGTAGCCGCCGTAGGTGTCCTTGAGGACGCGGGGGTAGCGCTGGAGGGCGAGTTCGCGGCCCGCGGGGGTGGAGCGGGCGTGGGCCTGGACGATGACGTCGGCCGCGATCTGGCCGGACTCCATGGCGTAGGCGATGCCCTCGCCGTTGAAGGGGTTCACCAGGCCGCCGGCGTCGCCGACGAGCAGCAGTCCCCGCGTGTAGTGCGGCTGGCGGTTGAAGGCCATCGGCAGCGCGGCCCCGCGGATGGGGCCGGTCATGTTGTCCGGCGTGTAGCCCCAGTCCTCGGGCATGGAGGCGCACCAGGCCTTGAGGACCTCGCGCCAGTCCAGCTCCTTGAAGGAGTCGGAGGTGTTGAGGACGCCCAGGCCCACGTTGGAGGTGCCGTCGCCCATGCCGAAGATCCAGCCGTAGCCCGGCAGCAGGCGGTCCTCGCCCGGTCCGCGCCGGTCCCAGAGTTCGAGCCAGGACTCGAGGTAGTCGTCCTCGTGGCGGGGGCTGGTGAAGTAGGTGCGCACCGCGACGCCCATGGGGCGGTCCTCGCGGCGGTGCAGACCCATCGCCAGGGAGAGGCGGGTGGAGTTGCCGTCGGCGGCGACGACGAGCGGGGCCCGGAAGGTGACCTCGCGCTTCTCCTCGCCGAGCTTGGCGTGCACGCCGGTGATCCGGCCGGTGCGGTCGTCGACGACGGGGGCGCCGACGTTGCAGCGCTCGTGGAGGCGGGCGCCCGCCTTCTGGGCCTGGCGGGCGAGCTGCTCGTCGAAGTCGTCGCGCTTGCGGACGAGGCCGTAGTCCGGGAAGGAGGCGAGATCCGGCCAGTCCAGCTGGAGGCGGACGCCGCCGCCGATGATGCGCAGACCCTTGTTGCGCAGCCAGCCGGCCTCCTCGGAGACGTCGATCCCCATGGCGACGAGCTGCTTGACGGCGCGCGGGGTGAGGCCGTCGCCGCAGACCTTCTCGCGCGGGAACTCGGTCTTCTCCAGCAGGAGTACGTCGAGGCCGGCCTTGGCGAGGTGGTACGCGGTCGTGGAGCCGGCCGGCCCCGCGCCGACCACGATCACATCGGCGGTGTTTTCGGAGAGGGGCTCGGTCACGGCGGGTTCTCCCCAAGGTTCGGAATCGCGTGCCGACCGGCACTGGACACGGGCAGTCTATTCAGGAGAATCGATCAACCTGCTGAAGGGCTGCCCCGTGAACCGAGTTCCGCCCGTAGTACGGCTGCGCGTCCCCACGGACGAGGACGCGGTGGCGTGGCACCGGGTCTTCGACCACCCGGAGGTCATGGAGTTCCACGGCGGCCGTTCCGCGGGGCTCTCGGTCTACGAGGAACTCACCGCCCGCCAGCGCCGGCACGACGCCGAGCGCGGGTTCTGCCTGTGGACGGCGCTCGACGGCTCGGGGCGGGTCGTCGGCTTCACCGGCGCCCAGCCCTGGGACCGGGAGTGGGGCCCGACGGGGGAGATCGAGATCGGCTGGCGGCTCGGCCGCGAGCACTGGGGCCGGGGGTACGCCACGGCGGCGGCGCGGATGACGCTGGAACGGGTGCGGGACGCGGGGGTGCCGGAGGTGGTCGCCATGGTCCTCGCCGACAACGCCCGGTCCGTCGCCGTGATCCGGCGGCTCGGCATGCGGCTCGCCGACGTGTTCACCGTCCCCGGGACGGAGCGGGAGGCGCACTGCTACCGGCTGGACCTGTAGCGGAGGATCCAACTCCCTTTCAGTGACCATGAGTAGCCAATCGTCACGGTAAGGCATCGGAAGCTTCCGGAAGGCCCCTCCACGTGGTTACCCTTTCCGTACCGCAGGGGGTGACATCCGTGCTCGTACATCCCAAGACAACCGAAGTGCGCGTGCCGCGGCTCGTCGGGCTGATGGCCGTGGACGCGCGCGAGGCGGCCACCGCGCACGGCGTGCTGCTGACCGCGCCCGACCGGCCCGATTTCCAGCGGACCGTCGTCGACCACGTCGTACGGCAGTACCCGCCTCCCGGTACGGAGGTGCCGCGCGGGGCGGTCGTCACCGTGTGGTTCGACTTCGCGGAGGGAGAGGGCGGTGGCGGCGCGGGCGTCCGCGAACCACGGCTGCCGGCGCCGGGCGGCGGCGGGATGCGGCGCGAACTGGCCCCGGCGGAAGATCCCTTCGCGACGATCACGGGCTGAGGGCCGGTCCGGCGGCCGCCGGCCGGCAGGTCCCCCGGCCGGTCCGCCGACGGGTCCCCCGGCCGGTCCGCCGACGGGTCCCCCGGCCGGTCCGCCGGTCAGTCCTCCTTGAAGCCCCGGTGCAGGGTGACCACCCCGCCGGTGAGGTTGCGCCAGGCGACCTTCGACCAGCCGGCCTTGCGCAGGTGCTCGGCGAGGGCGGGCTGGTCGGGCCAGGCGCGGATGGACTCGGCGAGGTAGACGTACGCGTCGGGGTTCGAGGACACCGCGCGGGCGACCGGGGGCAGGGCGCGCATCAGGTACTCGGTGTAGACCTGGCGGAAGGGCGCCCAGGTCGGGTGCGAGAACTCGCAGATCACGACCCGTCCGCCGGGCCGCGTCACCCGGTGCATCTCCCGCAGGGCCGCGTCGAAGTCCTGCACGTTGCGCAGCCCGAAGGAGATGGTGACGGCGTCGAAGGTGCCGTCCTTGAACGGCAGCCTCGTCGCGTCGCCCGCGGTGAGCGGCAGCCAGGGGTGCTTCTGCTTGCCCACCTGGAGCATGCCGAGGGAGAAGTCGCAGGGGACGACGTAGGCGCCGGTCCTGGCGAAGGGCAGCGAGGAGGTGGCCGTGCCCGCCGCCAGGTCGAGGACCTTCTGCGCGGGGCGGGCGTCGACGGCGCGCGCGACCTCCTTGCGCCATCTGCGGTCCTGGCCGAGCGAGAGGACGTCGTTGGTGAGGTCGTACCGTTCCGCCACGCGGTCGAACATCGAGGCGACTTCGTGGGGCTGCTTGTTCAGGGAAGCACGGGTCACCCGCCCATTGTGGCAGCAGGGGTCCGGCCCTCACGGCAGCAGCCTCGGCTTCTTCCGGGCGGCCAGGTCCTCGACCCAGCCGCACAGCAGCACGAACACCACGATCAGCAGCCAGCCGACGGCGAACAGGAACCACTGGCTCTCCAGCGGCAGGTACGCCTCGAAGGCGGGCACGTCCCAGAACCGGTCGATCAGCGGGACCGCCAGCACCAGGGCGATCTCGTGCCAGAGGTAGATCGTCACCGCGCGCGCGTTGAAGACGGAGACCAGCCGGTTCAGGCGCCTCATCCGGGCCAGCCCGGCGAAGTCGATCCGGAAGTACGCCTTCGCCCACATCAGCAGCAGCACGAAGCCGGCCGACCAGAAGGCCTGCGCGAGGGGGTTCTCGTCCAGGTCGTAGGTGCCGTACCCGTCCTGCCGCGAGAAGGCGCACCAGCCGCCGTACGCCATGGCCGCCAGGGAGAGGGCGACCACCGGGGCCGGCTTCGCGCGCCGGAGCACGCCGTCGCGGTGGGCGAAGCCGAGCAGCCAGCAGGAGAGGTACGTCGACAGGTCCCACAGGGCGGTGCCGACGCGGCCGTCCGGGCCGGCCCAGGCGAAGGTCAGCACCAGGACCGGGGTGAGGGACGCGGCCAGGACGGGTACCGGGGCGAGGCGGAACAGCCGGAGCAGGAGCGGGGAGAGCAGGACGAACCACAGGTAGGTGCGCAGATACCAGACGATCTCCCAGGCCTGCTCGCCCCAGGCGTCGCCCGGCGGATCGCCCAGCGGCACGATCCAGTGGACGATCTGTCCGTCCGGTATCCAGCCGTGGACGAGCATCGCCGCGACCACGAAGGCGCCCCAGAACCAGAAGGGCGGCAGGAGTCTGCGGAGGCGGCCGCGCACCACGGTGAGCGCCGGGCGTTCCAGGGACTTCGCCATCAGGGTGCCGGCCAGGCCGAACATGACGCCCATGGAGGGGAAGACCAGCCCCGCCCAGGCCCAGCCGAAGGTGTGGTAGGCCACGACCCGGACGAGGGCGAGGGCCCGGAGGCTGTCGAAGTAGCGGTCACGGCCGGGCGCCCGCGGCCCCGCCACCGGCGGCGCGTCCGGCGGTCCCGCGTCCGGCGGGCCCGCCGGGCGCTCCCCCACCGCTGGCAGGGGAGCCGTGTCCCTGACGGAACCGGAACCGGGACCGGGACCGGGGGCAGAGCCGGGGCGGGGGCCGAGGGCGGGGCCGAAGCCGGGACCGGAATCGAGGCCGGAGCCGGAATCGAGGCCGGAGCCCGGACCGGGAGCGGGCCCGGACGGGGTGTCCGTGACGGCGGTCCGCCGGGCCGGGCCGCGGGCCGGGCCCCTGCTGTGCGCGCCCACTCAGCTCACCCCGGCCGGGGTCCCGACCTCGCCGGTCCTCTTGAGCTTCTGCCAGCGCAGGCGGCCGCCGGTGAGGGCGGTGACGCAGGAGTGGATGAGGACGAGGTACATCATCTGGCGGTAGGCGAGCTGCTGGAGCGGCATCATCAGCAGGTAGCGGTACTTCTCGCGGTCGAGGCGGAAGGCGTACGCGGCGCAGACGAGCTGCACGCCCAGGACCGCGAGCCAGGCCAGCAGGGCCGCCCGGAAGTCGATGAAGATCATCGAGTAGGCGGTGAACACGTCGATCAGCGGTGCGAAGACCGGCGTGACGATCTGGAAGAGGACGACCAGCGGCATGCCGACGCGCCCGAAGCGCCCCGAGGGCCCCTTGTCCGTGAGGGACCCGCGGTGCTTCCACAGGGCCTGCATGGTGCCGTAGGACCAGCGGTAGCGCTGGGACCACAGCTGTTTGAGGGAGCCGGGGGCCTCGGTCCAGGCACGGGCGTGCTCCTGGTAGACGACGTCCCAGCCGGCGCGGTGCAGGGCGATGGTGATGTCGGTGTCCTCGGCGAGGGTGTCCTCGCTCATGCCGCCGACCTCCAGGACGGCGTCCCGGCGGAAGGCGCCGATCGCGCCGGGGATGGTCGGCATGCAGCGCAGCAGGTCGTACATGCGGCGGTCGAGGTTGAAGCCCATGACGTACTCGATGTGCTGCCAGGCGCCGATGACCGTGTCGCGGTTGCCGACCTTGGCGTTGCCGGCGACCGCGCCGACCTTCGGGTCGGCGAACGGCTGGACCAGGTGGCGCACGGTGTCGGGCTCGAAGACGGTGTCGCCGTCCATCATCACGACGACGTCGCAACCGGCGTTGCGGACGCCGTTGTTGAGGGCGGCCGGCTTGCCCGCGTTCTCCTGGCGGATGACGCGGACGTTGGTCATGCCCAGGGCCTTCGCCGCCTCGCGGGAGATCTCGGACGTGCCGTCCGTCGACCCGTCGTCCACCACGACGATCTCGATCGGGTGGGTGCTGCGCGCCAGCGACTCCAGGGTGTTGGCGATGCACTCCTTCTCGTTGTACGCCGGGACGATCACGCTGACCGGCCGGGTGACGGCCGGCCCCCAGCTGAAGCGGCGCCTGTTGCGCTTGCGGTGGTGGCGGCGGGCGAGGACCAGCATCATCCCGAAGCGGCCCATGACGGCCACGCCCACGACGGCCAGCCCGACGGAGAGCACCGGCACCGTCCACTCGGCGACGGCGACCGCCGCGACGAGCGCCTTGCCCTCGTACAGGGACATACCGGTGGCCTCGCGGTGGGCGGCCTGAAGCCCGCCCCCGGCCGCACCGGCCGCAGCCTCGTCCCCGGTACCGGCACCCGTGCCCGCACCCGCCTGCTGCTGTCCGGAAGCCTCACGGGCCGCCGCGCTCTCCTCCCGCATCGCGCCGCTGATGGTGGTGAAGGTGTAGCCGGCCGCCTTCATCTTCTTGATGTACGCCGGCAGCGCGGCGATCGTCTGGGAGCGCTCGCCGCCCGCGTCGTGGAAGAGGACCGACGCCCCCTCGCCGTCCTCGGGCGTGGCCCACTCGATGATCTTGGAGACGCCCGGCCTCTTCCAGTCGTCGCTGTCGGTGTCGACGAAGACGCTGGTGTAGCCGTCCTCGCCGAGCCGCTGGTAGACCGGCCAGCTGTAGTCGTCGACGGCGTCCGTCCTGGACGAGTACGGCGCGCGGAACAGCGTGGTGGTGATGCCCGCCGCGCCCGCGAGCGCGAGCTGGGTCTGCTCCATCTCGCGGTCGACGCGGGCGTCGCTCTGGTAGGAGAGGTCGACGTGGGTGAAGGTGTGGATGCCCACCTCGTCGCCCTGCTCGACCATGTCCTTCACGATGCCCGGGTGGCGCGCGACCATCGACCCGACCAGGAAGAAGGTCCCGGGCACGTCGTACTTCTCCAGGATCTCCAGGACCTGGGGGGTCCAGGTGGGGTCGGGGCCGTCGTCGAAGGTGAGCACGATCGTCTTGTCCGGGACCGAGACGGTGGTGGCCCGCCCGCCGCGGAAGGTGAGGATCGGGCCGCCCCCGAGGATGTCGTCGGGCACCTTGCTCGCGCCGGCCCCGGTGCGGACCCGCTGGTCGCCGCCGACCTCGGCACGCAGGTAGCCGTCGAGCAGCAGCACGCTGGTGAGGGCGAGCAGCAGCAGCCCCGCCAGGATGACGCGGGGTTTCTGGAGGGCCGCGGCCTTGCCGGCCGCCCGTTCGATGCGGGAGGGGGCGCGGCGCCGGCCGCGGGAGGGAGTCGTCGTCATGGGGGTGGCTGTGTTCCGGTCAGTTGGCGGCCGCGGAGGCGGGGACGGACGGGGAGGCGGACAGGGAGGGGGACGGAGAGGCGGGGACGGACGGGGAGGCGGCGCCGGTGGGCGGGGTGCCGCCCGGCAGGCCGATCCGGTCGCCGAGGCCGCCGTCCGGGCGCATCCCGCCGGGACCCCGGCCCTCCTGGGCGGTGCCGCCGAACGGCAGCAGCGAGGACGGGGCGAGCGAGGTGCCCCAGCCCATGAAGGCGGCGCCGAGGACGGCCGCGTAGACGAGGCAGCCGGCGCCCATGAGGAGGCCGATCCGGCGCAGCAGTCTGGACCGGCGTCCGGAGTGGTCAACGAACACGGGGCCCTCGGCGGCGGAGTCGTCGTCGCGTTCGCGACGGCGACCGCGAGCGGCGGCACGGCTTTCGACGGCAGGCTCGGAATGCATTCCCCGGATGTTAGGGAGGCTTTATGTGCCCTGAACTCCGGTCTTCTTGTGAAGGGGCCGTGAGGAACGGCCGAACCTGTCCTTTGCCTGAGAGAAGGGGCGAACGTCCGCGCGGCCGACCCGCGGAAGGACCGGACAGATCGCCCCTTTTGGTCGTAAAACTTCCCCCTTTCGACCACGTTTGTCCATGAAATTGCCGCGCGTTCGCCGCTTCGGCGCGGGCGGCCCGCATGTGAGACATTTCGAGTTCGGGAACGGTCTTCGCCTCCGTCCCGAGACGGAAATCACGAGAGCGGGTGCATGCGCAATGAGGAGTTTCCTGAGGCCGGCGGCCGGGCTCACCTGCCTGTTCGCCGTGGCCGCGGCGGGATGCTCCGCGGGGTCCGGCGGCACGTCGGACGCGGCACCCGCGACACCACGGCAGAGCACCGGCACCGGTACCGGTCCCAGCACCGGTACCGGTTCCGGCACCACGTCCGGCACGTCGTACGCCCCCTACGTCAACGCCGCGGAGGCCTCCGCCGACGACACCGCGGGCTCCCCCTCGGCGTACAACCTGGCCTTCGTCATCTCCGACGGCAGCGGCTGCACCCCGGAGTGGAACGGCACCCGCGCGGTCGACGACGCGACCGTGGCCGCGCGCGTCTCCGCGCTCACCGCGACGGGCGCCCCGGTGCGGGTCTCCTTCGGCGGCGCGTCCGGCAGGGAACTGGCGGCCGTCTGCGGCAGCGTGGCGGAGCTGGCCGAGGCCTACGGCGCGGCGCTCGACGCGGCCGGTTCCACCCGGGCCGACTTCGACATCGAGGGCGAGGAGCTGGCCGACGCCGGCTCGGTCGCCCTGCGCTCCCGGGCGATAGCCGCGCTCCAGGAGGAACGCCCGGACCTGGAGGTCTCGTTCACCCTCCCGGTGATGCCGTCGGGCCTGGACTCCGACGGCCTCGCGCTGCTGACCTCGGCGAACACGTACGACGTCCAGGTGTCGGCCGTCAACCTGATGACGATGAACTACGGGGAGTCGTACGCCGGGGACATGGGCGGGTACGCCGTCACCGCGGCCACCGCCGCGCACGCCCAGCTCAAGGAGGTCTTCGGCACGACGGACGCCGCCGCCTGGAAGGGC
Organism: Streptomyces sp. NPDC014882; assembly: GCF_043081325.1. NCBI lineage: Bacteria > Bacillati > Actinomycetota > Actinomycetes > Kitasatosporales > Streptomycetaceae > Streptomyces > Streptomyces sp. NPDC014882. The sequence goes on from NZ_JBIBWL010000015.1 coordinate 127,303, forward strand.
ATGGCGCTCACCTCGATGATCGGCGTCAACGACGTCGCGGGCGAGACGTTCACGCTCGCGGACGCGGCGCGGGTGCGGGCGTTCGCCGAGGAGAAGGGCGTCTCCTGGGTGTCGATGTGGTCGGCGTTCCGGGACCGGCGGTGCGAGGAGGGCACCGACGCGGACGACGCGCTAACCGACTGCAGCGGGGTGGAGCAGGAGCCGGGTGCCTTCGCGGAGGCGTTCTCGGGGTAGGGGCCGGGGTGTCCTGCGGGTGCCGGGCGCGGGTGCTTCGCGGCCGGCCGCGCGGTCCCCCGCGCCCCTGGGGAAAAGCTCACCTGGACCGGTACAGCAACCTGCCCTCGACCACCGTGGCCACACAGCGGGCGGCGCCCTCGGCCCTCAGGGCCGCCTCGTCGGGGACGTCGAAGACCGTGAAGGTGGCGGGCCGGCCGGCGCGCGGGAGCAGGGGCGTCAGGACGGCCTCCGCCAGGCTCCGCCCGGCCAGCGGGTCGAGACGCGGCGGGCCCGCGGGGTCCTCGGACCGCTCCTCGACGCTCAGCCCCGCCCGGCGCACGGCGTCCACCACGGCGGGCCGCCGCAGCTCTCCGGCGACCGCCACGGTCCCGTGCGCCAGCAGCCGCCGCACACCCCGCCGCGCGCTCGCGCCCCAGCGGGCGTCGGTCATCGGCAGGGCCGCCAGGGCGGCGCCCGTGAGCGGTTCGGTGCCGAGTTCGCCGGCCTCCCGCGGATCCGGATGGTAGGCCCGCTCCAGCAGTTCGGGCCCGTACGGGTTCAGCAGTCCGGGGGTCAGGAGCCCGGGCCAGCGCCGTACGCGCGCGGTCGGCCACGCGGCCGCCAGCTCCTCGTACGGGCCGACGGCCGCGACCTCCCGGCCGTCGGCCAGGACCGCGCCGCCGGGCAGGGAGGACCGCCCGGGGGCGCCGGACACCAGCAGGTCGGCGGTGTGGATCGTCAGCACGGGCCGGTCAGTTGGAGGCCAGCAGCTTCAGCTCGGGGTGCGCGGTGCCGCCCTCGATCGCGGTGGACGAGATGTGGGAGACGACCCGCTCGTCGACGGGGTCGTCCGCCGGGTCCTCGTGCACCACGAGGTGCTCGTACGTCGTCGCGCGCTGCGCCGGGACGCGGCCCGCCTTGCGGATCAGGTCGATGATCTCCAGGCGGTTGGAGCGGTGCCTGGCGCCGGCGGAGGAAACGACGTTCTCCTCCAGCATGATGGAGCCGAGGTCGTCCGCGCCGTAGTGCAGCGACAGCTGGCCGACCTCCTTGCCCGTGGTCAGCCAGGAGCCCTGGATGTGGCGGACGTTGTCGAGGAAGAGGCGGGCGATCGCGATCATCCGCAGGTACTCGAAGAGGGTCGCCTGGGTGCGGCCCTTGAGGTGGTTGTTCTCGGGCTGGTAGGTGTACGGGATGAAGGCCCGGAAGCCGCCCGTCCGGTCCTGGACGTCACGGATCATCCGCAGGTGCTCGATGCGCTCGGCGTTGGTCTCGCCGGTGCCCATCAGCATGGTCGACGTGGACTCCACGCCGAGGCCGTGCGCGATCTCCATGATCTCCAGCCAGCGCTCGCCGGACTCCTTCAGCGGGGCGATCGCCTTGCGCGGGCGGGCGGGGAGCAGTTCGGCGCCGGCTCCGGCGAAGGAGTCGAGCCCGGCGGCGTGGATGCGCCGGATCGCCTCCTCGACGGACACCTTCGAGATCCGCGCCATGTGCTCGACCTCGCTCGCCCCCAGGCTGTGGATGACGAGCTGCGGGAAGGCCTTCTTGATGGCGGAGAAGTGCTCCTCGTAGTACTCCACGCCGTAGTCCGGGTGGTGCCCGCCCTGGAACATGATCTGGGTGCCGCCGAGTTCGACGGTCTCCGCGCACCGGCGCAGGATGTCGTCCAGGTCGCGCGTCCAGCCCTTGGCCGTGTCCTTGGGCGCCGCGTAGAAGGCGCAGAACTTGCACGCCGTGACGCACACGTTCGTGTAGTTGATGTTCCGCTCGATGATGTACGTCGCGATGTGCTCGATGCCGGCGTACTGACGGCGGCGCACGGCGTCGGCGGCGGCGCCCAGCGCGTGCAGGGGCGCGTCGCGGTAGAGGGCGAGCGCCTCCTCGGGGGTGATCCGCCCGCCCTCGGCGGCACGGTCGAGGACGACTGTGACATCAACAGACGTGAGGTCGGCCTTCTCGGTCACCGGGAGCGTCCCTTTCGTCAAGGGTTGTGGACGGACCCGGCCAGCCTACGCCAGCGCCTCCGGCCGGCTCGCCTCAGGCCGCGTACGCCCCCGCCAGCACTCCGGCGTAGGCGCCGGCGAGCAGGAACGGCCCGAACGGGATCGCCGTACGGCGCCCGGCCCGGCCCGCGAGCAGGAGCGCCCCGCCGTACAGCGCGCCGGACAGGAACCCGGCGAAGGTGCCCAGCATGACCGTGGCCCAGCCGTACCAGCCGAGGGCGGCACCCGCGCCGAGGGCGAGTTTCACGTCGCCGAACGCCATGCCGCCGGGGTTGAGCAGGTGCAGCGCGAGGTAGCCGGCGCCGAGCGCGAGGGAGCCCAGCAGGGCCGTCGTCCAGTCACCGGCGTGTTCGGGCAGCTGCGCGGCCACGCCGAGCAGCGCGAGGGCGGCGGCCGCGAGCGGCAGGGTGAGGGGGTCGGGCAGCCGCCGCACCCGCAGGTCGACGGCCGCGAGCAGCACCCCGGCGGGCGTCAGCGCCAGCCACACGGCCAGCTCGGGCCGGATGCCGGTGGCGAGCGCCAGGCCGGCGCAGAGCAGCGCGGTGACGAGGGGGAGGCGGAGGGCGCCGGTGCCGTACGGCGGGTCCGTGCCGGGGCAGCGCGGGCAGCGGGCGGGCCCGAGCCAGCCGCGCAGGGGGTGGCCGCCGGGGCAGGTCCGGCGCCAGCCGGGGTCGACGGCACCCACCGTCTCCCCTTCCTCCCCCTTCCCTTCCCCCTCCTCGTGTTCTTCCGGCTCCCGCGGTTCCACCGAGAACCGGTACGCCGCCCGCGGCAGCACCGCTCCGGCCGCCGCGCCCCACACCACGGCGAGGACGACCAGCAGGACGTCGACCGGGTCGATCTGCTCGATCGGTACGACGGTCAAGGAACCCCACCCCCCTGTCTCTTCGAACCGCCCGTGACCCGCCCCGCGCCGGACGGCGTCCCCGACCGGCCCGGTCCGGCCGGCGCCCGGGGCCCGCCGCCCCTACGGCTGGAGCAGCTCCACGTGCACGTCGGCCGGGAAACCCGTGGTCGGGCCGACGCGGCGGGCGAACTCGGTGACGGCCGCGAGCTGCGCGGGGCCGAAGCGGAAGTCCAGCGTGGTGAAGTACCGCTCCAGCACCTCCTCGTCGAAGGCCTCCCAGCGGGCCGCCTGCTCGGCGACCTTGGTGACCTCCTCCAGGGAGAGGTTGCGGGAGGCGAGGAAGGCCTGGTGGACCTTGCGGGTGAGGACCGGTTCGCGCTCCAGGTAGTCCCGGCGGGCGGCCCACACCGCGAAGACGAACGGCAGGCCGGTCCACTCCTTCCAGAGCGCGCCGAGGTCGTGCACCTGGAGGCCGTACTTCGGGCCGTCCAGCAGGTTCGCCCGCAGCGCCGCGTCGCCGATGAGGACGGCCGCCTCGGCCTCCTGCATCATCAGGCTGAGGTCGGGCGGGCAGGTGTAGTAGTCGGGCCGGACGCCGTAGCGGTCGGAGAGCAGGAGCTGGGCCAGGCGCACGGAGGTGCGGGACGTCGAGCCGAGGGCGACGCGGGCGCCGTCCAGCTCCTCCAGCGGCACCTGCGAGACGATCACGCAGGACATGACGGGACCGTCGCAGCCGACGGCGATGTCGGGGAAGGCGACCAGGTCGTCGGCGTTCCTCAGGAACTCGACGAGGGTGACGGGCCCGATGTCCAGGTCCCCCCGCACCAGCTGCTCGCTGAGCTTCTCCGGGGTGTCCTTGGTCAGCTCGAAGTCGAGGAGGGTGCCGGTTCTCGCGAGCCCCCAGTACAGGGGCAGGCAGTTCAGGAACTGGATGTGGCCGACGCGCGGCCGGGTGCGAGAATTGTCCACATCGCGACGATAGACCCCGTCCGGTAGCCTGCGGAGTCCACCCCCTGCGACGGCGGACGTCAACCCCTTTCCCGGACCTTCAGACGTCCGGGTGGCGTGATCTTGACCTCTGTTGCTTTCGGCTGCCCGCGTGCTAGGCTCGCCCGCAAGTTGCAGTTTGGTTTCCCTTGCAGTACAGAGCCTGCGGAGCATGTAACCGCGGGCTCTCGTCGTTTTCAGACGTATGCAGTTGTGCGGCACTAGCTTTCACGCTTGCAGGGTTCTGGAGCAGGGCAACCCTTTGGGCCCAAGGAGGGCTTATGGCTACCGGAACCGTGAAGTGGTTCAACGCCGAAAAGGGCTTTGGCTTCATCGCCCAGGAGGGCGGCGGCCCCGACGTCTTCGTCCACTACTCCGCGATCAACGCGCAGGGTTTCCGTTCGCTCGAGGAGAACCAGCAGGTCTCCTTCGACGTGACCCAGGGCCCGAAGGGCCCGCAGGCGGAGAACGTCACCCCCGTCTGATCGCACCACACCCTGACGCAAGTCTCTGAGAGCAGTACCCAAGGAGCCCCGCGCCGCAAGGCGACGGGGCTCCTGCCTTTCCGCGGCGGCGGCGTCCGCGCCGGCCGCCGCGGCACCCGGCGGACCGTTTCCGTACGGGTGGGGGCGGGGGCCGTACGCGTGCGTCGGCCGCCGTCCGGGACCGGTGTCGGAGGGACCCGCTACGGTCCCGCGCATGACCGGAGCCCCCGATTTCCTCACCGCCACCCGCACCTTCTACGACGCCGTCGCCGAGGACTACGCCGACCGCTTCCGTGACCTGCACGCGAAGCTCCCCTGGGACCGGGCCGTGTTCGCGGTGTACGCCGAACTCGTCGGCCCCGGCGCGGAGGTGGCCGATCTCGGCTGCGGACCGGGGCGGGTGACCGGGCACCTCGCCTCGCTGGGGCTGCGCATGTCCGGCCTGGACCTGTCGGAGGCGATGCTGGCGGTCGCGCGGCGGGAGAATCCGGGGATCCGGTTCGAGCGGGGCTCGATGCTGGAGCTGCCCCACGCGGACGGCTCGCTGGACGGGCTCGTCTCCTGGTACTCGTCGATCCACACGCCCGTGGAGGAACTCCCGCGCCTCTTCGCCGGGTTCCGGCGCGTCCTGCGGCCCGGCGGCCACGCCCTCCTCGCCTTCCAGGTCGGCGACGAGCCCCAGCACCACGACCGGCCCTGGGGCCACCCGGTGTCCCTGGACTTCCACCGCCGCCGGCCCGAGGCCATGGCCGCACTGCTCACCGCGGCGGGCTTCTCCGTACGGTCCCGCACGGTCCGCGCCCCGGAGCCCGAACTCGACGAGAAGGTGCCGCAGGCCTACCTGATCGCCCGCGCCTAGCCGGCGGGCCTAGCCGACGGGCCCCTTCCGCGCGGCGAGCGGGAGCTCCGCCCACACCGTCTTGCCCACCTCCCGCTCGTCGACGCCCCACGTGCTCGCGAGCACGGCGACCAGCACCAGGCCCCGGCCGCCCTCCGCCTCCGGGTCCGTCACGATCCGCAGCCGCCGGTCGCCCCGCGCGTCGCTCACCTCGACACGGAGCGTGTCCCCGGGGAGGAGCAGCAGCCGCAGCTCGAAGTCCCGCCCCGGCACGCGGCCGTGCGTCACGGCGTTCGCCGCCAGCTCCGCGACGACGTGCTGCGCGGTGTCGTTGGCGTCCCCGCCGTGCGGGTGCCCCCACGCGTCGAGCTGCTGCGCCGTCAGCCGCCGGGCCAGCCGGGCGCCCCTCGGTGTGGAGCTGAGGCGGAGGGTGAGTTCGCCGAGGGGGGTGGGGATCTGGGTGGAGATTTCGGAATTCACACGACTCAGCCTGACCTGTTGTCCCTACCCTGGCCAAGGGCGCATTCGCGACTCTCCGTAGCTGTACGCATGCGCAGAGAGGCGCGTACGGGGCGTCGGTGCGACCACAAGCACGTGCGAGAGGGGCGGGTGGCATGCAGGAGGACCGCGAGCGGAGGCCGGAGACACCGGCGGAGTCCGACGGGACGACGGGGCTGTTCACGGCGCTGGGCAAGATGCTGAAGCGGCTGCGCGAGCGGAAGGGGCTGACGCAGAAGGACTTCGGCGTGCTGGTCGGGTACGGCCCGGACGCCATCTCGTCGATGGAGCGGGGGGTACGGCTGATCCGGCCGGAGGTGCTGGAGAAGGCGGACGCCCTGCTGGAGGCCGGCGGGATGCTCGCCGACGCGATCCCCGAGGTGCGGGAGGCGATGAGCAGGGTCCGGACGCGGCACCCGGAGTGGTACCGGGGGTACGCGGCGCTGGAGGCGGAGGCGGTGGAGCTGCACTTCTACGCCAATCACGCCGTGCACGGGCTTCTCCAGACGCCGGGGCACGCGCACGCCGTGTTCGCCAAGCGTCGCCCTTTGTTGAGCGAGGAGACGATCGAGCAGCGGGTTGCCGACCGGCTAACACGGCAAAGGCTGTTCGAGCGCTGGCCCGCACCAGTCATCAGCTATGTGATCGAGGAGGTGGTGCTGGACCGGCCCATCGGCGGACGGGAGGTCCATCGGGAGCAATTGCAACGGCTGCTGACAGTAAGCGTCATGCGAAGCGTAGAGATCCAGGTAATGCCGACCAGAGTGGAGGAACACCCCAACCTGGGCAGTGCGTTCAACCTTCTGACCCCCAAGAAGCACACACAGGTGGCGTATACGGAGGCACAGGGTTATCCCCGGCTGATCACGGACCCGGAAGAGGTCCGGAAGATCGCTGAACGCTATGGAATCATGCGGGCAATGGCTCTCTCGCCCAGAGAAACCCGCACGTTGATCGAGAAGAAGCTGGAGGAGCTATGAGCAGCAAGAACCTCACCTGGTTCAAGTCCAGCTACAGCGACGGCGAAGGCGGCGACTGCCTCGAAGCCGCCTACACCTGGCGGAAGTCGACCTACAGCGGCGGCGAAGGCGGCGAATGCCTCGAAGCCGCCGTCTGCCCCGCCGTCGTCCATGTCCGTGACTCCAAAGACCCCGGCGGTCCCGCCCTGAGCCTCTCCCCCGCCGCCTGGGCGCGCTTCCTCCCCTACGGCAGCAGCGGGTCCCCGTCCAGCACCGGCGGAGCGGCCAGCGCGGCCTCGTAGGCGTCGCGGGGGAACTCGTACGGGCCCATCGCCAGTTCCCCCCACGGCTCCCGGTACGGCTGGCGGAAGGACGACCAGGTCACCGTCGTAGAACTGACGGTGACCTTCGCCATGAGGGGCCAGCAGCCCCAGATGCCGCAGGAGCAGCCGAGCAGCGGCACGGTGTCCCCGGCGCTGCGGAAGTGGTCCTCGAACTCGGCGACGCCCAGGCCGTCGTGCTGAACGCGGACCTGTTCCGCGGTCTCCCTCTCGTCCTCGGCCTCGTCGTCGAACTCCCCCGCCAGCTCGGCCCGCCACAGCGGGTACGTCGCCTCCCCGACGAGCGTGCGCAGGTCCGTCCCGTCGATCCGGACGCCCCACACCAGGCCGTCCGGGCGGTCCGGGCTCTCGGCCAGCGGGTGGTGGAAGAACTCGGTGACTCCTCCCCCGCGTGAACGCGGGGGCTTCTCGCTATGCCGGGTTGGCGTCGCGACGGACCAGCCCGGCCCGTAGAACGTTCAGGGCGCCCACCGTGTCCGCGTGCGCCGAGTGGCCGCACGAGACGCAGTGGAACTTCTCCTGGGTGGGCCGGTTCTCCGCTGAGACGTGCCCGCATTCGGGGCAGGTCCGGGAGGTGTTGCGGGGGTCCACAGCGATCACTTCTCGTCCGGCGCTTTCAGCCTTGGCGTGCAGGATCGTCAGGAACACCCCCCATCCGGCATCCGAGATCGAGTGGTTGAGTCCGGCTTTCGCGGCGGCCCCGTTCGCCAGGAACGCGCCCGGCTGTTCGGGGTCGGGCTTCGGCTCGGGGGCCTTGACCATGGTGCGGATCTTGAGGTCTTCGTACGCGATGACATCGTGTTCGCGGACCAGGCCCAAGGCGGTCTTGTGTGCGTGGTCGAGCCGCTGACGGCGGACCTTGCGGTGCAGGTCGGCAACCTTCTGGACGGCACGGCGGTGGTTGGCGGTCCGCTTGTCGCGCCGGACTCGCGGGAACCTGGCGAGGGCCTGCTGTGCGGCTTCCAACTTCGCGGCGGCCTTGCGCCCGTGACGCGGGTTGGGAACGAACTCGCCGTGGGAATCGGCAAGAAAGTTGGCTATGCCCATGTCGATGCCGGCCACACTGCCCGTCCTGGGCAGCGGCTCGGGCTGTGCCTGCTCGGCAGTGAGCACCACGTACCAGCGCTTGCCCTCGCGCTTGACGGACACGGTCTTGACCCTGCCGACCACCGGCCGGTGCTGGTTGACCTTGACGTGCCCGACACCCTGGAGCCGTACGCGGGTCACGGGGTTGTGCGGGGTGGAGTCCCAACGGCAGCCGTCGCCGTCCTTGGGGAAATCCACCGTGTCAAACCAGTTCACGCCCCGAAAGCGCGGGTAGCCCGGCGTGTCGCCGGACCTGACCCGGCGGAAGAACGCGGCGAACGCTTTGTCGAGACGGCGCAAGGTGGCCTGCTGGCTGGAGAAAGACCACCGGCCCTGACGCTCCGGGTCGAAGGCGCGGATCTCCTTGAGCTGCGCCGACTGCTGCCCGTACTTGATGCCCGTCTTCGACACGTGCCGGTAGGCGTCACGGCGCTCCTGCAATGCCCCGTTGTAGAGGGAGCAGTGATCGCGCAGCATCTCGCCGAGCGCGATCGCCTGGCCCACGGTGGGCCGCATGAGGAACTTGTACGCACGGATCATCCGACCCACCCCCCTTCCACGTCGGTTCCCTTGATCCTACTACACTTGGTGTATGTCACCGCGCTGGGCATCAGACCCCGATATTCGCAAAGGTCGCCACGTCTCCTATCACCTTCACGCTCATTTGGTGTTCGTCACGAAGTACCGGCGCGGCATCTTCGATGACGCCATGCTCAAACGGTGCGAGGAGATCATGCGTGAGGTGTGCGCCGGCTTCGATGTGGAACTGCGGGAGTTCAACGGCGAACAGGACCACGTGCACCTTCTCGTGCACTATCCGCCGAAGGTCGCCCTGTCGAAGCTGATCAACAGCCTCAAGGGCGTCAGTTCCCGCTACCTGCGCGCCGAGTACACCGACCGGATCAACCGCACCGGCATGGGCCCGGTTTTCTGGTCCCGCTCCTACTTCGCAGGCTCCTGCGGCGGAGCACCGCCGACTGTGATCCGTCAGTACATCGAGGACCAGAAGCGGCCTGTATGACCGTCACCCCCGGAGGCGCAGAGAACTCCGGCGCTTCGCGCCTCCAGGGTAAGAATGCGTTTCCCTCCCCGGCTGAAGCCGGGGATACCCACGCAGGATCAGGGATGGCGTTCACGCCCGGCATCCTCCCCGGCCGTGAGGCCCCGCCGCGAACCCTTTACCGCGGGTACAGGCCCTCCACCACGTCGGCGAAGTCCCGCAGGACCGCCCCGCGGCGCAGTTTCATGGAGGGGGTGAGGTGGCCCTCCGCCTCGGTGAGGTCGCGGGGCAGGACGGCGAAGCGGCGGATCGACTCGGGGCGGGAGACCAGTTTGTTGGCCTCGTCGACCGCGCGCTGGAGGATGCCGAGCAACTCCTCGTCATCGGTGAGGAGTTCGGCAGGCACCGGGTGCTTGCCGTTCATCTGGCGCCAGTGGGTCAGGCCGTCGGGGTCGAGGGTGAGCAGGGCGGAGACGTAGGGGCGGCCGTCGCCGAGGACCATGGCCTGGGAGATCAGGGGGTGCGAGCGCAGCCAGTTCTCCAGCGGGGCGGGGGCGACGCTCTTGCCGCCGGAGGTGATGATCAGCTCCTTCTTGCGGCCGGTGATCGTGAGGTAGCCCTCGTCGTCGAGTTCGCCGATGTCGCCGGTGGCCAGCCAGCCGTCGGGGGCGGCGGGGACGACTCCGCCGGCCGCCGGGTCCCAGTAGCCGCGCAGGACGTGGTCGCCGGCGACGAGCACCTCGCCGTCGGCCGCTATCCGGATCCTCGTGCCGGGCAGCGGCCAGCCGACAGTGCCGAGGCGGGGCTTGAGCGGCGGGGTGACCGTGGAGGCGCCGGTCGTCTCGGTGAGGCCGTAGCCCTCGTAGATCTCGATGCCCGCGCCGGTGTAGAACGCGGCGAGGCGGCGGCCCAGCGGGGAGCCGCCGCAGATGGCGTGCCGGACCCGGCCGCCCATCGCGTTGCGGATGCGGCGGTAGACCAGCGGGTCGTAGAGGGCGCGCGCCGCGCGCAGGGCCGCGCCGGGGCCGCTGCCGCCCGCGTTGCGGGCCTCGACGGCCTCGCCGTGGCGGACGGCCGTGTTCACGGCGCGGTCGAAGGTGGACACCCGGCCGCCCGCCTCCGCCTTCGCGCGGGCCGTGTTGAAGATCTTCTCCAGCATGTACGGGATGGCGAGCAGGCAGGTGGGCCTGAACGCGGCCAGGTCCGGGAGGAGTTCGTCGGCCTTGAGGCTCGGGGCGTGGCCGAGGCGGACGCGGGCGCGGACGCAGGCGATGGCGACCATCCGGCCGAAGACGTGGGACATCGGGAGGAAGAGGAGGACGGACAGGTCGTCGGTGGTCGACTTGAAGACCGGGTAGAGCAGTTCGATCGCGTTGTCGACCTCGGCGAAGAAGTTCCCGTGGGTGAGCGCGCAGCCCTTGGGGCGGCCGGTGGTGCCCGAGGTGTAGACGAGGGTGGCGAGGGTGTCGGGGACCAGCATGCCCCGGCGGACGTCGACCTCGGCCTCCGGGACGTGCTGCTCGCCCAGTTCGGCGAGGCGGTCCACGTGGCCCTTCTCGATGATCCAGATGTGGTGCAGGTCGGGCAGCCGGTCGCGTTCGGGGCCGATGGCCGCCGCCTGCCCGACCGTCTCGGTGACGAGGGCGACCGCGCCGGAGTCCTGGAGGATCCACCGGGTCTGGAAGACGGAGGAGGTCGGGTAGACGGGGACGGTGACCAGTCCGGCCGCCCAGGCGGCGAAGTCGAGCAGCGTCCACTCGTACCTCGTGCGGGCCATGACGGCGATCCGGTCGCCCGGCACCAGCCCTTCCCCGATCAACCCCTTCGCCACGGCGAGGACTTCGGCGGCGAACTGCCGTGCCGTCACGTCCGTCCACCGGCCCTCGGCGTCCTTGCGGCTGAGGACCACCGCGTCGGGGGCCGCCCCCGCGTTGTCGAACGGCAGCTCGGCGAGCGAGCCGTGCGTCATGGGGCGCGCGAACACCGGCATCGCCGCCTCCCGCACGACGCCGTCCAGCCTGCGGGTCTCGGGTTCCACGAGGGCGGGGGGAGCGTCGTAACCGGCGAAGGCCGGTGTGGAGGACGAGTACGGGGTGGACACGGGCGGCTCCCTGGGCGTGCAGCGACCGAACTGCCGACTGCATGAGGTACGTGCCTCGTGCGTCGAGGCGTTCAACCGGGGCGGACCCGCGGAAGGGGGCGCTCGCGGGTCGGGAAGGGATCGTACGAGGCTGACGTGTGGGGATCGTGCGGGTTCGGGGGTGTTCGTGGGCCGGGGCTGTGCAACCTCCAGGGGCGGGTGAGTGACCGTCGGGTCCGGTGATGACGGGTGTGGCCGGGGGAGGGCGGGCGAGGCCGCCGTTCCCTTTACCGGCGGTAACATTACTTCAGAGTAAGCGTACGGACACGGGTGGTCGAGGGGCAGGAAAGATGGACATGACGGACCGGAACGCGCGTCCCGCCGGCGGGAGGCGGGCCTCGTGACCGCCCCGGCGCCCTCCGCTCCCCCGGCCCTCGGCCCGCTCCTCGCACGGGGCGCGCTGCTGTCGCCCTTCAAGCGGCCCCGCCCCGGTGCCGTCTTCTCCGGCGGCCGGCTCACCCTGCCCCGGCTGCGCGTCGACCCGGCCCGGTCGGCCGCCTACGAGCGGGTGTGCGGCTTCCCCACCGGCGCCGACGCCCTGCCGGTCACCTACCCGCACGTCCTCGGCTTCCCCCTGGCCGTGCGGATCATGAGCGGCCGCGCCTTCCCCCTCCCGCTGCTCGGCCTGGTCCACACGTCGATCAGCCTCACCCGGCACCGTTCCCTCCCGGTCACGGGGACGTACGAACTCCTCGTCCACGTCGACCGGTTGGCACCGCACCGGCGCGGCACGGAGGCGGTCGTCGTCACCGGGCTGCGGCAGGACGGGGAGACGGTGTGGGAGTCGGAGAGCACCTACCTCGCCCGGCACCGGACGCCGGGGCGGGACGCCGGGCGGGAGACCGGGCGGGAGACCGGGCGGGAGACCGGGCGGGAGACCGGGCGGGAGACCGGGCAGGAGACCGGGCAGGACGCCGGACAGGAGGCCGGGCGGGTCGCGTCGAGCGCGGCGGGTCCCCTGCCCGTGGTGGACGAGTGGCGGCTCGGCGCCGACGTCGGACGGCGGTACGGAAGCGTCTCCGGGGACCGCAACCCCATCCACCTCTCCCCGCTCACCGCCCGCCTCTTCGGCTTCCCCCGCGCCATCGCCCACGGCATGTGGACCGCGGCCCGCTGCCTCGCCGCCCACGGCGCCCCGGACGCCGCACGCGTCCACGTCGACTTCCGCGCCCCCGTCCTGCTGCCGGGCACGGTGGCCTTCGCGGCGGGCGGAGGGCGGTTCGAACTGCGCGGGACGGGCGGGGAGGGGCGCGTGCACGTGCGGGGGCGGGTGGAGCCGGTGACACCGGCGGGCTGAACGGGCCGGTCCGGGAACCCCGTTCAGGGATCCGGTCCGGAAACCCGGTGCGGGAGTCCGGGCCGGGGCTCCGGTTCAGGATCCCGGGCCGGGACGCCTGTTCAGGCCTCCGGCGGGGACCAGGGCCGGCCGGTCATCAGGTTGCCCAGGCCCGCCCAGGCGAAGTTCATCAAGGTGGCCGCCGCTTGGCGGGGGGTGACCGACTCGGTGGTGTTGGCCCAGGTGGCCAGGGACTCGGCGGCGCCCACCAGGGCCTCGGCCAGGCCCGCCACCTCCCGCTCCGGGAGGTCCGGGTCGCGGTGCGCCTCGCGGGCGGCGACCGCGATCAGCCGGGTCACGAACGCCACGATCTCCGCGCGCATCGCCGTGACCTCGGCGGCGAACGCCTCGCCGTGGGTGCGGGCCTGGATGTGCAGGACGGACCAGGCGTGCGGATGACGGCCGGTGTGCGCGAAGAACGCCAGTAGGCCGTCCCAGAGCTGGCGGTCGGCCGTCAGCTCCGTGTCCACCCCCGCGCGCACCGCCTCGACGAGCGCCGTGGCCTCGCGCCGGATGCACGCGGTGAACAGGTCTTCCTTGGAGTTCAGGTACAGGTAGACCAACGGCTTGGACACACCCGCCAGTTCGGCGATCTCGTCCATCGAGGCGGCCATGTACCCGCGTCGCCCGAAGGTCTCCACGGCGGCGTCCAGCATCTGCTGCTCACGGACCGCACGCGGCATCCGCTTGGTCTTCACGGCACCCATGGGAGGAAGCGTAGTGGGGCCGCGGAGCGGCGGTCAGCGCTTGGCGCCGGCCTGGAAGGTACGGCGCGCCCACACGTAGCCGACCAGGGCGAGCCCCGCGCACCAGGCGAGCGCGACGACCGCCTGGGAGCCGATCCCGGTGCCGAGCCACAGGCCGCGCAGGGTCTCGATGACCGGCGTGAACGGCTGGTACTCGGCGAACCAGCGCAGGCCCGCCGGCATGGAGTCGGCCGGCACGATGGCGCTGCCCACGAACGGCAGGAAGGTCAGCGGCATCGGGATGTTGCTGGCGGTCTCCGGGTTCTTGGCGACCAGGCCGATGCCGGCGGAGAGCCAGGTGAGCCCGAACGTGAGCAGGGTGAGCAGGCCGAGCGCGGCGGCCCACTCCACGGGCGTCGCGTCGGGGCGGAAGCCCATCAGCAGGGCGGCCCCGACGACGAGCGCGACGCTGGTCATCGTCTGGATCACGCCCGCGACGACGTGGCCGGTCAGGAACGCGGCCCGGGAGACCGGCATCGTGCGGAAGCGGTTGACGATGCCCTCGGTCTTGTCGACGCACACGCTGATCGCCGTGGTCAGGGCGCCGGAGGTGGCGGCCATCAGGATGATGCCGGGCGCGACGTAGTCGATGTAGTCGCCGCCGCCGGTGGGCAGGCCGCTGATGCCGGCGCCCAGGGCGTTGCCGAAGACGTAGGTGAACAGCAGCAGCATCATCAGGGGCATGATGACGACGGTGAGCGTCAGGGACGGGTAGCGCAGCGCCTTCTTGAGGTTGCGCCGCAGCATCGTCCTGGAGTCCCGGACGGCGTAGGACACGGTGGCCATCAGACGTTCTCCCTCGGTGTCGCGACGGTTTCGGCGGGGCGGGCGGTGTGGGCGGAGTGGGCGGCGCCGTCGGCGGGGCGGGGCCGGCCGGTGAGGGTCAGGAAGACGTCGTCGAGGTCGGGGGTGTGCACGGTGAGCGACTCGGCCCGGACCGCGGTGGACTCCAGGGTGTCGAGGACGGCCCGCAGGTCGGCGACGGAGCCGTCGCTGGGGATCTGGAGGGTGAGGGAGTCCTCGTCGCGGGTGCCGACGCCGAAGACGGCCGCGGCGGTGTCCAGGCCCCGGGCGTCGGCGAAGCGCACCCGGACGTGCCCGCCGGGGATGCGCCGCTTCAGCTCGTCGGGGGTGCCCTCGGCGATCAGCCGGCCGTGGTCCAGTACGGCGATCCGGTCGGCGAGCTGGTCGGCCTCCTCCAGGTACTGGGTGGTCAGGAAGATGGTCACGCCGTCGTCGGCGACGAGGCCGCGGATGATCTCCCACATGGTGCGCCGGCTGCGCGGGTCGAGTCCCGTGGTGGGCTCGTCGAGGAAGATGATCCGCGGCGTGCCGACCAGGGTCATCGCCAGGTCCAGTTTGCGCCGCATGCCGCCGGAGAAGGTGACGGCCGTCCTGTGCGCCGCCTCGGACAGGTCGAAGCGGCGCAGCAGGTCCGCGGCCCGCCGCCTGCCCTCGCCGCGGTCCAGGTGGTGCAGGTCCGCCATGAGGAGCAGGTTCTCCTCGGCGGTCAGCAGGTTGTCGACCGCCGAGAACTGGCCGGTGACGCCGATCACGGTGCGCACCGCGTCGGCGTCCCGGGTCAGGTGGCGGCCCGCGACCCGGGCCTCGCCCGCGTCGGCCTCGACGAGTGTGGAGAGGATCTCCACCGTGGTGGTCTTGCCGGCGCCGTTGGGCCCGAGCAGGGCGAAGACGGTGCCTTCGGCGATGCTCAGGTCGATGCCGTCGAGCACGAGTTTCTCGCCGTAGGACTTGCGCAGTCCGGTGGCGGTGATCGCCGGCGCCGTTCCGTGCGTGACGGCCGGCGCGGACGTCTGGGGGGAGGTCATGCCGCTTTCCTTTCGAGGCGGTGGGTCGGGGTGGGGGGTGGGGGGTCAGGCGCGGCGGATCAGGATGTCGCCGGCGCTGGTGCGGGCGTGCACCTCGACGGTCTCGTCGGAGTCCGCGGGGCCGTCGGAGGAGCCGAGCGCGTTGCGCACGGTGCCGAACTTGCTGGTCACGTCGAGCCAGGCGGCGGTGCCCTCGCGGATGCCGACCTCGACGTCGCCGACGGAGGTGCGCAGGTCGACGCGGCCGCGGGTCACGTCGCCGATACGGATGCGGCCGTTGGCGCACTTGGCGGTGACGGCGCCGTGCGCGACGGCGACGACGATGTCGCCGTTGGCCGCGTTGGCCTTCAGGGGACCGGTCACCTCGTCGATGCCGGTGGCGCCGTTGCCGTTCTTGACGGTCACCGCGCCGGCGACCGTGCCGAGCTCGATGCGGCCCGCGCCGACGGCCTCGACGTCCCCGGTCGCGCGGGTCAGGCGGATGTCGCCGAGGTCGGTCCTCAGGTCGGCGCCGGCCACGTCGTCGGCCTGGAGGTCGCCGAGCGAGGTCTTGAGCGTGACGTCCCCGAGGCGGCCCTCGCAGAAGAGGCCGCCCATGGCCGTGGTGCCCCGGACGTCCGATCCGGCGGGCAGTTCGATGCTCACCTCGACGGCGCCCGGCTTGCCGAACGGCGACCGCTTCCTGGGGGTCCTGACCGTCAGGCGGCCGCCCGAGCAGGTGACCTGGGTCTGCTGCACGGCGCGGACGTCGTTGTCGTCGGAGCCGTCGCGCGGCAGCACCTCCACGACCGTGTCGGTGCGCTTGCCCGCGGTGATGCGGGCGGTGCCGGCCTCCAGCTCAAGGGTGACGGAGATCGGTTCGGGGGTCTCGAAAGCAGGCATGGCTGTCCCGTCCTCTTGGCTCGGTTGGGTGTTCCCGCCGGTGAGGCGGGTGGTGGGTGATGGGTGGTGGGTGACGTCGGCGGACCGGCTGGTCGGCTGGTCGGCGGTCCGCCGGTGAAGGGGTGGAGCAGGTCGGCGCGGGCCGGGCGGGTCCTAGGGCGTGTTTCGAAAGTGGCGTCGTCTGCCCGAAGGGCAGGCCCGGCGGCGTCTGGTGCGTGCGATCGCAAGGCGGAGGGTCGCCCCGATACTGGTTGTATCGGGGTGATCCCGACAACGCGGCGAGCGTGCGTGCCAGGCGTCGCCGGGCAGACGGGACTTTCGAAACACGCCCTAGCGGACCCAGCCGGTGAAGCCCCGGCCGCCCGTGTCCTTGCCGCGGCCGGGCGGGGCCGCGCGTTCACCGCCGTCCAGCGCGGTGGACACGGCCCGCCCCAGCCAGGCGTTGACCGACAGGCCCTCCGCCGCCGCGGCGTCCTCGGCGCGGACCTTGAGGTGGGCGGGGAGACGGAAGTTGATCCGCGCCATGGCGCCGTCGTCGGCGTCCGCCGGCAGCGGTGAGGAAGCCGGCGCGGCGGGAGCCGCGGGCGGCTCCCCCGCCTCCCGGAACGGTTCGGCGACGGGCGGTGCCGTCACCACGAACTCCGGGTCGGATCCGCGCAGCCGCACGTCGACCGAGCCCGGCGCCAGCTCCCGCGTGACCTCGCCCATGGCGGCGGACAGCGCGTTCAGCAGGATCAGGCGGGCGGCGGACTCCAGGGGAGCGGTGAGCCGCTCGGCCAGGGCGCGGGCGTCGTCGCCGCCGGCGTCCGCGGCGACGGCCAGTTCGCGCCGGAGGTGGTCGACGTAGGGAGCGAGGTCCATGACGCCATCATGGCACATGAATGACGCCATGAGCGAGTCGAATTGGCACATCTTTGGCACGAGCGGGCCTGAGCTGGCACTTCTCTCGAAAATCGGCGCGTCGGAGTGCCGCCATAACGCGCCGGAAGAGCGGCGAGGGCCGCCATGGCGCCATGGCGGTGCCACTCGGGCCGCCCCTCTGGTGCCGCCCTGGGGGGAGGGGGCCGACCGCGGGAGTGCGTGAGGCGCAGAGGGAGGAAGAACGCGCGGGCAGCGGAACGCGTGACGCCTACGGGGGCGGCAGGGCGCGCGAGACCCACGGAGGCCGCGAGGTACACGAGATGCGCGGGAACAGTGGGGCGCACGAGGCGTACGGGAACCCCTGGGCGCACGGGGGCATCGGGACGCCCGGGCCGCTCAGGGACGGCAGGGCGCACGGGACCACCGGACCGCGCGAGGCCCGGGACGTACGGGAGCACCGGGGCACACGGGACGCACAGGAACACCGGGGCGCGCAGGACGCACGAGACCACCGAGGCCCACGGAACACACAGGAACACCGGGCACGCGGGACGTACGGGAACATGCGAACGGGCCGCGGTCGCGGCCTCAGCCGTTCACCGCGGCCCGTACGGTCCCGCCGCCGGGGGGCGGACCGCCTACGAGGGCTGGCCCTGGGCGCGGGAGGAGTCGGCCGGCTCGTCCTCCTGGGAGCGGTTGGACTCCAGGCCCGCCTTCAGCCGGTCCACGCGGCGCACCACCGTCTCCGAGGCGCGGTCGCGCTCCTTGCGCAGCAGGACGAAGCTGAGCGGCGCGGAGAGCACCAGCGCGAGCAGCACGATCCACATGCCGTTGGAGTCGCCCAGGCCACGCGGGAAGACGCCGAGGTAGACGAGTCCCCAGACGGCCGCGAAGCAGCCGACGAAGACACCGAGGCGCATCAGCGTGTAGCGGAGCATCTCAACCCACTCTTCCGTCTCTGGACCCCCACCGGGGGGTGAAAAGGTCCCGAAGGTCCCATCCGGCACCGTCCAGTGAAGCACGCCCGGCTCCCGGCCCCGCAGCGGGGGCGGGCCCGGGGCGGTCAGCCCAGCGGGAGCAGCATCGTGACGTCGTCCCGGTCGTCGCCCGGCGCCACCCTGATCGCGCCCGGCACGCGGCCGACCTCCTTGTAACCGCAGGACGCGTAGAAGCGTTCCAGGCCGAGGCCGCCCCGGCAGGTGAGCCGTATCGCGTCCACGCCCTCGAAGGTGCGGGCCGCGTCGGCGGCGGCGGCGAGCAGGTCGCGGCCGTACCCCTTGCCCTGGTGACGGGGGTGCACCATCACCGTGTACAGCCACAGCCAGTGGGTCATCAGGCGGTGCGTGTTGGCGGTGAGGAACGCGGTCGCCGCCACGTCGCCCGCCCCGTCCCGTCCGACGAGGAGGCGGGTGCGGCCCTCGGCCATCTGCACGAGGTGGCGGACCAGCTCCGGGCGGACGAGTTCGCGGGTCACGGGCGGGACGAAACCCACGGCCCCGCCCGCGTTGGAGACGTCCGTCCAGAGGTCCAGGAGGCCGTCGCGCAGGTCGGGGGTGACGGCGGGGTCGAGAGTGAAGGTAAGGGACACGGAAGGATGCTAATCCTTACCCCGGAGGGAGCGGCGGGTGCGGGCCGGCGGGAGCCGGCCGCGCGGTCCCCCGGCCCCCGGGACGCGGCCCGGCGCCCCGCGTCCCGCACCCCGCGTCCCCCGACGGGGCCGTCCGCCGGCGGGCGCGGGTCCTCAGACCCGCATCGGCTGGGGGGAGTCCCTGCGGGCGGGGTCCGGGGCGTCGTACTCGCGGATGATCTCGTAGCGGGTGTTGCGCTCCACCGGGCGGAAGCCCGCGTCGCGGATGAGGTCCAGGAGGTCCTCGCGGGTCAGCTTGCTGGGGGTGCCGTAGTTGTCGGCGTCGTGGGTGATCTTGTACTCGACGACCGAGCCGTCCATGTCGTCCGCGCCGTGCTGGAGGGCCAGTTGGGCGGTCTGGACGCCGTGCATGACCCAGAAGACCTTGACGTGCGGGACGTTGTCGAAGAGGAGGCGGGAGACCGCGAAGGTCTTGAGGGCCTCCGCGCCCGTCGCCATCTGGGTGCGGGCCTGGAGGCGGTTGCGGATCTTGCCGTCCTTCATGTCCACGAAGTCGTGCTGGTAGCGGAGCGGGATGAAGACCTGGAAGCCGCCGGTCTCGTCCTGGAGTTCACGCAGCCGCAGGACGTGGTCCACGCGGTGGCGGGGCTCCTCGATGTGGCCGTACAGCATGGTGCTCGGGGTCTTGAGACCCTTCTCGTGCGCCAGGCGGTGGATCCGCGACCAGTCCTCCCAGTGGGTGCGGTGGTCCACGATGTGCTGACGGACCTCCCAGTCGAAGATCTCCGCGCCGCCGCCGGTGAGGGACTCCAGGCCGGCGTCGATGAGTTCGTCGAGGATCTCGGACGCCGACAGGCCGCTGATCGTCTCGAAGTGGTGGATCTCCGTGGCCGTGAAGGCCTTCAGGGACACGTCCGGCAGGGCGGCCTTCAGCTCGCGCAGGGAGCGCGGGTAGTACCGCCACGGCAGGTTCGGGTGCAGGCCGTTGACGATGTGCAGCTCGGTGAGGTTCTCCGACTCCATCGCCTTCGCGAGCCTGACGGCCTCCTCGATGCGCATCGTGTACGCGTCCTTCTCCCCCGGCTTGCGCTGGAAGGAGCAGTACGCGCAGGAGGCCGTGCACACGTTCGTCATGTTGAGGTGCCGGTTGACGTTGAAGTGGACGACGTCGCCGTTCTTGCGCGTGCGCACCTCGTGCGCGAGTCCGCCCAGCCAGGCCAGGTCGTCCGACTCGTACAGCGCGATGCCGTCCTCGCGGGTCAGCCGCTCACCGGCCCCGACCTTCTGCTCCAGCTCGCGCTTGAGCCCGACGTCCATGCCCCTACCTCTTCCGTTCGCCCTGAGACAGACTGCGTCAACCGTACGCCCCGGCACCGCCGGACCGGGCCGCCGGACCCGACCCGTGGACCCGATCCCCGGACCCGGCCGCCGGACCCGGCCGTCAGACCTCTTCCGGAAGCTCTCCCACCCGGTTCTCCCACTTGGTGGAGAGCACGATGGTCGTACGGGTCCGGGAGACGCCCTTCGTCCCCGACAGCCGGCGGATGATCCGCTCCAGCCCGTCGACGTCGTTCGCCCGCACCTTGAGCATGAACGAGTCGTCGCCGGCGATGAACCAGCAGTCCTCGATCTCGCCGAGGTCCTTCATCCGCGCGGCCACGTCCTCGTGGTCGGCGGCGTCGGAGAGGGAGATGCCGATGAGGGCGGTGACGCCCAGGCCGAGCGAGGCGGCGTTCACCGTGGCCCGGTAGCCCGTGATGACGCCGGCCGCCTCCAGCCGGTTGATGCGGTCGGTGACGCTGGGTCCCGACAGGCCGACGAGACGCCCCAGCTCTGCGTACGAGGCCCGGCCGTTCTCCCTCAGGGCCTGGATGAGCTGCCTGTCCACCGCGTCCATGCGATCGAGCCTTCCGATGAAGAGGTCTGAGAGATCTGAGAGGTCTGAGAAGTCTGAAGAGTTACAGGAGTCGTGGGAGGTGGTGGTACGTGTGGCGCTGTTCTCCGGCGCGGCTCAGGCGGGGCGGGCGCCGCCGAGTTCGCCCTGCCACCGGCGGTAGAGGCCGTGCCCCGCGCCCGCCGCGTCGAGGACCCGGCCGGCGACGAAGTCGACCAGGTCCTGGATGTGGGTGGCGCCCGCGTAGAAGGCCGGGGAGGCGGGCACGACGCTCGCGCCCGCGTCGTCCAGGGCGACGAGGTGCCGCAGCGTCTGCCCGTTCAGCGGGGTCTCCCGGACGGCGACGACGAGCGTGCGGCGCTCCTTGAGCGTCACGCTCGCCACCCGCTGGAGGAGGTCCTTGGACAGCCCCAGCGCGACGCCCGCGACACAGGCCGTCGAGGCGGGCACGATCAGCATCCCCTTCGCCGGGTACGACCCCGACGACGGCCCCGCCGCCAGGTCGCCCGCGGCCCAGTACCGCACGGCGTCCCCGTCGACGTCGACGTCGAAGGCGTCCGGCTTGCCGTCGGCGCCCCGCGCGAGCCACTCCCGCAGGTCGTCCCGCCAGTGCGCGTCCCGGAAGGAGATCCCCGTCTCGTCGAGCAGCGTGAGCCGCGAGGCCCGGCTGACGACCAGGTCGACGCTCTCGCCCCCGGCGAGCAGCGCGCGCAGCACGGCGGCGGCATACGGCGTCCCGGACGCCCCGGACACCCCCACGATCCAAGGCACGCGCTGCGTTTCTCCTGCGTTCACACCTTGAGCGTACCGGCGAACGGGACGGTGGTACGGACCGGACCGGCCCCTTGGTCCGGTCCGGACTAGACCGTGAGGCCGCGCACCAGCAGGTCGATCAGCGCGCACACGAAGAGGCTGATGCCGATGAAGCCGTTCGTGGAGAAGAACGCCCTGTTCAGACGGGACAGATCGTGCGGGCGGACGAGGGTGTGCTCGTAGACGAACGCGCCGGCGACGATCAGCAGGCCCAGCCAGAAGAAGGCGCCGGCGCCGGTGGCGAGGGCGTACCAGACGAACAGGGCCGTCGTGACGGCGTGGCAGGCGCGGGCGCCCCGGATGGCGGCGGGGATGCCGAAGCGGGCCGGGACCGACCTGACGCCGATCTCGCGGTCGGTCTCGACGTCCTGGCAGGCGTAGATCAGGTCGAAGCCGCCGATCCAGACGCCGACGGCCAGGCCCAGGATCACCGCGTCCCAGGACCACTCGCCCGTGATGGCCAGCCAGCCGCCGATCGGACCCATCGCCTGCGCGAGACCGAGGATGGCCTGCGGGAAGTCCGTGAAGCGCTTCCCGTAGGGGTAGACCACCATCGGGATCACGGCGACCGGGGCCAGGGCCAGGCAGAGCGGGTTCAGCAGGGCCGCCGAGCCCAGGAAGACCACCAGGGCGATCAGCGCGCCCGTCCAGGCGTGCTTCACCGACATCGCGCCGGTGACGAGTTCCCGCTGGGCGGTGCGCGGGTTCCGCGCGTCGATCTCGCGGTCGATGATGCGGTTGACCGCCATGGCGAAGGTGCGCAGGCCCACCATGCAGACCGTGACCAGCAGCAGCCGGCCCCAGTGGATGTTCCCGTCCAGCTCGAACATCGCGGTCAGCGCGGCGATGTAGGCGAAGGGCAGCGCGAAGACCGAGTGCTCGATCATCACCAGGCGCAGGAAGGCCTTCGTGCGTCCCGGACGCGGGATCGCGGCGGATGCCGAGCTCACAGTCCGTACTCCTTCCAGCGCCGCGTGACCCGTTCGGACGTCTCCGGGTCCGACAGGACCATCTCCGGCCAGCCGCCGTCGCGGGTGTAGCCCTCCTCGGGCCACTTGCGCGTCGCGTCGATGCCCGCCTTGCCGCCCCAGAACTGCTGGTAGGAGGCGTGGTCGAGGTGGTCGACGGGGCCCTCGACGACGGACAGGTCGCGGGCGTAGTCCGTGTTGCCCAGCGCCCGCCAGGCGACCTCGTGCAGGTCGTGGACGTCGCAGTCGGCGTCGACGACCACGATCAGCTTGGTCAGGGACATCATGTGGGCACCCCAGACCGCGTGCATGACCTTCTGCGCGTGCTTGGGGTACTTCTTGTCGATCGAGACGATCGCGCAGTTGTGGAAGCCGCCGGCCTCGGGCAGGTGGTAGTCCACGATGTCCGGGACGATGATCTTGAGGAGCGGGAGGAAGAACCGCTCCGTCGCGCGGCCCAGCGGGCCGTCCTCGGTCGGCGGGCGGCCCACCACGATCGACTGGAGCAGCGGTTTCCTGCGCATCGTCACGCAGTCGATCGTCAGCGCCGGGAACGGCTCCTGCGGCGTGTAGAAGCCGGTGTGGTCGCCGAACGGGCCCTCCGGGAGCGTCTCGCCCGGCTCCAGCCAGCCCTCCAGCACGACCTCCGCCTGCGCCGGGACCTGGAGCGGGACCGTCTTGCAGTCGACCATCTCGATGCGCCTGCCCTGGAGGAACCCGGCGAGGAAGTACTCGTCGATGTCGCCGGGCAGCGGCGCGGTGGAGGCGTACGTGACGGCCGGCGGGCAGCCGAAGGCGATCGCGACGGGCAGCCGCTCGCCCCGGCGCGCGGCGACCTGGTAGTGGTTGCGGCTGTCCTTGTGGATCTGCCAGTGCATGCCGATGGTGTGCCGGTCGTGGCGCTGGAGGCGGTAGAGCCCGAGGTTGCGGACCCCGGTCTCCGGGTCCTTGGTGTGGGTCAGCCCCAGGTTGAAGAACGAGCCGCCGTCCCGCGGCCAGGTGAACAGCGCCGGCAGCCGCTCCAGGTCCACCTCGTCGCCGCGCAGGACGACCTCCTGCACGGGGCCGTCCTTCACCTTCTTCGGCGGGACGTGCGTCATCGCGCCGAGCTTGCCGAACGCCTCGCGGATCCCGACGAAGCCGTGCGGCAGCTCGGGCTTGAGCAGCCCGCCGATCCGGTCCGAGATCTCCGCGTACGACGTCAGCCCGAGGGCCTTCAGCAGGCGGCGGTCGGTGCCGAACACGTTCATCGCGAGGGGCATCGCCGAGCCCTTCACGTTCTCGAAGAGGAGGGCAGGGCCGCCGGACTTCTGGACCCGGTCGACGATCTCCCCGACCTCCAGGTACGGGTCCACCTCGGCCTTGATGCGCTTGAGGTCGCCCTCGCGCTCCAGCGCCCTGAGCAGGGAACGAAGATCGTCGTAAGCCATGCGGTCAAGTATCCCCGAGGGGCTACCCTGGCCCCGTACCTGGGGCCCGTCCTGGTGGCCCCGCCGCCCTCTGCGCTGGAGAGACCCCATGCTGCGGGTACTGATGTTCCTGGTGCCGCTGGCGCTGAGCGTCTACGCGTTCATCGACTGCATCAGCACGAAGGACGACGACATCCGCCACATGCCCAAGCCGCTGTGGGCGATCCTCGTCCTGCTGTTCCCGCTCGTCGGTTCGATCTCGTGGCTCGTCGCGGGCAAGCGGCGCAGTCCCGCCGCCGAGGGCTGGTCCGGCGTCCGCGGCGGCCGCCCGCAGCAGCGGCGGTGGATCGCCCCGGACGACAACCCCGACTTCCTGAAGTCGCTCGACGACACCGACAAGGACGACAAGGGCAGGCCCGACGACGACCGGGGCCCCGCCTCCTAGGTTCAGCCTGGATCAGATCGGGGAACCTCACCGCGGGCGGAAGGAGGCTCCATGACGAGGTCGACCCCCCTGGACGAGGCGACCGCCCGCGCCTGGCTCGCCGGTGCCGTCGAGGAGGCCCGGACCGGGCTCGCCGAGGGCGGCATCCCGATCGGCGCCGCGCTCCACGGTCCCGACGGGACGCTGCTCGGCCGCGGCCACAACCGGCGCGTGCAGGACGGCGACCCCTCGGCGCACGCGGAGACGGCGGCGTTCCGCGCGGCGGGACGGCAGCGGACGTACCGCGGGACGACGATGGTCACCACGCTCTCGCCGTGCTGGTACTGCTCCGGGCTGGTCCGCCAGTTCGGCATCTCGCGGGTCGTGATCGGCGAGGCGGTCACCTTCCACGGCGGCCACGACTGGCTCGCCGCGCAGGGCGTGGAGATCGTGCTCCTGGACGACCCCGGGTGCGTCACCATGATGCGCGACTTCGTCGCCGCGAACCCGGCCCTGTGGAACGAGGACATCGGCGCGTGAGGGCGGGCCCGCCGTGGCCCGGCCGGCCCTACGGCACCCGCTCCACCCGCTGGATCAGTTGTTCGAAGCGGGCGCGCCAGCGGGACTCCGTCTCGCCCTCGCCCTGGAACTCGTGGGTGAAGCGCAGGGCGGTGCCGCCGCCGTCGTCGTGCTCCAGGTGGAAACGCATCCGGCCGCCGCTCTCCACCGTGTACTCGGCGACCCGCTCCACGTCCCAGGCGGTGACCTGCCCGGCGCCCAGGCCGGGCAGGCCGATCACGCCGCCCAGCCGGGGTTCGAGGACGTCGACGGCGCCGAACCAGCCGGAGAGGCCCTCGGCGGTGGCGAGGGCGGGCCAGACCGCCTCCGCCGGCCGCGGGAGCCGCACCAGGAAGTGCAGGATGTGCGTGTTCCCGTGGGTCTGGCTGAAGCCCTGGTCGATGGAACCGGTCATGACACCAGGGTGACCCCCGGGAACCGCTTCCGCACGGCTTGGGCGCGCGGCCGGCCCGCTCCGCCGGCCGCGCGGGGGCTCAGAACCCGGCCGACCGCAGCACGCCCAGGCCGACGTCGGCGTAGGAGTGCTTGCCGGAGACGAAGATGTTGACGCCGTAGTAGTTGAACAGCCAGCAGCCGAAGGCGGCCAGTGCGAGGTAGGCGGCCTTGCGGCCCTTCCAGCCGGCGGTGGCGCGGGCGTGCAGGTAGCCGGCGTAGGCGACCCAGGTGATGAAGGACCAGGTCTCCTTGGGGTCCCAGCCCCAGTAGCGGCCCCAGGCGTCGCCCGCCCAGATCGCGCCCGCGATGATCGTGAACGTCCACAGCGGGAAGACGGCCGCGTTGACGCGGTAGGCGAACTTGTCGAGGGTCGCCGCGGCGGGCAGCCGGTCGAGGACCGAGTTGGCGAGCCTGCCGGGCGTGCCGCCGCCCGCCAGCTTGTTCTCGTAGGAGTCCTTGAAGAGGTACAGGATCGTGGAGACCGCGCCGACGTAGAACACCGCGCCGCAGAAGATCGCGGTGGAGACGTGGATGTACAGCCAGTACGAGTGCAGGGCGGGGACGAGCTGGTCGCTCGCCGTGTACAGGACGGTGACCGCGAGGCCCAGGTCGAGCAGGACCGAGGTGATCAGGAACAGCCCGAGCCAGCGCACGTTCTTCCGCAGCGCCAGCAGCGCCAGGTACACGCCGACGGCCACCGTGGAGAAGGTGATGTTGAACTCGTACATGTTGCCCCACGGCGCCCGCTGCACCGAGAGCGCGCGGGCGAGCACCCCGCCGAACTCGATGAGGAAGGCGAGCGCGGTGAGGGAGACGGCGATCCGGCCGTAGAGGTCGCCCTGTTCGTCGCCGCCGTGCGCGCCCGGCCCGTCGGGCACCTCGCGGGCGCCGGCCGCGGCCCGCACCACGACCTTCGGCCGCTCCAGCACGGCGGTGCCGCCGGCCTTCCTGACGGTGACGGCCGGGGCCGCCCCCCCGGCCGGGGCCCGGTCGGTGAGCGCGGCGGCGGTGCGGCCGACCTTGCTGCGGCCGCCGAAGGTCCATTCGGCGATGTACGCGAAGAAGGCCAGGGTGTAGACGGCCATCGCGGAGTAGATCAGCGTGTTGCTGATGTTCGCGAGGTTCTCGTTGGTGGCGGCGGCGAGGTTCACCGCGCCGGCGAGGTCGGGTGCGGCGGCGAGAGTCACTTCTCAGACCCTTCGGCAGGTACGGCTCGGGAATCGGGGGTGTCGGGTGTTCGGGGGGTGCCGGTGTCCTCGGGCGCTCCGGGGGCGCTGTCGTAGAGGATCCCGGCGAGGTCGCCCAGTTCCTCGGGGACCTTCGCGGACTCGCTGCGGCCGAGGCCGGCCATCTCGACGACCGTGACGCCGTCGGCGCCCCGCACCGCCCGCACCCACACCCGGCGGCGCTGGATGAACAGGGAGCCGGCCAGGCCGAGGATCGCGGCGACCGCGCCGGCCAGCGCCCAGCCGCTGCCGGGCTGCTGGGTGACCTGGAAGTTCGCCCACTCCTTGGTGCCGTCGTAGGTGATCGAGCCGGCGCCGTTCGGCAGGGTCATGGTCTCGCCGGGCTTGAGGTTGTCCCGCAGCTGGAGGTCCTTGACGTCCTTGAACGGCTTCATGTTCCGCTTGTCGAGCTGGTAGACGCTCTGCGGGATGCCCGAGTCGACGCCGAGGTCGCCGTGGTACGGCATCAGGTTCAGCACGGGGTTCAGCAGGGCCGGGAAGGCGGAGGAGACCTCGTTGCCCTCGGCGTAGCTGGGCAGGAGGAAGGCCTGGAAGGCGAGCTGTTCCTTGACGCCCCTGGCGTCGCGGTAGCCGTCGTAGACCTTGACCACGCCGGAGGAGGTGACGTTGGAGTCGAGCGGCAGCAGCGGTACGGCGTCGTGGTAGACCACCTTTCCCCTGCCGTCCCTGACGGTGACGACGGGGGCGTACCCGTGGGCGGTGAGGTAGACCTTCGAGCCGCCGATCTCCAGCGGGTGGTTGACCTTGACGGTGGTCTTCTTGTCCTTGCCGTACGCGCCCTCGCTGTAGGTGAGGGCGGCCTGGTAGGTGCGCGGGGTGCCCTTGTTGGGCCCGGAGACCTCGTAGGTGCCGGTGAAGTCCTTCAGGGTGAAGCTGAACGGCGCCAGGTCGTCGGCGTCGAAGAGGGTGCCGGACTTGAAGTCGTCGTACTGGGTGAGGGTGTTGGAGAAGCCGTCGCCCTCCAGGACCAGTTTGTTGCCCTCCATCTTGAACAACTGGCCCCAGGCGAAGGCGGTCAGCATCACGATGAGGGCGATGTGGAAGGCGAGGTTGCCGACCTCGCGCAGGTAGCCCTTCTCGGCCGCGACCGCGTCCCCGGCGAGGTGCGCGCGGAACCGGCGCTTCTTCAGCAGGGCGAGCGCGGCCTCCCGCACCTGCTCCGGCTCGGCCTCCGTGCGCCACGTCGTGTACGCGGGCAGCCGGGTCAGCCGCTTGGGCGCGCCCGGCGGGCGGCCGCGCAGCTGACCCACGAACTGCCAGGTGCGGGGCACGATGCAGCCGATGAGGGAGACGAACAGCAGGATGTAGACGGCGGAGAACCACACCGAGCCGTAGACGTGGAAGAGGCCCAGCTTGTCGTAGAGCGGCGCGAGGGTCTCGTGCGTCCGGCGGAAGTCGGCGACCTTCGTGGCGTCGGTACCGGTCTGCGGGATCAGCGAGCCGGGGATCGCGCCGAGCGCCAGCAGCAGGAGCAGCAGCAGGGCGACCCGCATCGACGTCAGCTGCCGCCAGAACCAGCGGGCCCAGCCGATGACGCCCATGGCCGGGACGCCGCCGAGCGACTCGGTGGGCGCGGTGGACAGCCGGGAGCCGGCCGCGCCGAGGTCCTGGTCCTGCGGTGCGGCGGCGTCCACGGGTTCGCCGGCGGTGGTCTTGCTCATGGATCAGATCCCCACAGTGAAGCCGGTGGACCAGGACTGGAGGTCCTGCACCAGGTGGTCCCAGGCGCCGGTCAGCAGCAGCAGACCGGTCACGATCATCATCGAGCCGCCGATCCGCATCACCCAGACATAGTGCCGCTTGACCCGGGCGAAGGCGCCGAGCGCCTTACGGAAGGCGACCGCGGCGAGCACGAAGGGCATCCCGAGGCCGAGGCAGTAGGCGACGGTGAGCAGGGCGCCGCGGCCCGCGCTGCCCTGCTGGGAGGAGAGCGTCAGCACGGACGCCAGGGTCGGGCCGATGCACGGCGTCCAGCCGATGCCGAACAGCGCGCCGAGCAGCGGGGCGCCGACGAGTCCGGCCACCGGACGCCGGTGGAAGCGGAACTCCCGCTGGGTCATCCAGGGCATCAGCCCCATGAAGAAGACGCCCATGAGGATCATGAGCACGCCCAGCACCTTGGACAGGACGCCCTTGTTGGCCTGGAGCGTGTCGCCGAAGTAGCCGAAGAGGGCGCCGCTGGAGACGAACACGGCCGTGAAGCCGGCCACGAAGAGGGAGGCGCCGGCGACCATCCGGCCACGCCGGGCCTCGGCCAGGTCGGTGCCGGCGACGCCGGTGACGTAGGACAGGTAGCCCGGGACGAGCGGCAGGACGCACGGGGAGAAGAAGGAGACGAGTCCGCCGAGCAGCGCGACGGGCAGGGCGACCAGCAGGGCTCCGTTGAGCACGGTGCCGTTGTAGCCGTCCGCGGCGAGCATCGTGACGGTGCTCACGTCACTTCTCCGCGAGGACCGGGTCGATCATCGCGCGCAGCTTCTCCTCGCTGAGGGCGGCCAGCGAGCGGGCCGCGATCTTCCCGTCCCGGTCGAGGACGAGCGTGGAGGGGATCGCCTGCGGGTTGAGCGTGCCCTTCTCGAAGCGGAGCATCAGCTTGCCGGTCGGGTCGTACAGGCTGGGATAGGTGACGCCCTGCTCCTTCTCGAAGGCGAGGGCGTTGGAGGTGCTGGTGTCGCGGGTGTTGATGCCGACGAACCGCACGCCCCGGGCCTTGAGGTCGGTGGAGACCTTCTGGAAGCCCGGCGCCTCGGCGCGGCAGGGCGCGCACCAGGATCCCCACACGTTCAGGACGACGACGCTGCCCTTGTAGGAGGCGACGTCGAGCTGCTTGCCGTCGACGGTCTTGCCCGACAGGTCGGGGGCGGCGGTCCGCTCGCCCTTCTCGACGGTCGAGATGCCGTTCTTGCCCATGACGAAGTTGGTGTCACCGCCCCCTCCGGAGGTGCCTCCGGAGGTGCACGCGGACAACAGCAGCGCCGTGGCGGCTGCGACGGCGACAGACAGGGGGGTGCGGCTGGCGGCACTCATGTGAAAAGTTTCGCATGCCCGTTCCGGGGATCTTGCGCACCCCCCTTGCGGGGGGAAAACCGCATTTCAGGCAGCGGACGCGGGGCCCGACGGGGTGCCGGCGGAGGCACTCGGGGCGGCCGCGAGGAACTCCTTCCAGCCGCCGGCCGGCTTCTGTCCGACGTCCAGCGTGCGCAGCCTGGCGAGCACCTCCGGCTTCTGCACGTCGATCCAGTCGACGAACTGCCGGAAGGAGACCAGGCGCACGTCCGCGCCCTTCTCCTTCTCGCGCGCGATGTGCTTGAAGGCCTCCTCGACGGCGTCCATGTAGATGCCGCCGTTCCACTGCTCGAAGTGGTTGCCGACGAAGAAGGGCGCGCGGTTCGTCTCGAACGCCCGCTTGAATCCCTGGATGTACGCCTGGGCCGACTGCCGCCGCCAGCCCGGGTAGTTGTGGCTGGGCGCCTTGGTGGAGTTGACCGACTGGTTGGCGAGCATGTTGTAGTCCATCGACAGGACCTCGAAGCCGCGTCCGGGGAACGGTATCTGCTGCAGCGGCAGGTCCCACAGGCCCTGCTTCTTGTCGGGCCAGACCTGGCGGCCGCCCGGTGAGGAGGCGTCGTAGCGCCAGCCGAGGGAGCGGGCGGTGGGCAGCAGGTTGTCCTGGCCGAGGAGGCAGGGCGTGCGGCCGCCGACGAGTTCCTTGTCGTAGTCGAAGGGGAGCGCGGGCAGGTCGGTCCACCCGGTGTTGGTGCGCCACTGCTTCACGAACGACTTGGCCTGGTCGATCTCGTCGCGCCACTGGCGCCCGCTCCAGTTGCCGACCGACCCGGAGCCGGCGCAGAAGTGCCCGTTGAAGTGGGTGCCGATCTCGTGCCCCTCCAGCCAGGCGCGGCGCACGTTGACCAGCGTCGCCCTGACGTGGTCGTCGGTGAGGTAGCCGATGTCGGAGGCGCCGCGGGGGTTGTTGGGCGGGTCGTAGAGCCGCTTCTTCGACTCGGGCAGCAGGTAGAGCCCGGAGAGGAAGAAGGTCATGGCCGCGCCGTGCTCCTTGGCCAGGTCCAGGAAGCGCGGGAAGAGACCGTTGCCGACCTCGCCCGCCCCGTCCCAGGAGAAGACGACGAACTGGGGCGGTTCCTGGCCCGGCTCCAGCGGCTCGGGCGCGGCCGGCTGGTGCGGCTGCTCGCCCGTGAAGGAGGTGGAGCCGTCACCGATCGGGCGGGCGGTGGCCGTGGGCTTCGGGGAGGCCGTACCCCCCTTGCCCGCCCCGCCGGAACCGTCGCCGGGGCCCGGGTCGTCCGACGACGTGAGGCCGCAGCCCGCGAGTCCGGCGGCGGCCGCGGCCCCCGCACCCAGTCCTAGTGCTCCCCTGCGGGTGAGAGTGCGCATGGCGTCCCCGTTCGTCGCGTGCTCCGGTGGTCACCCACTCAGAGGACACGTCGAACGGGGAGGTTCCGCTCACGTGTGCGCATTCCGTAACAGTGCTCGAATGATCACCGGACGGCGACCGCCGAGGACCGCCGACGGTCGAGGACGGCCGACGGCGATCGAGGACGGCCGACGGCGATCGGGGGATCACCGGCGATCGGGGGACACCGGTGATCGGGGGCAGCGGCTCACGCCCCGAAGGCCTTGCCCTTCCCCTTGACCGGCTTGGCGCCGGCCAGCAGGTGGGGCGGCACCAGGTCGCGGGCGGGCTCGGAGTAGCCGACGGACACGATCGTGTCGCCCCGGTACGTGAACGACGTCAGCGAGGCGAGCGTGCACTGCCGCTTGCGCGGGTCGTGCCACAGCCGCCGCCGCTCGACGTAGGACCGCACGATCCAGATCGGCAGCTGGTGGCTGACCAGCACCGCCTCGTGCCCGCGGGCCCTGTCCTTCGCCGCGTCCAGCGCGCCCATCATGCGCACCACCTGGTCGACGTACGGCTCGCCCCAGGACGGCTTGAACGGGTTGTAGACGTGCTTCCAGTTCTCCGGCCGGCGCAGCGCCCCGTCGCCGACGCCGAAGGTCTTGCCCTGGAAGACGTTGTCGGCCTCGATGAGCCGGGCGTCGGTGGCGAGGTCGAGCCCGTGCGCCTTGGCGATCGGGCCGGCCGTCTCCTGCGCCCGCTCCAGCGGGGAGGCGCAGACGTACGTCACGTCGCGGGGGGCGAGGTGCTCGGCGACCCGTTCCGCCATCCGCCGGCCCAGGTCGGAGAGGTGGTAGCCGGCGAGGCGGCCGTAGAGGATGCCGTCCGGGTTGGCGACCTCGCCGTGCCGCATCAGGTGGACGACGGTCAGGTCCTCGCCGTTGCCGGTGGGGTTGCCGGTACCGGTGCCGGTGGTGTTGCCGGTGCTCACGCGCTGGCCTCCGCAGCCGCTCGGGCCGCCGCCGGGAGGGCGTCGGCGATGCGCTGGACGGCCCGTTCGTCGTGGGCCGTGGACACGAACCAGGACTCGTAGGACGAGGGCGGCAGGTAGACGCCGTTCGCCAGCAGCGAGTGGAAGAAGGCGGTGAAGCGGAACGACTCCTGCGCCTTGGCGTCCTCGTAGTCGCGGACGGGCCGGTCCGTGAAGAAGACGGAGAACATGTTGGAGGCGCTCTGCAGCGTGTGCGCGACGCCCTCCTTGGACAGGGCCTCCGACACCAGCGCCTGGATCTGCCCGGACACCGCGTCGAGCCTCGCGTACGCGGCGTCGTCGAGGAGCCGGAGCTGGGCGATGCCGGCGGCGGTGGCGACCGGGTTCCCGGAGAGGGTGCCGGCCTGGTAGACGGGCCCGGCGGGCGCGAGGTGCGCCATCACGTCGGCGCGGCCGCCGAACGCCGCGGCCGGGAAGCCGCCGCCCATGACCTTGCCGAAGGTCATCAGGTCGGGCCTGACCCCGTCGATCCCGAACCATCCGGCCCGGCTGGTCCGGAACCCGGTCATGACCTCGTCGGAGATGTAGAGGGCGCCGTTGTTCTGGCAGGCGTCCTTGAGGCCCTGGTTGAACCCGGGCAGCGGCGGGACCACGCCCATGTTGCCCGGCGAGGCCTCGGTGATGACGCAGGCGATCTCGCCGGGGTGCCGGTGGAAGGCCTCCTGCACGGCCTCCAGGTCGTTGTACGGCAGGACGATGGTGTCGCCGGCCTGGGCGCCGGTGACACCGGGCGTGTCCGGCAGGGCGAAGGTGGCGACGCCGGAACCGGCGGCGGCGAGCAGCGAGTCGACGTGACCGTGGTAGCAGCCGGCGAACTTGATCACCTTGGAGCGCCGGGTGAAGCCGCGGGCGAGCCGGATGGCCGACATCGTGGCCTCCGTCCCGCTGGAGACCAGCCGCACCTGCTCGACGGGCTCGACCCGCGCGACGATCTCCTCGGCCAGCGTGACCTCGCCCTCACCGGGCGTGCCGAAGGACGTGCCGCGCGCGACGGCTTCCTGGACGGCGGCGATCACCTCGGGGTGCGAGTGCCCGAGGATCATGGGACCCCAGGAGCAGACGAGGTCGACGTACTCCCGGCCGTCCGCGTCCGTGAGGTACGGGCCGGTGCCGGACACCATGAACCGGGGCGTGCCGCCGACGGCGCGGAAGGCGCGCACCGGGGAGTTCACGCCGCCCGGCGTGACGACGGCCGCACGGTCGAACAGCGCCTGTGAGGCAGGCGCTTCGTATGAATAGGGCAGTTCGCTCATGACCTGCGACTTCTCCGACTTCTCGGACTCCGGTTGCCAGTGACCTCCTCAGGGTAGGCCAGCGGCGCCGAAGGGCAGCGGGGCGTGTGCCGTACCCGCGCGGACCGGACAGGCCACTTCCGCGACCTTCTTCATCTGCGAAACTGAAACGGACTGAGCCTGATAGACGTAGCTCACAGCGACGGCGTGTCGAGGGGCTGCGAAGATCCTGCGGACAGGTGTTTCACCGCACGTTTCGGCGTGCGGCCGTGGGGGAGGTCACTGACACGATGATCGGGTTGCGCGGCGGGGCCTGCGCGTCCCAGAAAAGCAGTCGGGTGGAGATATGCATCGCGGTGGCGGACTGGGCGAGGGGACTGATGACCGGGGTCCTCGACGTGCCCGGCGGGGAAGGCACCGACGCGACGCGGAGGAGGCCGACGAGGCACGTCGGACGCGGGGCGTCCCGGGTGTGCCCGAGGTACCGGGTGAGTCCGAGCGGCTCGACCGTACGGTCGACCCGCTCCGGGCGGGGAGCGGGAAGGGTGGTCGGGTGGGGGTGACGTACAAGTACTTCGGCGCACCGGACGGCGCGACCGCGGCCCGGGTCCCGATCTCGATGCGCCCCGAGGAGCTCGGCGGCGACGAACTCGGCATGAACGGGATGTTCACCAAGATCAAGCCGGAGACGATGGCCGCGATGGTCCTCACCGGCATCGAGGGCGTCCCCCTGCACAAGGTGCCCCCGCTGGAACTCGTGGTCCTGCACCCCGACTACGCCGTCGTCAAGCTCCCCATGACGGTCGTCGACCCCCTCCGCGACATCGGCGAGGAAGCGGTCGGCGCGGCCGCCTTCATCTGGTCGACGGTCCCGGACCGGGGCGGCCCGCGGGACGCGTTCAACGTGTACCAGCTGCTGCACGAGTGGCAGGACTTCTCGCACCGGCTGCACGAGGCGGGGCACCAGCCTTATTGCCTGGTGTGGCCCTGAGCCGGGGTTTCTCGGATAGCGGGCGGGGTTTTCGGACCCCGCCCTCGTCATGTGCCAGGAGGGGCCTTCAGGCGGCCGGCGCACGCGAGTGAGGCAGAGGGCCGGCAGGGCGCCGCGCGGCCGTGACCGGCCCCCCGTACCGGTCACGGCCCCGCCGGGGTGGAGGTGGGTCATGGGCCTGATCAGCAGCAGCCACCCGCAGCGACAGGTTCCTTCGTGTCCGCGGCGCCCGGGTCGGTGCAGCAGCTGCTGCCCTGCTGCTTCGTGAGAGTGCCGGCGTCGGCCTTGACGACGTACACCTCCCAGGGCTCCTGGCCGGGGCCGTGCACCCAGACCTTGTCCTGGAGGGCGTAGCAGCAGGTGGTGTCCGCTTCCTCGGCGGTGGTCAGGCCGGCCTCGCTCAGGCGGGTGGCCGCGGCGTGGACGGACTCGGTGGATCCGACCTCGACGCCGAGGTGGTCCAGCCGGGTGGCCTCTTCCGCGGTGCCTTCGATGAGGACGAGCTTGAGCGGGGGCTCGGTGATGGCGAAGTTGGCGTAGCCGTCGCGGAGTTTGGCGGGTTCGGTGCCGAACAGCTTGCTGTAGAAGGCGACGGAGGCGTCGAGGTCGGGGACGCGGAGGGCGAGCTGTACGCGGGACATGGCGTATCTCCTTGGACGGGTGAGGAGTTCAGCAGCCGCCGGAGGTGGCGGCCGGCGTGACGATGCCGATCTGGAGGGTGGACGGGGCGCCGCAGCAGCCGCCGCCGCCTTCGCCACCCTGGGCGGCCGTGTCGGGGGCGTCGTAGAGGCCGGCGCCGCCGCACACGCCGGTCTCCGGCAGGGTCAGCTCGACGCGCTCGGCGGCGTCGCGGTCGCCGGCGAGCGCGGCGGCGATGGAGCGGACCTGCTCGTAGCCGGTCAGCGCGAGGAACGTGGGGGCGCGGCCGTAAGACTTCATGCCGACCAGGTGGAGGTCCTGCTCGGGGTGGGCGAGCTCGTTGACGCCGTGCGGGTGGACGGTGCCGCAGGAGTGGACGTTCGGGTCGATCAGCGGGGCCAGCGCGGCCGGGGCCTGGAGGCGTTCGTCGAGGCCGAGGCGGACCTCGGACAGGAACGACAGGTCGGGGCGGAAGCCGGTCAGCACGACGACCTCGTCGACCGGGTCGAGGCGGCGGCCGTCCTCGGCGACCAGGACCAGCCGGTCACCGTCCCGTTCCACAGCCTGTGCACGGAAGCCGGTCACCGCGCTCGCGCGGCCGTCCTCGACGGCCGCCTCGGCACGCAGGCCCAGGGCGCCTCGGGCGGGGAGCTGATCGGCCTCGCCGCCGCCGAAGGTGTTCGCGCCGATGCCGCGCCGCAGGACCCATGCCGCGTGCGTGCCGGGCTCCTGCTCGGCCAGGTCGGCGAGGTGGGCCAGCGCGGTGAAGGCGGAGGCGCCGGATCCGATGACGGCGGTGCGCCTGCCCGCGTACCGGGCGCGGACCGCCGGGTCCCGCAGGTCGGGGACGCGGTAGGAGATGCGGTCGGCCGCCGCCTTCTCGCCGAGGGCGGGCAGGCCGTCGGCGCCGATCGGACCGGGGAGCGACCAGGTGCCGGAAGCGTCGATGACGGCTCGCGCGCCGATCCGCTCCTCACGGCCGTCGGCCTGCTCGACGTGCACGGTGAAGGGCTGCTCGTCGCGGTCGGCGTCGACCACGCGGTCCCGGCCGGCGCGGGCGACGCCCGTCACGGTGGCGCCGTAGCGGACCTTGTCCCCGAGGACA
Organism: Streptomyces sp. NPDC014882; assembly: GCF_043081325.1. NCBI lineage: Bacteria > Bacillati > Actinomycetota > Actinomycetes > Kitasatosporales > Streptomycetaceae > Streptomyces > Streptomyces sp. NPDC014882. Next base: position 163,092 of record NZ_JBIBWL010000015.1, read on the forward strand.
TCGGCGAGCGGCTGCAGGTACTGCTCGGCCCAGTCACCGCCGGTGGGGCAGGTGCCGTCGTCGGGGCGGACCCAGCCGGTCGGGGCGAGAAGCTTCTCGGCGGCCGGGTCGGTGACCTCGGCCCACGGGGAGAACAGCCGCACGTGCGCCCAGTCGCGCACGGCGGTGCCCGCGGCGGGGCCCGCCTCGAGGACCAGCGGTTCGAGTCCGCGCCCGACGAGGTGGGCGGCGGCGGCGAGGCCGACGGGGCCTGCGCCGATGACGACGACGGGCAACTGGCCGGTGGCGGGCGCGTTCACGGTCTCCCCTTTGATTCGACGTTTGTCGATGACTTGTGCGGCCAGCATGACACTTGATTCGACAAGCGTCAACATAGACATTTATCGAAGTGTGCGTTCCCCGCCGCTTCCGCTCGTCGACCGGGACCCCTCGCCCGCCTGGTTCGACATGTGTCAACATAGATGTATGTCGAACACCAAGGTGCTGCCGCTGGTCGAGCCCGGCTCCGACGCCGTGGCGCCGTGCTGCCCGCCGCTCACCGAGCGCCCTTTCACGGCGGACGAGGCCGAGACGGCCGCGCGGATGTTCAAGGCGCTGGGCGACCCGGTGCGGCTGCGGCTCTTCTCCGCGGTGGCCTCGCACGAGGGCGGCGAGGCGTGCGTGTGCGACATCTCCGACGTCGGCGTCTCCCAGCCGACCGTCTCCCACCACCTGAAGAAGCTCAAGGAGGCCGGCCTGCTGACCTCCGAGCGGCGCGGCACCTGGGTGTACTACCGGGTCGAGCCATCCGTACTGGCCGCCATGGGCAGGCTGCTGACCATCGCGCCGACCGCGGCCCGACCGCGGCCGGGGAGTACGCCGTGAGCGGCCTGACCGGCGTGACCGTCGCGCCGATGGCCACCGTGCACGCCGAAGAGGTCCTGGCGATCTACCAGGCCGGAATCGACGAGGGCGACGCCACCTTCGAGACGGCTGCCCCGACCTGGCCGGCGTTCGACGCCGCGAAGCTGCCCGGGCACCGCTTCGTCGCCCTGGACGAGCGTGAGGTCGTGCTCGGCTGGGTGGCCGCCACCGAGGTCTCCGACCGCTGCGCCTATGCGGGTGTCGTCGAGCACTCCGTGTACGTGCGTCCCGACGCCCGCGGTCGCGGGGTGGCCTCCACCTTGCTCAAGGCGCTGATCGGCTCCACCGAAGCGGCCGGGATCTGGACCGTCCAGTCCGGCATCTTCCCCGAGAACACCGCCAGCATCGCCCTGCACCGACGGGCCGGATTCCGCGTCATCGGCACCCGCGAGCGCATCGGGCGCCACCACGGCCGCTGGCGCGACGTCGTCCTGGTCGAGCGCCGTAGTCCGGTCGTCGACTGACCCGTCCGCTCACGTGCCGGGGACCTCGGCGCCCTGCGGGTTCCAGAGCGCCGGGCACCGCTTCGCCTCTTCCGGCGTGAGCCGGTTGTCTCCCTGCGTGCGCAGCAGGGTGGTGTCCCGCGGACGCGTCCCGTCAGTACGGGGAGTGAGCAGCACACCGAGCGTCGCCGTCCGGTCCGCCAGGCCCGCCTGCTGGTGCGGCTCGTCGTGGCGCGGCAGGACGTACGACACCTCGGCGACGTGGCGCCTACCCGAGCGAGGCGGCGATTTCACGAGCGGCTTCCCGAGCCGGCCGCCCGACCCCGATCAGCGTGGCCGAGGCCGGGCCGGTCCAGTCGCCGTAACCGAGCAGGTGCAGGCGCGGCTCGCCCACCGCACGCGTGCCCTCGACGGCGATGTGGCCGTGGCGGTCCCGCAGCCGCAGCGGTGCCAGGTGGGACAGCGCCGGCCGGAAGCCGGTGCACCAGATGACCGCGTCCGCCTCGGCGCGCGTACCGTCGGCCCATTCGGCCCCGGTGGGGGTGAGCCGCGTGAACATCGGTGTCGACCTGAGCAGGCCCCGGTCGCGGGCTTCCCGGACGGGCGGTACGGCGACGATGTCCCCGAGCGAGGCGACGCCGCCCGTGTCCGTGCGTCCCTCGTCGAGGGCACGGCGGCGGGCGGTGGCCACGTCGAACAGAGCCCGGCCGTCGATGTCGTCGGGCAGGAAACGGGGTGGGCGCCGCGTCACCCAGGTCAGCTCGCTGTCGTGGGCGAGGTCGGCGGCGATCTGGGCGCCGGAATTGCCGCCGCCGACCACGATCACGCGGCGGCCGGCGAAGTCCTGGGGGCGCCGGTAGTCGACGGTGTGCAGCTGACGGCCGCCGAAGTCTCCGCGGCCCGCGGCCGCGGGCAGGAAGGGGCGCCACCAGGTGCCGGCGGCACTGATCACCGCTGCCGCCTGCCAGGTGCCGGAGTCGGTCTCCACCCGCAGGAGCCGGCCGTCCCGGTGGATGCCGAGGACGCGTACGGGCCGCTCGACGGGCAACCCGTACCGCTTCTCGTAGTCGGCGAGGTACTCCACCACGTGCTGCGCGTCGGGGTGGGCCGCGCCGTTCTGCGGCGGCATGAGACGGCCGGGCAGAGAGGAGTACGCGGCCGGGGAGAACAGGCGAAGGGAGTCCCAGGCGTGCTGCCAGGCACCTCCCGGAGCGGTCTGGGCGTCGAGGACGACGAAGTCGACGCCCAGCCGGCGAAGGTGGTAGCCGGCGGCAAGCCCGGACTGGCCACCACCGATCACCACGACCGGAGCTGTCCGCGTCATTCGGCGGCTTCCCGGCCGGGCATGAAGACGAGCGCCACCAGCGCCAGTCCGACCACGGCTCCGGCGAGCTGCATGGCGATGAACCCCGCGACCGACGCGGGGGCGATGCCGGCGAAGGTGTCGGTGAAGGCGCGGCCGATGGTCACCGCCGGGTTCGCGAAGGACGTGGACGAGGTGAACCAGTACGCGGCGCCGATGTACGACGCCACCGCCACGGGGGCGAAGCGCAGGCGGTCGGTGCGGGCCAGGCCGAAGATCAGCAGGATCAGCCCGGCGGTCGCGACGACCTCGCCCAGCAGCAGGTGGCCGGCCGACCGGTCGTGGGTGGACCACTTCACCAGCGGTTCGCCGAACATCGCGTCGGCCAGGACCGAGCCCGTGATCGCCCCGGCGATCTGAGCGGGGACGTATGCCGCCGCCTCGCGCGACGTGACGCCGGGGCCGCCGCGCCGCGCCGTCCACCACTCGGCCAGGGTGACGGCCGGGTTGAAGTGCGCACCGGAGACCGGGCCGAACAGGGTGATCAGGACGCCGAGCCCGAAGACGGTGGCCGTGGAGTTGGCGAGCAGCTGCAGCCCCACGTCCCTGGTCAGTTCCGTGGCCTGGATGCCGGAGCCGACCACGATCGCGACGAGCGCCGCCGTGCCGATCAGTTCGGCGGCAACCTTGGCGAGCAGCGGAGGACGCCGGGGCGGGGTCGCGCCCGGAGCGGGCCGCGGCTCGGCGGCGGGGGCTACGGGGGATCGCCCTGTCCTGCCGTGCCGGGTGGCCTCGGTGGCGGTCAACAGGAACTCCTCGGTGCAGGTCGCCGTCAAGGCGGGTGATCAGGGGCAGGACCGCTTCATGTCGTTCTCGGCGGTGGCACGCGCGGTCTCCGCGAGGTCGGCGAACCGACCGGCGAGCGAGGCGATGACGTCGGGCTTGAGCCGGTAGTAGGTGAACCGGCCGCACGGCTCCGTCTCCACGACCCCCGCCTCGCGCAGCACCTTCAGATGGTTGGAGAGGTTGGTCTGCTTGGCCCCCGTCTCCTCGATCAGGTGCGTCGTGCAGAGCGTCTCCCTGGCGAGCAGGGTGATGATCCGGAGGCGGAGCGGGTCCGCGAGAACCCGCAACAGATCAGGGTCGACCGACGTCAGCATGGACTGATACTTTCACATCATTCCTGGCTGATACCAGCCTGGGCTGATCCACTGACGAAGGAAGAACCGATGCCCTCCGGCCCGCTCGCCTCCGTGCTGTTCGTCTGCATCCACAACGCCGGGCGTTCGCAGATGGCCGCCGGCTTCCTCTCCCACCTCGCGGGCGACCGGATCGAGGTCCGCTCCGCCGGCTCCCTGCCCGCGGACCAGGTCAACCCGGCCGCGGTCGAGGCGATGCGGGAGGCCGGCATCGACATCGCCGACCAGCAGCCCAAGGTCCTCACGACCGAGGCCGTCCAGGCGTCCGACCACGTCATCACCATGGGCTGCGGCGACGCCTGCCCGGTCTTCCCCGGCAAGCGCTACCTCGACTGGAAGCTGGACGACCCGGCCGGGCAGGGCGTCGAAGCCGTCCGCCCCATCCGCGACGAGATCAAGGCCCGCGTCGAGGCCCTCATCGCCGAGATCGACGCGAGGCGTGAAGGGTGACCCCGCAGGCCGGCCGGGTCGCCCGCGGGGCGGACGGCGCCAGGACTCAGGAGGTACGCCCTTCCGGAGACGGTCCGCCGGTCGGCGGGAGTGATCAAGGCCGTACGCCGACCGCGTGACGAGGGCACCGCGCCGACGGAGCCCCACACCGCCGGCATCGAACGGAGCACCGCACCGTCGGCGTCAAGACGCCGGTGGCCACGGCGCCGCGTCGGCCCGGGGCCGCTCCGGCCGCTGGGCGGGGCGCCCTCCCGCGAGCCGCCGCCGCCGACGGCACGGACCTGCTCCTGCTGTCGGCCGCCACGGCCCCGCTCGGCCGGCACCTCGCCGAGGCCACGGGCGCACCGGGTCCCGGCGCGAGCCTCCGGCCCGCCGCGCCGACCGGTCACTTCCCGCCCGTCGTCGCCGGCGCCCGCTCACCGGGCCGCCCCGCCCACCGTGAACCCGATCACCGCGCCGCCGCCCGCCCGGTGGAAGGCGAACGCCGCTCCCCCGTGCGCCAGCGCGACCTCCCGGACGATCGAGAGGCCGAGCCCCGAGCCCGGCAGGGAGCGGGCGTCCGCGGCGCGGTAGAAGCGGTCGAAGACGCGGGTGAGGTCGGTCTCGGTGATGCCGGGCCCGCGGTCGAGGACCTCGACGCGGACGGTGCCGGGCCGGGCCGGGCCGGTCACGGTGATCTCGATGGGCCCGCGGCCCTCGCGGTCGAACTTGGCGGCGTTCTCCACCAGGTTGGACAGCGCCCGCTGGAGCATGCCGGGCCGCCCGTCGGTGGTGGTGTCGCCGGCGGCGCGGACCACGATCCGCCGCCCGGTGCGGCGCCGCGCGAGCCCCGCCACGTCCTCGGCCAGGTCGGCGAGGTCGAGCCGCTGCGGCGGCTCGGTGTCCGACTGCCCGGCGGCGAGGTCCACCAGCTCGTTGACCAGGTCGGTCAGTTCGCGCGCCTCCTGGCCGAGGTCGGCCACGAGCTCGTCCCGGGTGGCGGGCGGCAGTTCGTCGATGCGGCGCAGCAGCGAGATGTTGGTCCGCAGCGAGGTCAGCGGCGTCCGCAGCTCGTGCCCGGCGTCCTGGACCAGCCGCCGCTGGTCCTCCTCGGACTGGGCGAGGCGCCCCAGCATGCGGTCGAAGGCACGGCCGAGGCGCCCCACCTCGTCGTGGCCGGTGACGGGCACCTGGACGCCGAGGCGGCGGGTGCGCGCGACGTCCTCGGCGGCGGCCGTCAGCATCACCAGGCGGTGGGTGATGCGCCGGGCCAGCCACCAGCCGGCCAGCCCGGCCGCCGTCACGACCGCCGCCATCAGCAGCAGCGTGCGCTGCTGGAGCGCCCGCAGCAGGTCCTCGGTGTCGCTGAACTCCTGCGCGATCTGCACCGCGCCCCGGCCGCCGCCGAGCGCGACGGTGGCGACCCGGTAGACGTCGCTGCCCACGTCGACGTCCTGGTGCTCGACGAGCGTGCCCGCGACCGCCGCCGCGGCGGTCTCCCGGTCGGCGTCCTCCACGGGCAGTCCCGGGTTGCCGGGGTCGACGACGGCCCCGTCCGCCCCCAGCACCTGCACGTCGGTGCGGGCCGGGCGCACGATGTCGTGGCCGGGCGCGGCGGAGGAGAAGTCGGCGGGGTCCATCGCCCGGTTCCGCACCTCGTCGCGCAGGTCCTGCACGACCTCGTCGAAGACGGTCTCCTGGTCCACCCGCACCAGGCGGGCGGCGGCGTTGTACGACAGGACGCCGACGAGCACGGTGACGGCCGCCGTCACCGCCGCGAAGGACACGGCGAAGGTGGTGCGCAGCGAGCCGGCCTTCGGGCGCCGCCGGGACACCCACCGACGCAGCGGGCCGGACACGGGGTGCGCCTCAGTCTTCCCGCAGCACGTAGCCCACACCGCGCACGGTGTGGATCAGCTGCGGGGCGCCGGGCCCGTCGAGCTTGCGGCGGAGGTAGCCGACGTAGACGGCGAGGTTCTTGGATCCGGGGCCGAAGTCGTAGCCCCAGATGCGGTCGTAGATCGTGGAGTGGTCGAGGACGATGCCGGCGTTGCGCACCAGCAGTTCCAGCAGCTCGAACTCGGTGCGGGTCAGCTCCAGTTCGCGCTCCCCGCGCCAGGCCCGCCGCGCCTGCGGGTCCATGCGCAGCCCGGCCGCCTCCAGGGACCGCGCGGCGGCCGACGGCTCCGGGGCCGCGTCCTGCGGGGCGGTGCCCCGCGGGGCACCGGCGGGGGTGCCCGCCGCGGTGGTGGTGTCCGCCCCGGTGGTGGTGTCCGCCCCGCCGGCGTCCTTGCGCACGTCGGCGTCCGCGCTTCCGCCGGCGTCCTTGCGCACGTCGGCCGGCGTGCCGGAACCGGTGCGGCGCAGCAGGGCGCGCAGCCGGGCGAAGACCTCCTCGACGTCGAAGGGCTTGACCACGTAGTCGTCGGCGCCCGCGTCCAGGCCGGCGATCCGGTCGGCGGTCTCCACGAGCGCCGTCAGCATCAGGATCGGGGTGCGGTCGCCCTCGGCGCGCAGCACCCGGCAGACCTGGAGGCCGTCGATGCCGGGCATCATCACGTCCAGGACGAGGACGTCCGGCGGCGACTTGTGGGCGTGCGCCAGTGCCTCCACGCCGTCGGCGACCGCGGTGACCCGGTAGCCCTCCAGGGTCAGCGCGCGTTCCAGGGCGTGACGGATGGCGCGGTCGTCTTCGGCGAGCAGCAGCTTGTGGGGCACGCGCCCAGTCTCCCAGCCGTCACGGCCCCACGGCGTGACGGGCGGCTCACCGGGCGCCCTTCTTACGTGCCTCTCACCCGCCCCGGCCCGGCCGGCGGCCCGCCCCGGCCCGCCGGCCTGCCGCTCGACCGCCCCGGCCCGCCGCTCGGCCGGCCGCTCAGCCCGACGGCCGCAGGGCCGCGAGCCGCTCCGCGAACGGCACCACCGCGAACTCGTCCTGCACCGCGGGCCGGACCGCCGCCAGGCCGCTCATCAGCGCGGCCAGCTCCCCGGCGGCCCGTTCGATCCGCTCGGGCAGGCCCGCCGCACCCCAGTCCTCGGAGGCGGCGTAGACACCGGTCGGGACGACGACGGCCCGCAGGTGGGCGAACAGGGGGCGCAGCGCGTGCTCCAGCACGAGCGAGTGCCGGGCCGTGCCCCCGGTGGCCGCGATCAGCACGGGCTTCCCGGTCAGCGCGTCCTTGTCGAGGACGTCGAAGAAGGACTTGAACAGTCCGCTGTACGACGCCGAGAACACCGGGGTGACCACGATCAGCCCGTCCGCCGCCGTGACCGCCTCCAGCGCGGCGGCCAGCTCCCGGCCGGGGAAGCCGCTGGTGAGGTGGTGGGCGATCTCGACGGCGAGGTCGCGCAGCTCCACGACCCGCACGTCGGCCGGGGCGCGTCCGGTGGTGGCGGCCGCGAGCCGGTCGGCCAGCAGGCGGGTGGACGACGGGACGCTCAGTCCCGCCGAGACGACGACGAGCTTCATGCGACGGTCTCCTCGTCCCGAGCGGCGGTGTCCTGAGCGGCGGCGCCCTGAACAGCGGCGTCCTGCCCTGCGGCGTCCTGCCGGGCGGCCTTCTCGGCGGCCAGGAGCGAGCCGTGGGTCGGCGCGTCCGGCACGTCGGCCGGGCGGCCCTTGGCGAACTCCTCGCGCAGCACCGGCACGACCTCCTCGCCCAGCATGTCGAGCTGCTCCAGCACGGTCTTCAGCGGCAGTCCGGCGTGGTCCATCAGGAACAGCTGGCGCTGGTAGTCGCCGGCGTACTCCCGGAACGCCAGCGTCTTCTCGATGACCTGCTGCGGCGAGCCGACGGTCAGCGGGGTCTGGTCGGTGAAGTCCTCCAGGGACGGCCCGTGCCCGTAGACCGGGGCGTTGTCGAAGTACGGCCGGAACTCGCGCACCGCGTCCTGCGAGTTCCTCCGCATGAAGACCTGCCCGCCGAGGCCGACGATCGCCTGCTCGGGGGTGCCGTGCCCGTAGTGGGCGTAGCGCGCCCGGTACAGCTCGACCATCCGCCTGGTGTGGTCGGCCGGCCAGAAGATGTTGTTGTGGAAGAAGCCGTCGCCGTAGAACGCGGCCTGCTCGGCGATCTCCGGCGAGCGGATGGAGCCGTGCCAGACGAACGGCGGGACGCCGTCCAGCGGCCGGGGCGTCGAGGTGAAGCCCTGGAGCGGGGTGCGGAACGTGCCCTCCCAGTTCACGACGTCCTCGCGCCACAGCCGGTGCACCAGGTTGTAGTTCTCGACGGCGAGGTTGATGCCCTCGCGGATGTCCTGGCCGAACCAGGGGTAGACCGGGCCGGTGTTGCCGCGGCCCATCATCAGGTCGACGCGCCCGTCGGCCAGGTGCTGGAGCATCGCGAAGTCCTCGGCGATCTTCACCGGGTCGTTCGTGGTGATCAGCGTCGTGGAGGTGGACAGGATCAGCCGCTCCGTGCGCGCGGCGATGTAGCCGAGCATCGTCGTCGGGGACGACGGCACGAACGGCGGGTTGTGGTGCTCACCCGTGGCGAAGACGTCCAGGCCGACCTCCTCGGCCTTCAGCGCGATGGCGACCATGGCCTTGATCCGCTCGCGCTCGGTCGGCGTACGCCCCGTGGTGGGGTCCGGCGTGACATCGCCGACCGTGAAGATCCCGAACTGCATGGCCGCTCACCCTCCAGATTGTTGACTGTTCAACTATACCGGTGAACAGCGGCCCCGCACTTCGTATTCCGCACCCCGCGTTCCCTCCGCCGGCCGTCGGCGGCCCGTCCTGCGCCCCCGGCGCGGCCGCCCCCGCCGTGACACCCGGGGCGTCGCCGCCGCCCCCGCTACGACCCGAGCGGCAGCGCGTCGGTGTAGCCGTTCACCGGCCGCTCCACCTCCGCGACGGTACGGCCGTCCAGCGCGACCGCCGCCGAGGACGTGCCCAGCGCCCCCTGCGCGTGCCAGGTCCCCGTCACCGTGACCCAGGTGTCGGCCTCGGGCGCCGCCACGCCGTACACCCGCACCTTCACCGACTGCGCGTCCGCAGCGCAGCACGACAGCATGATCCGCGTCAGGTACCAGCCCCCGCCCCCGTCCGCGGGCGTGACGAAACCGGTCATCCGCACCGTGCGCCCCTCGATGGCCCGCCCCTCGTCCTGCTGCACCCGCTGGGTGAAGTCGGTCAGCGTGATCGGCAGCGGCGAGGTCGCGGGCAGCGGGTCGAAACCGTCCCCGTCGACCACCGCGACCGCCTTGGGCGCCTCCCGCGAGGCGGTGTAGGAGCCGAGCGCGGGCGGGGCGTAGAACAGCAGGCTCAGCGCGGGCAGGAACAGCAGCCAGGCGACCCGCGGCACGCCCGCGTGATCGTGCCCATGCCCATGCCCGTCACCGCCGTCACCGCTGCCGTCACCGTCGTCGCCGTCCTCCGCGGGCCGCTCCTGCGGCCGCCGCCGGGCCGACCACGCCTCCGCCGCCCCCAGCAGGACCAGCAGCACGCCCGAGGCGATCAGCAGCGGCCGCATCCCCTCCTTCACGTACCGCAGGTACGCCTCCGAGAACAGCGAGACCCGCAGCAGCCCGACCCCGCTCAGCACCAGCAGCGCCACCTGCGCGAACCGCCTCACAGCAGCACCCCTCCGACGACCACGCCGCACACCACCGCGACGACGGCCGTGGCGGCGGAGAACCGGACCGCGAAGGCCCGCCCGAAGGTGCCCGCCTGGAGGGCGATCAGCTTCAGGTCGACCATCGGGCCGACCACCATGAACGTCAGCCGGGCCGTCGGCGAGAACCCGCTGAGCGAGGCCGCCACGAACGCGTCGGCCTCCGAGCACACCGCCAGCACGATCGCCAGCAACGCCAGGAACAGCACCGACAGCCACGGCGAGCCGGCGAAGGTGTCCACCACCGATCGCGGCACGGCCACGTTGAACGTCGCCGCCGCCATCGCCCCCACCACCAGGAAACCCCCCGCGTGCAGGAAGTCGTGCTGGAAACCGCGCCGGAACTCCGTCCAGCGGCTGTGCCCCGGCCGGTGCCCGGTGTGCCGCACCGCCGGCTTCAGCCACTCCTCGCGCCCCCGCCACAGCCACAGCCAGCCCATCACCGCCGCCGTCACCAGCGAGGCCAGCAGCCGCGCCAGCACCATCTCCGGACTGCCGGGGAACGCGATCGCCGTGGCGGTCAGCACGACCGGGTTCACGGCGGGCGCCGACAGCAGGAACGCGAACGCCGCGGCCGGCTGCACGCCCCGCCCGATCAGACTGTTCGCCACCGGCACCGACGCGCACTCACAGCCCGGCAGCACCACCCCCGCCGCCCCCGCGACCGGCACCGCGAGCGCCGCCCGCTTCGGCAGCAGCCGGCGGAAGACGCTCGCCGGCACGAACGCGTTGATCGCCCCCGACAGCGCCGTACCCAGCAGCAGGAACGGCAGCGCCTGCACGGTCACCGCGAGACACACCGTCCGCCACGCCTGCACGGCCGGGTCCTCCAGGGACCGCCCGACCAGCACCAGCACCGCGCCCGGCAGCACGGCGGCGCCCACCAGCAGCAGAGGCCAGTTCCGCGGCAGCCCCCGCCCGGCACCCGGCCCCGCCCCCTCCGCCGGCAGGGGGCCGCCGCCCTCCGTACGGGTGTCCTCGACCGTCCGCGTCACTGCTCCAGCCCTCCCCGCAGCCGTACGACCTGCTCCCCGCTGAACTCCACCGTCCGCCCCATGTGCCGCACGATCACCGCCAGTTCCGCGTCGTCCAGATCCGCGAAGAGAGGGCTCCAGTCACCGCCCAGCCGCTCCCAGGTCCGCCCGAACTCGGCGATCCGCTCCGGCACCGTCGCCACCAGCACCCGCCGCCGGTCGGCGGAGTCCCGCTTCCGCACGACGTACCCCGCCTTCTCCAGCCGGTCCACCAGCCGCGTCGCCGACCCCGTGGTCAGCCCCGTCAGCTCCGCGACCCGGCCCGCCGTCACCGGCTCCCGCTCCAGCGAGAGCAGGTTCAGGCACTGCAGGTCCGTCGGGTGCAGCCCCAGCCGGTCCGCGACGGCCTGGTTGAACAGCGCGAACGCCGCGACGTACCGCCGGGAGACGACGGACAACTCGCCGAGCAACCGCGACCGCACGTTCCCGGACATCGCCCGCACACCCCTTCGTAGCGCCGTCCGCAGATCGTACGACGTACCCCGCCCGGGCCCGCCGACAGCACGATCCCCGCCCACCACCGGCAGCCACCGGCAGCCACCGGCCGCCGGGGACGCGGGCGCCGGCGACGCGCGGACCCGGCGCCCGCACCCGCCCCGACGCCCGCCCCGACGCCCGCGTCCGCCCCGCGGCACGGCCGACGCCGTACGGGCACCGCACGCCCGAAGCCGTATGAGCCGCGCACCACCGGTGCCGTACGGGCACCGCCCGGACGGCGGGCGCACGGGCCCGCCTATCCTGGCCGGGCAGGCGTCCGACCGCCCGCGTTCTCCGCACGTCCGCCCCGCCCGAGGAACCGAGGAGCCGCCCCCATGGCCACCGCCGCCCCGTCCGCCGCGTCCCGCATCGCCGTCGTCACGGGCGCGAGCAGCGGCATCGGCGCCGCCACCGCCCGGCAGCTCGCCGCGGCCGGCTACCGCGTCGTCCTCACCGCCCGCCGCGAGGAGCGCATCGAGGCGCTCGCCGAGGAGATCACCGCGGCGGGCGGCTCCGCGACGGCCTACCGGCTGGACGTCACCGACCGCGCCGCCGTCGACGAGTTCGCGACGGCCTTCCGCACCATCGGCGTCCTGGTCAACAACGCGGGCGGAGCGCTCGGCGCCGACCCCGTCGCCACCGGCGACCCCGCCGACTGGCGCACGATGTACGAGACCAACGTCATCGGCACCCTCAACCTCACCCAGGCCCTGCTCCCCAAGCTGGTCGAGAGCGGCGACGGCACGGTCGTGGTCGTCTCCTCCACCGCCGGCCACGGCACGTACGAGGGCGGCGCGGGCTACGTCGCCGCCAAGCACGGCGCCCACGTCCTCGCCGAGACCCTGCGCCTGGAGATCGTCGGACAGCCCGTCCGCGTCATCGAGATCGCCCCCGGCATGGTCAGGACCGACGAGTTCGCGCTGACCCGCTTCGGCGGCGACGCGGACCGGGCCGCGAAGGTCTACGAGGGCGTGGCCGAGCCCCTCACCGCCGACGACGTCGCCGAGACGATCACCTGGGCGGTGACCCGCCCCAGCCACGTCAACGTCGACCTGCTGGTCCTGCGCCCGCGCGCCCAGGCCTCCAACACCAAGGTCCACCGGGAACCGCGATGACCGGCGCGGAGGCGGGCCTCCCGCAGACCCCCGAACGGGCCGCGGAACAACGCCGCCTGGCCCAGGAGACCAAGGACGAACGCCAGGTCTGGTACTTCCTGGCCTACTTCCTCTTCGGCATCCACGTCATCGCCTTCGTGATGATCTACGCCGTGAGACACGGCAACTGAACCCGGCCCCCGCGGGTCCTCACCGTCGTGGACAGACATCTCCCCTTCACGACCCTGCACAACTTCCGGGACCTGGGCGGCTACCGCACCCCGGACGGCCGCCACCGCGTCCGTCCGGGCCGCCTCTACCGCTCCGACTCCCTGGGCAAGCTGACCGCGGGCAGCCCCGACTGGGACCTCTTCCTCTCCCTGGGCGTCGCCACGGTCATCGACCTGCGCCACCCCTGGGAGGCGCAGCGCGCCGGCCGCGTCCCGGCCCACCCCTCCCTCACGTACCGCAACCTCAGCATCGAGCACCGCTACTACGACCAGGCGGCGCAGACCCCCGACGTCGCACCCGGCCCCTACCTGGCCGAGCGGTACATGGAGGTCGCCCAGGACGGCACGGAGGAGATCCGCCGGGCGCTGGAACTGATCGCGGACGCGGACGCCCCCCTCGTCTTCCACTGCGCCTCCGGCAAGGACCGCACCGGCCAGCTGGCCGCCCTGGTCCTCGCCCTCCTGGGCATCGACGACGACCTCATCACCGAGGACTACACCCTCACCGAACGCGCCACCCCCGCCCTCCTCGCGGACTGGCGCGCCCGCCACGACGGCGCCTCCCCCACCTGGCCCCACTACCTCTACGCCCCCGCATCGGTGATGCGCCTGTACCTGGAGGCCCTGGCCTCCAGGTACGGCTCCCCGCAGGACTACGTCGAGAAGGCCCTCGGCATGGACGCGGAAACCCTGTCCGCGACCCTCCGGAACAACCTCCTGGAGCCCTCGGACGGAGCCGCCTGACGGCACGGCGGCGCCGCCCGCACGGGCGGCCCGGTGGGGCGCGGCCCGTGCGCCGCGCCCCGCCGACGCCGTCAACCCTTCACGCAGACGACCTGCTTCAGCTTCGCCACGACCTCCACCAGGTCCCGCTGCTGGTCGATGACCTGCTCGATGGGCTTGTAGGCACCCGGGATCTCGTCCACGACGCCGGAGTCCTTGCGGCACTCCACGCCCCGCGTCTGCTCCTCCAGGTCCTTCGTCGTGAAGCGGCGCTTGGCCGCGTTGCGGCTCATGCGCCGACCCGCCCCGTGGGAGGCCGAGTTGAAGGCCTTCTCGTTCCCGAGGCCCTTCACGATGTACGAACCCGTGCCCATGGAGCCGGGGATGATCCCGTACTCGCCGGAGCCGGCCCGGATCGCGCCCTTGCGGGTCACGAGCAGGTCCATCCCGTCGTAGCGCTCCTCGGCCACGTAGTTGTGGTGCGCGCTGATCTCCTTCTCGAAGGTGGGCCTGGCCTTCTTGAACTCCCGGCGGATCACGTCCGTCAGGAGCGCCATCATGATCGTGCGGTTGTGCTTCGCGTACTCCTGCGCCCAGAACAGGTCGTTGCGGTACGCCGCCATCTGCGGGGTGTCCGCGACGAACACGGCGAGGTCACGGTCGATCAGGCCCTGGTTGTGCGGGAGCTTCTGCGCCACGCCGATGTGGAACTCGGCGAGTTCCTTGCCGATGTTCCGGGAACCGGAGTGAAGCATCAACCAGACGGAACCGGCCGTATCCGTGCACACCTCGACAAAGTGGTTTCCCGATCCGAGCGTTCCCATCTGCTTCGTGGCACGTTCCTGACGGAATTTGACCGCTTCCGCGATCCCCCCGAACCGTCCCCAGAAGTCGTCCCACCCCCCGGTGGCCAGCCCGTGGAACCGGCCCGGATCGACGGGGCTGTCGTGCATCCCCCGCCCCACCGGGATCGCCTGCTCGATCTTCGAGCGCAGCCGGGACAGGTCGCCCGGCAGGTCGTCGGCCGTCAGGGACGTCCTGACCGCGGACATCCCGCAGCCGATGTCGACCCCCACCGCCGCCGGGCACACCGCGCCCTGCATGGCGATGACCGATCCGACCGTCGCGCCCTTGCCGTAGTGGACGTCCGGCATCACGGCCAGGCCCTTGATCCAGGGCAGGGTGGCGACGTTGCGCAGCTGCTGGAGCGCGCCGTCCTCGACCGTCGCGGGGTCGGCCCACATGCGGATCGGCACCTTCGCGCCCGGCAGCTCCACGTACGACATATCGTCCTCATTCCCCCGTAGGGCAGCAGAAGTCTCGAAACGCAAAACCGGTGCCAAGGTCGACAACTGGGACGGCGGACCGGCATCGACGGTGTTGCGTGCGATACACATTGTCTGCCGGTGCCGCCCCCGTCCGGCAAGCGAATAACCAGCGGGGACACTGGACCCGCCACCCACGATGTGACCGTCGAGAGGAGCCGACCGTGCAGCGGAAGGCGTACGTACCCGGCGTCGCCGCGCTCCTCGCGGCCCTGTTGGCCGGCTGCTCGGGCAGTGCGGACGACGGCGGCCCGACGGACAACTCCAACCCGGGCGCCGCCGGCACCGTGACCGCCGCCGCCCAGCCGGGCCGCTACGACAACCTCCCGGAGGCCTGCGGAGCGGTGGGCCGCGGCACCCTCGACTCCCTGCTGCCGGGCATCGTCCGGATCCCCGACGAGACGCAGCGGGAGGCGGCCTACGCGGGCCAGGCGACGCTGACGTTCGACACGGACCGCAAGGCGGGCTGCCGTTGGAAGGTGGACTCCCCCGACGCCATCGACCACCTGAGCGTCGACTTCGAGCGGGTGGTCTCGTACGACAAGGCGGTCAGTGACGACAGCCAGGCCGAGACGCTGTTCGCCGGGAAGGTGACGGCGGCCGGTCTGCCCGCGCCCACCGCGTCGCAGCCGGCCGGCGACGCGGCCACGCCCTCCGGCGGCACGGCGGCCCCCGCCGCCTCCCCCTCGTCCTCCTCGTCCTCCTCGTCCGTCCCGGCGCCGGCGTCCACCGCGGCCCCCGCCCCCCCCTCCACTTCCGTCTCCGCTTCCGCTTCCGCCGACCTCCGGCCCCGGCTCCTCGACGACCTCGGCGACGAGGCCTTCGTCGACGACGTGCTCGCCAGCTCCGGTTCGACGGCGAAACAGCGCACGGTGACTGTGGTGTTCCGCACGTCGAACGTCATCGTGACCATCGAGTACGAGGAGCAGGCGACGTCCCTCGGCGTCGTCCCGGACAGCAAGGAAATGCAGGACAGCGCCCGGAAACTGGCCGCGCAGCTCGCCGATTCCCTGGCCGGCTGAGGCCACTTCACACGTTCGGGCCCCGCACGTGCGATGCCCTCGAAGCGGAAACGCACGGCTTCTCCACCGCGTACCGTGGCCCACCGGACCCCGATCCGACCGCAGGAACCACGAGCGTCATGAGTGAAGGAACCATGCAGCGACGAGACCGGCGAGACGACCAGTGTGACCGGCGAGGCCGGCGAGCGATGCGTGCGGGAGGCGTGAACCGGCTTCTGGCCGCGGCGGCCGCGGTCCCCGTGATGCTGATCGTCGCGGGCTGTTCCTCGGACTCCGGATCGGACTCCGGGTCCGGATCCGGTGGCGGGTCCGCCGCGCAGAAGGACGGCGGCACGTCCGCCGCCGCCTCCCCGAGTGCCGAGCCGACCGTGCAGGCGGCGGCGTACGGGACGCTGCCCGAGGCGTGCGGCGTGCTGTCGAAGAAGACGCTGACCTCGCTGGTGCCGAAGGCGCCGGCCAAGGGCAAGGCGGGCACGTCGAGCGATGTCGCGGCGCGGGCCTCCTGCTCCTGGTCCAGTCTGGACAACAACGGTGTGAAGGGCTCGCAGTTCCGCTGGCTGAACGTCTCGATGGTCCGTTTCGAGACGGACGCGGCGAGCAGTGGCGAGCAGCAGGCGCGGGAGTACTACGCGAAGCAGGTGCGGGGCGCGTCGGCGGCCACGGGTGCGAAGAACGCGACGTCGCAGGCGCTCGCCGGGACGGGCGACCAGGCGACGACGGTGCGCTACGACCTGAAGAAGTCGGAGGGCGCCTTCAAGCAGCAGACGGTGGTGGCGCGCGTGGAGAACGTGGTCGTCACGCTGGACTACAACGGCGCCGGTCTGGCCGGTGAGAAGACGCCGGACGCGGCGGAGCTGGTGAAGTCGGCGGAGTCGGCGGCGAAGGAGGCGGTGGCGTCGGTCGAGGCGGCCAACGGCGAGGGTTCGGGCGGCGGTCCGTCGTCCCCGGCACCGTCGGGGTCGTCGTCGAAGACCCCGTCGGCAGCACCGTCGGAGTCGTCGCCGAAGTCGTCGTCGAAGGCCCCGTCGGCGTCGGCGGCGGCGGTCGCCAAGAAGACCTCGACGGCGGCCGCCGAGAAGAGCTGACGTACCGGCAACACGTGAGTCGCACGCATGTGCCACCCTGTTGCGCGCAACAACACGCAAGGGAGGGGAGTACGGGTGGCCGCGCCAATCCAGCTGACCCGGACGCACCGCATTCTCATCGGTGTGGTCGTGGCCGGTGCCGTGATCATCGCCGCGATCGGCTTCGCCGGTTCCTACGCGGCCGTTCGTGAGCTGGCCCTCGAGAAGGGCTTCGGGAACTTCGCGTACGTGTTCCCGATCGGCATCGACGCGGGCATCTGCGTCCTGCTGGCCCTGGACCTGCTGCTGACGTGGATCCGCATCCCCTTCCCGCTGCTGCGGCAGACGGCGTGGCTGCTGACGGCGGCGACGATCGCGTTCAACGGCGCGGCCGCCTGGCCGGACCCGTTGGGCGTCGGCATGCACGCGGTGATCCCGATCCTGTTCGTGGTGTCCGTCGAGGCCGCCCGGCACGCGATCGGCCGGATCGCCGACATCACGGCCGACAAGCACATGGAGGGCGTGCGGCTGACCCGCTGGCTGCTGTCCCCGGTGCCGACGTTCCTGCTGTGGCGCCGGATGAAGCTGTGGGAGCTGCGCTCGTACGAGCAGGTCATCAAGCTGGAGCAGGAACGTCTCGTCTACCAGGCCCGGCTGCGCTCGCGCTTCGGCCGGGCCTGGCGCCGCAAGGCTCCGGTGGAGTCCCTGATGCCGTTGCGGCTGGCCCGTTACGGCGTTCCCCTGGCGGAGACGGCCCCGGCGGGCCTGGCGGCGGCGGGGATCGAGCCGGCGGTGCTCCCGCCGGCCCCGCGGCACGAGCAGCCGGCTCTCGCGCCCCAGCAGGAGCCGCAGGAGCTGTCGGCGGGCCCGGCACGGCGGCTCCAGCAGGAGCGGCAGGGCGGGCAGGTGCCGCAGCAGCAGCTCCAGCGGCAGGCCCAGCGGGCGGAGCAGCCCGGGCTGCCGCCCGAGGACGACCAGAGTCCCTGGTTCCAGTCGCCGCACGAGGTGCAGTACCAGGGCGGCTACGACCCCACCTACGACCCCTCGGAGCAGTACGCCCGGTGGTACGAGGAGCAGCAGCAGGCCGAGCAGTACGCGGAGCAGTACCAGGAGGAGCCTCCGGTCCAGGAGCCCTCTCCCGAGGAGACCGGTTCCTTCCCCATCCCGGTGGTCCCGGGCCGCAGCCGCGAGCTGGGTGAGGGGGGCGGCAGCCCGGAGCCGACCGAGGAGGACTACTACCTGGTCTTCAAGAAGTCGATCAACGGCAGCTATCCCACCTCGGGCCAGCTCCGGGACGACGTGGAGGCGACGTACGGCGTGGCGCTCCCGCAGCGCGAGGCCGACCGCATGGTGAACCGCTTCACCAACCGCCACACGGCGGAGCTGCAGGACGACCACATCGCGTAGCCGGCGGACCCGGAGACGACGGGAGGGGGCCCCCGGGGCGGCCCCCGGGGGCCCCACCCGGGGGCCGGCCGGGGGACAACCCCCGCCCGGGCCCCCCCCCCTGCCGGGCCCACCCCCCCCCCCCGGGGGGGCAGGCG
>NZ_JBIBWL010000015.1:181506-216069 GCF_043081325.1 Streptomyces sp. NPDC014882
ATTGTTCACCCGATACACCACCCCCCCCCGGGGGGTGCTGCTGGCCCCCCACTGCGGGTCGCGGGCGCCCCGGGAGACGACGGAAGGGGCCCCCGGTGCCGGCACCGGGGGCCCCTTCCGTCGTCCGGCCGGGGCTACTCCCCGAGCAGGGCCCGCACCCGTTCCTGTCCCACCGCGAGCAGCAGGGTGGGCAGGCGCGGTCCGGTGTCGCGCCCGACGAGCAGGTGGTACAGCAGCGCGAAGAACGTGCGCTGGGCGGTCTTGATCTCCGGCGGCAGTTCCTTGGGCGTGGCGTCCGGGGAGAACCCGGCCTGCACCTTGGGCACGCCGTACACGAGGTGGGTGAGCCCGTCGAGGGACCAGTTCTCGGCGAGGCCGTCGAGCAGGAGCCGCAGCGACTGGCGGGCGTCGTCGTCGAGGGACTTCAGCAGTTCGCCGTCGGGCTCCTCGCGCACGACGGTCCGCTGGTCGGCGGGGACGTGCGTGTTGATCCAGGCCTCGGCGCGGTCGAAGCGGGGGCGTGCCTCGTCGAGGGTGGCGAGCGGGTCGTCGGGGTCCAGTTCGCTGAGGATGCGCAGCGCCTGGTCCTGGTGGCCGGCGGTGATGTCGGCGACGGAGGCGAGGGTGCGGTACGGCAGCGGCCGGGGCGTGCGGGGCAGCTCGCCGCCGGCGGTGCGGACCGCGCGGGAGTGGGCGGCCACGTCGGCGGGCAGGGCGGAGCCGTCGGCGACCTTGGCGTCGAGCTTGTCCCACTCGTCGTAGAGGCGCTGGATCTCCTGGTCGAAGGCGATCTTGAAGGACTGGTTGGGGCGGCGGCGGGCGTACAGCCAGCGCAGGAGCTGCGGTTCCATGATCTTCAGGGCGTCGGCGGGGGTGGGGACGCCGCCCTTGGAGGAGGACATCTTGGCCATGCCGCTGATGCCGACGAACGCGTACATCGGGCCGATCGGCTGCTTGCCGCCGAAGATGCCGACGATCTGCCCGCCGACCTGGAAGGAGGAGCCGGGCGAGGAGTGGTCGACGCCGCTGGGCTCGAAGACGACGCCCTCGTAGGCCCAGCGCATGGGCCAGTCGACCTTCCAGACCAGCTTGCCGCGGTTGAACTCGTTGAGCCGGACGGTCTCGGAGAAGCCGCAGGCGTCGCAGGCGTACGTCAGTTCGGTGCTGTCGTCGTCGTAGGCGGTGACGGTGGTGAAGTCCTTCTCGCAGTTGCCGCAGTAGGGCTTGTACGGGAAGTAGCCGGCCGAGCCGGAGCTGCCGTCGTCCTCGGCCGCGGCGCCGGAGCCCTCGGCGGCCTCCAGTTCGGCCTCGTCGAGCGGCTTCTGCTGCTGCTTCTTGGCCGGGGCCTTCTTGGTGCGGTACTGGTCGAGGATCGCGTCGATGTCGCCGCGGTGCCGCATGGCGTGCAGGATCTGCTCGCGGTAGACGCCGGAGGTGTACTGCCGGGTCTGGCTGATCCCGTCGAACTCGACGCCCAGCTGCGCCAGCGACTCGACCATCGCGGCCTTGAAGTGCTCGGCCCAGTTCGGGTGGGCCGATCCCGGCGGGGCGGGGACGGAGGTCAGCGGCTTGCCGATGTGCTCGGCCCAGGACTCGTCGACCCCCGCGATCCCGGCCGGGACCTTGCGGTAGCGGTCGTAGTCGTCCCAGGAGATCAGGTGGCGCACCTGGTGGCCGCGCCGGCGGAGCTCGTCGGCGACGAGGTGCGGCGTCATGACCTCGCGGAGGTTCCCGAGGTGGATGGGGCCCGAGGGGGAGAGGCCGGACGCGACGACGACGAGCGGTTTGCCCGGGGCCCGACGCTCCGACTCCTCGATGACCTCATCCGCGAAACGGGAGACCCAGTCGGTGGTCTCGGTGCTCTGAGCCACGATCGGCACGTCCTCTGGTGTGAAGGCTTGAAGGTTTGCAGTGCGTCCCATTGTCCCAGGCCGGACCGCATCCGCGAAAACCGCTTTTCACCGCGTGGGATACTCGGTCCCCGTAGTACTTTCCGGAACCCGAGCAGAACGGCAGCCACCCCATGGCCTCGGTCACGTCCCTCAGTCACTCCGTCGAACAGCGTCTCGCGTCCGCCCTCTCGGCTGCTCTGCCGGAGGCCGTCGGCGCGGACCCGCTGCTGCGACGCAGCGACCGGGCGGACTACCAGGCGAACGGGATCCTGGCCCTGGCGAAGAAGGCGAAGGCCAACCCGCGGGAGCTGGCGACGCGGGTCGTCTCCGAGGTGGTCTCCGGTGACCTGATCCGGGACATCGAGGTCTCCGGCCCCGGTTTCCTGAACGTGACGCTCACCGACCGGGCGATCGTGGAGAACCTCGGCGCGCGGTACGCGGACGCCGACCGCCTCGGGGTGCCGCTCGCGGACGCGCCGGGCACCACGGTGATCGACTACGCCCAGCCGAACGTGGCGAAGGAGATGCACGTCGGCCACCTGCGGTCGGCGGTCATCGGCGCCGCGGTGGTGCGGATCCTGGAGTTCACCGGCGAGTCCGTGGTGCGCCGGCACCACATCGGCGACTGGGGCACCCAGTTCGGCATGCTCATCCAGTACCTGGACGAGCACCCGCACGAGCTGGACCACAAGGACGCCGAGGTCAGCGGCGAGGAGGCGATGTCGAACCTCGACCGCCTCTACAAGGCCGCGCGCAGGCTGTTCGACGCGGACGAGGAGTTCAGGACGCGGGCCCGGCGCCGGGTGGTGGACCTCCAGGCCGGGGATCCGCACACCCTCGCGGTGTGGCAGCGGTTCGTGGACGAGTCGAAGATCTACTTCTTCTCCGTCTTCGAGAAGCTGGACATGGAGGTCCGGGACGAGGACATCGTCGGCGAGTCGGGGTACAACGACATGCTGGCGGAGACCTGCCGCCTCCTGGAGGAGTCGGGCGTGGCGGTCCGCTCGGAGGGCGCCCTGTGCGTCTTCTTCGACGACGTCAAGGGCCCGGACGGCAACCCGGTCCCGCTGATCGTGCAGAAGTCGGACGGCGGCTACGGCTACGCGGCGACCGACCTGTCGGCGATCCGCGACCGCGTCCTCCAGCTGAAGGCGGACAGGCTCGTCTACGTCGTCGACGCCCGGCAGTCGCTGCACTTCAAGATGGTCTTCGAGACCGCGCGCAGGGCGGGCTGGCTGGACGGCGACGCCACGGCGCACCAGCTCGCCTTCGGCACGGTCCTGGGCAAGGACGGCAAGCCGTTCAAGACCCGTGAGGGCGAGACGGTCAAGCTGGTGGACCTCCTCGACGAGGCGGTCGACCGGGCCACGGCGGTCGTGCGGGAGAAGGCGGAGAAGGTCGGCCTGTCCGAGCGGGAGATCGAGGAGAACGGCCGGTACGTCGGCATCGGCGCCGTCAAGTACGCCGACCTGTCGACCTCCGCCGTGCGGGACTACAAGTTCGACCTGGACCAGATGGTCTCGCTGAACGGCGACACGTCCGTCTACCTCCAGTACGCGTACGCCCGCATCCAGTCGATCCTGCGCAAGGCGGGCGAGGCCCGTCCGGCCGCGCACCCGGAGCTGGAACTGGCCCCGGCGGAGCGGGCGCTGGGCCTGCACCTGGACCAGTTCGGCGAGACGGTCCAGGAGGTCGCGGCGGCCTACGAGCCCCACAAGCTGGCGGCGTACCTGTACCAGCTGGCCTCGCACCTGACGACGTTCTACGACCAGTGCCACGTGCTGTCCGCCGACAACGCGCCGGAGGTCGTCGAGAACCGCCTCTTCCTGGTGGACCTCACGGGCCGCACCCTCCACAAGGGCATGGCCCTGCTGGGCATCCGGACACCCGAGCGGCTCTGACCGGACCTCGTCCCGCCGGCTCCGGCCCCGACCTGTCACCACAGGTCGGGGCCTTTTCCGTGTCCTGCCGGACATTCCGGTTGGGCAGAACGGGGCAAGATCGAAATGCGATGAGCGCCGTGCGCCTCGACGCTGGCGATGTAGGGCGGAGCTCCCGGACCGTGCGGGCCGGGCACTCCGCCGAGCCATGCGTCCACGAAAGAGGAGAACATGACGGCAACGACGGAGACCCCCACGTCGGAAAAGGCGGGAGTCGGTACGGAGGAGGGCGGTGAGGAGTCCGCCATCGGCCCCCTGCTGCTGGCGGCCATGCTGGCCCGTCGCGAGGAGCACGGTGAGGAGTCCGGCATCGAACACCCG
Source organism: Streptomyces sp. NPDC014882 (assembly GCF_043081325.1). NCBI lineage: Bacteria > Bacillati > Actinomycetota > Actinomycetes > Kitasatosporales > Streptomycetaceae > Streptomyces > Streptomyces sp. NPDC014882. The sequence continues at coordinate 185,660 of NZ_JBIBWL010000015.1, forward strand.
CTGCTCCTGGCCGCGCTGATGCGCCGCGGCCGCGAGGAGCGCGGCGAGGACTCCCTCATCCAGCACCCGCTGCTGCTCGCCGCCCTCATGCGGCGCCGCCGCGAGGAGCGCGGCGAGGACTCGATCATCGAACACCCGCTGCTCCTGGCCGCGCTGATGCGCCGCGGCCGCGAGGAGCGCGGCGAAGAGTCGATCATCCAGCACCCGCTGCTGCTCGCCGCCCTCATGCGCCGCGGCCGCGAGGAGCGCGGCGAGGGCTCCCTCATCGAACACCCGCTGCTGCTCGCCGCGCTGATGCGGCGCCGCCGCGAGGAGCGCGGCGAGGACTCGATCATCCAGCACCCGCTGCTGCTCGCCGCCCTCATGCGGCGCGGCCGCGAGGAGCGCGGCGAGGAGTCCGGCATCGAGCACCCGCTGCTCCTGGCCGCGCTGATGCGCCGCTAGGACGTCGTTCCCCCTGCCCTCCGGATGCCGGGACCGTCGCGGTCGCGGCGCCGGGGGGCAGGCCCCGTAAGACAAGCGAAGACCTTAAGGAACCACAATGGCAGCTGAGTCCGGCGGACAATCGGAACGGGATCCCCTGGAGGCCTTCATCGACGAGGTCTTCGAGGAGATGGTGCGCGAGACCGGGGTTCCGCACGGCGGCACCGGCGGCAGGTACGGAAAGGACCCGCTGGCGGCGGCGCTGGTGGAGGCGGCCATGGCGTCGCTGTCGCAGCCCGGCCCCTCGGCGTCCTCGGAACTGGAGCGGGTGCTGTTCGCGCAGTCCCTCGCGAAGGCGTTGGCCGAGTCCCTCGCCCCCGCCCTGGCCGAGTCGCTGGCGTCGGAGATCATGAAGGTCCTGACCCACCACGCCGACGCGAAGGACGGCGGCAAGCACCAGCCCGTCGGTGCCACCGGCCGCGAGCGCCGCGGTTCGGGCGAGGGGAAGTCCTGAACGGGCCGCACGCGGGCGTCCGGAGGACGGCGACCGCCCGGCCGGTCCTCCGGATCCGCTCGGTCCGGCCCCGTTGTCAGTGCCCGCCCTTACTGTCACGGCATGGCGACTCTTCCCAACCCGCTGCCCAAGCTGGCGTCCGACCCCAGCGGGCGTTCCCTCGGACTCCGGCTCCCGCCGGGCAGGCTGATCGACACGACGGACCGGGGCCCCTGGCACGAGCCGCTGCTGTGGCACGCCGAGCGGGCCGCGGCACCGGGCAACTGGGCGGCGCTGGGCGGGACGTCGGGACGGGCCGGACTGGTCCCGGTCCTCGTCGACCTGGGCGGCTCCCGGGGCGGGCCGCAGCAGTGGGACCTGGCGCCCGCCGACATGTCGTACCCGGGCGACCACGACGCGGAGGAGGTGCTCGCGGATCTGTGGGAGGAGTGGGCGGCGGAGGACGAGGACTGGCCCGGACCGGCCGGCGCCCCCGCGCTGCAGGCCGATCCGGACGTGCGGGCCGCGCAGGTCGCCGACCTCCTCGCGGGTGAGGGGCCCTCGTGGTTCGAGGCACCGCACCTGGCCCTCGTACCGGCCCGCCGCAGCGCGGACGTGCCGGCGGTCATCGGCTGGTCGGGCCCGGTGAACCACGAGGACGACACGGGGCGGCTGTCGGCGGTCCTGCGTTCGTGGGAGGACCGCTTCGGCATACGGGTCGTGGGCATCGGCTTCGACGTCCTGGCCGTCTCGGTGGCCGCCCCGCCCACCACCGTCGCCGAGGCGGAGGCGGTGGCCGCCGAGCACTTCGCGTTCTGCCCGGACAACGTCCTCCAGGGCTCCGGCACCCTGAAGGCGTACGCCGCCGGGCTGCTCGGCGAGCACGCCTGGTCCTTCTGGTGGGACTGACCCGCCCGGCGGTCCCTCAGGCGCCCCTGAGCCCCCGCCCCAGCCCCCGCCCCGGCCTCCGTGGTCTCCTCCGGGGTCCGGGTCACGAGGCACGGGCGGCGGGAGGCGGGCGGGTGCTACGGCGTCGGGGTCGCCCCCGCCCGCTGCCACGCGAACCCGCCGAGCGGGAACTCGTACGCGGGCCGCCCGTTGTTGCCGCTCGTGCGGAACGGCCTGCCCTTGTCGTCGACGACCAGCGTGCCGTGCCGGGACCCGCTGGACCAGGACAGCTCCAGCCTCCAGCTCACGTCGTACGCGGAGGCGTCGGCGTCGATGTAGTAGACCTCGGGGTCGGACTCGCTGACCTTGAAGGGGAAGTCGGCGTGCCCGGCCTCCGGCACCAGCGCCGGCCGCGCGGCGTCGAGGGCCACGGTGAAGTAGTGGGTCGGCACCCCGCCCCCGCAGCCGACGCCCGGATAGCCCATGGCGTAGTCGTTCCAGGCGAGCGGCGTCCGCTTCTGGACCGTGCGGACCTTCAGCCCGTCGACGACGACCGTCTCGTCGCCGGTCCCCTGCACGGTCACCTGCACGAACTGCGACCCCGAGGACACGGCCGCGTGCGCGGCCACCCAGGCGGGCGCGTCCTGCTCCACGGGCGGCGGCGAGACCCGTCCGGGCTCACGGTCGACCAGGTAGCGCTGGCCGCAGGGGTCCAGCCAGGCGTTCGGGCGGACCTCCACCGTGAGCGGAGCAGCCCCGTCGTCGTCCTCGACGGCCGCGCCGGGACGTTCGCCGCCGGAGACCGGGGGCGACGAGGACCTCGAGGGGGACGCGGAGCCGGATGCCGACGGGGACGCGGACGGCGAGGCGGAGACCGACCCGCTCCTGGACGGCGACGCGCTCGCCGCCCCCTCCCCCCGCACGGACGAGGCGGCCCCGGCCCCCCGCGCGCTCCCGGCGTCCTCGGCGCCGGCGTCGGACAGCCGCATCCCGAGGACCACGGCCCCGGCCACGGCGACGACGGCGACCCCGGCCAGGACGGCCCGCCGCACCCGCCGCTGCCGTGCCCCGGACGGCTCCGGTACGCCGTCCCGCACGAGGTCGGTGACGACGGCCGACTCGGGGCCGGACTCGGGGGCGGGGGCGAGGTCGGGGTCGGGGGCGGGCTCGGGGGCGCCCCTCACACCCTCCACGGGCCCTGCGTCCAGCCCTGTGTCCGGCTCAGCCGTCGGCTTTGCCACCGCCCCCGCGTCCGGCTCGGCCGCCGGCCCGCGCTCCTTCTTCCCCCGCCCCGCGTCCGCCAGCACCCACCGCCGGTGCAGCTCGACCAGTTCGGCCGGTGAGGCCTTGCACAGCCGGGCGAGCCGTTCCACGGGCGCGTAGTCCGTGGGGACGGCGTCCCCGTTGCAGTAGCGGTGCAGCGTCGACGTACTCATGTGGAGCCGTTTCGCGAGCGTGCCGTAGCTCAGCCCGGACCGGTCCTTCAGTTCCCGCAGCAGTTCCGCGAACTCGGCCGCAGCCACCGTTCGTCCACCCCCCGTGTCCCGTCCCGGCGTTCCAGGGACGGCGCGTTTTCCCAGCTCAGAAGCTTGCGGGCATTCCAGCGTCCCGGATGGTCCGCAGGTCGTGGCGGCCGGGACGGATCTCCCCACAAGCTGTGGCCATCCAAGCACGCCGCTCCCGGCACCCGGTCGAGCGACGTACGCCGATCAGCCATCCGACAAGAGGGATTCACCATGCGCATCCGCCGCACCAGCCGCCTCCTCGTCCCCGCCGTCGCCGCGCTCGCCGCCCTCTCGCTCACGGCCTGCGAGAACGGAACGGGCACCGAGGACGAGGGCGCGTCGGCCCCCGCGTCCTCGGTCACCGCGCAACCCCGGGGGACCGACAAGCCGACCACCGGATCGGGCACGGGGACGGGTACCGGATCGGGCACCGGCACCGGATCGAGCACCGGCACCGGCTCGGGCTCGGGCTCGGCCGCGAAGCCGGCCGGCGGAACGTCCGCCAAGCCGGGCACCGGCACCGGCACCGGCACCGGCACGGACGACAAGGACCCGAACGCCCCCGAGAACCGCGTCCTGTGCAACGGCTCGAACACGAAGGTGACCGCCCGGCCGGTGCCGCGCCCCCTCAACCACATGCTGATCACGGTCACCAACACCGGCAGCAAGGTGTGCGACCTGACCTACCACCCGGTGCTCCGCTTCGACGAGATGCAGTGGGCGCCCGCGGCGGCGGAGGCGACCAAGCCGCAGGCGGTCACGACCCTCTCGCCCGGCGAGTCCGGCTACGCGGGCGTCCTGCTGTCGGCGGCCGACGGCAGCGGCGACGGCGGCACGACCGCCGAGAAGCTGACGGTCGCCTTCCAGGGCCGCACCCCGAACAGCGACGGCGGCGCCTCCGCGACCCCGCCGCTCCCGGCCGAGGGCGTCTACTACGACAGCTCGCTGACGGTGACGTACTGGCAGCAGAGCATGGACGACGCGCTCGCCTGGTGAACCGGTGCGCAGGTGCGCCGCAGGCCGTCGAGCCGGCGGGTCAGCGGGTCAGCGGGTCAGCGGGTCAGCGGGTCAGCGGGTCAGCGGGTCAGCGCAGGGTCCGGGCCACCTCGGTGGCCCAGTAGGTGAGGATGTTGCGCGCCCCCGCCCGCTTGATGCCGGTGAGCGTCTCCAGGATCGCCCGGTCGCGGTCGATCCAGCCCTTCTCGGCGGCGGCCTCGATCATCGAGTACTCGCCGGAGATCTGGTAGGCGGCGACGGGCACGTCCACCGCGTCGGCGACCCGCGCGAGGATGTCGAGGTAGGGGCCGGCCGGCTTGACCATCACCATGTCGGCGCCCTCCTCGAGGTCGAGGGCCAGCTCGCGCAGGGACTCCCGCGCGTTGGCGGGGTCCTGCTGGTAGGTCTTGCGGTCCCCCCGCAGCGAGGAGCCGACGGCCTCCCGGAAGGGGCCGTAGAAGGCGGAGGAGTACTTCGCGGTGTAGGCGAGGACGGCGACGTCCTCCCGCCCGATCTGGTCCAGGGCGTCGCGGACGACCCCGATCTGACCGTCCATCATGCCGCTGGGACCCACGACGTGGGCGCCCGCGTCGGCCTGGACCTGCGCCATCTCGGCGTACCGCTCCAGGGTGGCGTCGTTGTCGACCCGGCCCTGCTCGTCGAGGACCCCGCAGTGCCCGTGGTCGGTGAACTCGTCGAGGCAGAGGTCGGACATCACCAGCAGGTCGTCCCCGACCTCGGCCCGCACGTCCCGCAGCGCGACCTGGAGGATGCCGTCCGGGTCGGTCCCCACGGTCCCGAGGGCGTCCTTCTTGGAGTCCTCCGGCACCCCGAAGAGCATGATCCCGGAGATCCCGGCCGCCACGGCCTCCGCGGCGGCCTTCTTCAGGCTGTCGCGGGTGTGCTGCACGACCCCGGGCATCGCCTGGACCGGCACCGGCTCGCTCACGCCCTCCCGCACGAACGCGGGAAGGATGAAGTCGGCCGGATGCAACCGGGTCTCGGCGACCATGCGCCGCATGACGGGGGTGGTCCGCAGCCGCCGCGGACGCGAACCGGGGAAGGATCCGTACGTCGTCATGCGCCCTACGCTACGCCCGCTCCACCCACCCCTTTGCCGACGCCCCGTCGGCCCCGCCCCGGGCCGGCCGAGGCGGCCGAGGCGGCCGAGGCGGCCGAGGCGGCCGAGAGGTCAGAACCCCTGCCAGACGGACTTCGCGCCGGAGTCGCCGATCCGGTAGACCTGTACGACCGCCCCGACTCCGGCGACCAGGGCCAGCACCGTGCCCACGACCAGGACGGCGCGGGAAACCGCGAGCCGACCCGCCGCCCCGGACGCGCCGCCCGTCCCGTGGCCACCACCCGACGCGGGCCCGCCGCCCGCCGTGGGGACACCACCCGGCCCGGTGGCCCCACCGGCCCGACCGGCCCCGTCGGCCCTGTCGGCGCGGTCGGCCCCACCGGCCCCGGACGGCAGGAAGCGCCGCAGCAACCCGCCGTGCAGCAGCCACAGCAGCACCGCCAGCACGAAGATCGCCACGACCCAGGGCAGCAGGTCGTCGCCCATCTCCGTATGGCGTTCCACGGCGGCGGTCTCCGGGACCTGTTCCGCCAGCCACTCACCGGCGTCCGTCGCCAGCGGCACCGACACCAGCGCCGCCAGGGCCAGCAGCGGCAGCCCGATCCCGGCCCTGCGCATCACCACGGGCCATGCCGCGCACAGCACCAGCGCGAGTGCCGACAGCGGCACCAGTACGACCACTGCGTGCACCCAGAGCGGGTGCGCCGGGACCCCGTTGATCGTCGTTTCCATACCGGCTCCGGAATTCTGCGGTCGCTTACGGTCGTCTGCGGTCGGATGTGGCCACCGTAGAAGGGACCGGCGTCCACCGCGCGTCGCGTGCCCCGCGGACGCGCGCACCGGCGCCGCGGTCCCCCCTTCCCCACGGGGAACGCCCCCTGCCGACACGGCAGTCGACGGACCGTCGGCGGACGGCGGACGGCGGACGGCGAGGGGCCGCGATGGCCGACCGGGTGAACTGTCGTCGCGGTGGTCGGCCCGATGGCCCATGCCCGCTCGTCTCCTCCCCGCGGAAGGTGCTGAGCTGCTCCCCGGGGGGAGCACTCGCGACCTTCGACCGAGGAAGACCATGAACCGCTTCACCATCCGGGCCGCACTGGTGTGCCTGTCCGCTGCCACTGCCGCCGCGGTGATCACGTCCCCCGCATCGGCCACCGCTCCGTCCCTGCCGCACGGCGGCGCCTCCGACCCCGCCGCCGCCGCGGCCGGACTCCACCCCCGGACCCTCGCCGACCTCGAGACCTCCATGCAGGGCGAGGCCTACGCGAACGCCTCGTACACCTTCTACGCCGCCCAGGCCGACCGCGAGAACCTTCCGGCCACCGCGCGGCTGTACCGCGGGACGGCAGCGGTGGAGCTCAACGAGCACTTCCGCAAGGAGGCCGGCCTCGCCCGGGTGGTCGGCTCCGACGCGGCGAACCTGCGCGCCGCCATCGCCGGCGAGACGTACGAGACGAACGTGATGTACCCGGGCTTCGCCCGGCAGGCCGCGGCCGACGGCGACACCGCCGCCGCCGAGCTGTTCACCGAGATCGCCGCGGACGAGGCCCAGCACCTCAAGAGGTTCCGCGCGGCCCTCGACGTCGTCGAGACCGGCCGCGGCAGCATCCCCGCCCCGCCGCCCGTCGACCCGGTCGAGGTTCCCGCCGGCGGCCCGGAGGTCCGCTCGGCCCGCACCCTGGCCAATCTCGACACCGCGATGCACGGCGAGGCCCTCGCCCACGCCCGCTACACCCTCTACGCCGAGCACGCCGCCCGCCACCGCCCCGCCCTCGCCCGCCTGTTCCGGGGGACGGCCGAGGTCGAACTGCGCGAGCACTTCGCCGGCGAGGCGAAGCTGTACGGCCTGGTCCGCACCACCCGGAAGAACCTGACCAGGACCATCGCCGGCGAACTCCACGAGGCCCGGGTCATGTACCCCGCCTTCGCCCGCCGCGCCGAGGCCGTCGGCGACCAGGAGGCCGCCCGCCTGTTCCGCCACAACGCGGCCGACGAGGCCGGCCATGCCCGGGCCTTCCAGCGGATGCTCGACAACCCGCGGTGACGTAGCCCACTCGGCGCCGGCCGCACGGTCCGCGCCTCCCCCGGACACCGGCGTTCCGCCGAGAACGCCCCGCTCCGGCAGCACCCCGTCCTGGGAACGCCCCGCCGTCTCCGTCGGAGACGGCGGGGCGTGAGAGTCACCTCACCGATGCGGGTGACCGCCGTCACGTCGTGCGGTTCCCCGGCGGTTCCACCCCTTTGCCGGTGCACCGTCGTCCCCGCCCGGCCGCTCACCGGCGGGGGGATCCGGGCCGTCAAGTCCCGGGCGGGTGTGACACTTTCCGGCCCCCCACCGCTATATGCATCGGCCATCTTTTTCCGGGTGCGCCCTTTGCGACAGTTTTTCGGACACAGGGGTGGGGTTTCGTCGTGAGTCGACGTCAACGCCGGGGTGGGACACGGGCGTACAGACCGCTGAGCATGCGCAGGAGGACCTGGCTGACGCTCGGAGCGGTGCTGCTGGGGAGCGGCGGCGTGGTGGCCTACGCCTCCGCCGACCCGTCCGGCGGCCAGGGCGCCCGGCCCAAGCGGCCGGCGAAGGTCCACGGCCTCGCGCTGAAGGGCGTCGCCGCCGACCGCCGGGAGCTGCCGCGCACGGACACCGAGCCGTTCTCGCTTCTCGGCGTCACCTGGACCGGGGGTGCCGAGCGGCTGGCCGGCACCGCGCAGGTGCGCACCCGCAGCACGGCGACCGGCGAGTGGAGCGCCTGGCGCGACCTGGAGCTGGACGCCGACCCGCTGGACCGGCCGGGCCCGAAGGTGCGCGGCACCTCCGAACCGCTCTGGGTCGGCCCGTCCGACGGCGTCGAGGCGCGGGTCGTCCGCGGCGACGGCACCGCCGCCGCCCTGCCCGCGGGGCTGCGGGTCGACATGGTCGACCCGGGGGTGGTGACCGACGCCGAGACGAGGACCGGCACCGAGACCGCCGCCTTCGTGACGGAACCGAGCCCCGGCACCACGGACCCCGGCACCACCGACCCGTCCGCCTCGCCCGCCGACACGGCCCCCGCCCCCTCCGGCGAGCCCACGGACACCGCCTCCGCCTCCCCGGCGGACACCGCACCCGAGGCCACCGCGAGCGCCCCGACGGACACCGCGTCCCCGGACACGAGCCCGTCGGCCACCGCGCCCGCGCCCACCGTGCCCACCGCTCCGGCGTCCACCGTCCCCCGGCCGCCGATCCTCTCGCGCGCCGACTGGGGCGCCGACGAGTCGATCACCGCGGACGCGGCGGAGTACAACGACGACGTCAAGGTGATGTTCGTCCACCACACCGCCGGCAGCAACGACTACACCTGCGACCAGGCCCCGGCGGTCATCCGCAGCATCTACACGTACGACGTGCAGGCCCTCGGCTGGAAGGACATCGGCTACAGCTTCCTCGTCGACAAGTGCGGCACCCTGTACGAGGGCCGCAGGGGCGGTACGGACCTGCCGGTGTTCGGCGCCCACACCTACGGCTGGAACCGCGAGTCCGCGGCCGTCGCCGTCATCGGCGACCAGACGCAGACGGCAGCCACCTCCGCCACCCTGACCTCCGTCGCCCGCCTGGCGGCCTGGAAGCTCGGCCAGTACGGGGCCGACCCGGCCGGGACCGTCGAACTCACCGCGGGCGCCACGCAGAAGAACCTGTCCGGCACCGCCTTCACCACGGGCAGCCGCTACACCTTCGACCGGATCTCGGGCCACCGCGACGGCTACAACACCGTGTGCCCGGGCGGCTTGCTCTACGACCAGCTGCCGGCCGTCCGCGCCCTGGCGGCCGGGCCGGTGCAGGGCCTGAAGGTCACCTCGGTGGCCGGCGGCGCCACCCTGACGGGCTCGACGTACTACACCAAGGGCGCCGTCACCGTGAAGTGGTCGACGACCACGCCCGGCACGCTGGTCTCGAAGTTCGAGCTGCTGGCCGACGGCAGGACCGTCGCCACCGTCGCCGGCACCGCCACGTCCGCGAGCGCCGTCCTCCCGGCGGGCGGCCACACCCTCGCCGTACGGGCCGTGCACCAGTCGGGCCGGGCCACGACGACCCCCGCGCTGAGCATCGTGGCGGACACCACGGCCCCGCTGTTCCCCACCGCCCCGAGGCTGTCCCTGCGCACCGGCACCGTCGGCGCCACCGCCGTCCCGGTCACCCTGGCCTGGAAGGCCACCGACGACCGGGCGCTGCGCTCCGTGCGGCTGCTGTCGCCCACCGCCGCGACCTTCGGCCCGACCGTCACCACCTCCGGCCGCACGGCCAGGCCCGGCACCACGACCACCTGGTCGATGCGGGCCGACGACTACGCCGGCAACTACCGCACGGCCTCGGCCGCCTCGACCCCGGTGATCCTCCAGGAGACCTCCGCGACGAGGTACGGCAGCTGGACCGCCCGCTCCTCCACGAGCTACCTCGGCGGCAAGTCGTACTCCAGTGGCGCCAGGGGCGCGTCCCTGACCTGGACCTTCACGGGCCGCTCCGCCGCCTGGGTGGTCTCCCGCGCGGCCACCTCCGGCCAGGCGTACGTCTACGTCGACGGCGTGAGGACCGCGACGGTCGACCTGAAGTCCGCCACCACGCTCTACCGCCAGGCGATCTGGACGAAGACCTGGTCGGGCAGCGCCAGGCACACGGTCAAGATCGTCGTGGTGGGCACCAGCGGCCGTCCCACCGTCACGACGGACGGACTGGTCTACCTCAAGTAGCCCGCGGATCCGGCTCCACGGCATCGGCGACGGCCCTCACGATCACCTCCGACCGTGAGGGCCGTCGCCGTTCCGGTCCGCGGAGCGGGTCGTGCCGTCGGGGACGTGCTGTTTCCCCGGGAGTGAAGGGGAACCGGCTGGAAGGCTCACGGCTGCGGGGACGCCGCCGCTCTGCGCGCACGGCATTCCCGGCAGCACTTGTCGGGCACCGACTCCCGGAAGACGCGCGTACAGCCGCCCTCGCAGTCCGTCCAGGGATCCACCCAGGGGGGCGGCGGGGTCGACGCGGAGGCGAGGGGCGAGGTGGTGGGAAGACCCTCGTACGGCGGAGGCGTCGGCAGGGGCGGCGGGAGACCCTCCCGGAGCCGGTGGGCGAGAAACCCGGCGGGAGACTTCAGGGGGACGGGGACGTCGGCGGTCACGGCGTGGATCACGGCAGCCCGGGAGGCCCCGTTGTCGAACCAGGCGACGACGGCGGGAAGGAGACCTTCCACGTCTTTCCGGGAGAGCGTGAAGCGGTCGTCGGTGCGGCGCAGGCCCGCGAGCAGGGCGAAGGCCTTGTCGCGGTGCTCACTGCTGGACGGTTCGTGTCCGGAGGGTCCGGAGGGTCCGGACGGCGGCGGAACCTCTTCGGGCACGGAATCACCCGCCGCCTCGCCCCCTACGGCTTCCACGACCGCGACCGGCGCGGCGGGCGCCACCGGCACGGCGGGGACGATGGACGCGACCGGGGCGACGGGCACCACCGGCACGGCGGGGACGATGGACGCGACCGGGGCGACGGGCACCACCGGCACGGCGGGGACGATGGACGCGACCGGGGCGACGGGCGCGGCGGGAACGACCGGCTCGTCCCGTACGCCGGGCGCCTCCGCCCGCCCCCGGGTGGACGCCGGGGCGTTGTGCGCGTACGTCCGCGTGACGAAACGGCCGCCGTCCACGCGCTCGCGCACCCGCTCCAGATAGCCGTGCGCCTCCAGCTCCCGCAGCCCGAAGGCGATGCGGTCCCGCCCTTCGGGGAAGCGGTCGGCGAGGCTGCGGATGTCGACGGGGGCGCCCTGCGGCAGCGACAGGATGTGGACGGCCAGTCCGATCGCGGTCAGCGACAACTCCCGGTGCTGGGCGAGGTGGTTGCCGATGATCGTGTAGTGGCTCGGCTGGTACGCACGTACGTGGGTGACACCGGAGTGGGTGGCGCTGCGCCGAACGCCCGGTACCGGGCGCGGGGCAGCGATAGGCTTCGTCACAGCCATGGGGAAGACTTGCTCTCTTCCTGGATGGTCAGGCCCTCGCACTGGGATTGCCGTCCCGGCGGGGGCCGATGCATGTGTGGGGTGGTCCGTGCCGAGCGTGCACGCCGGGACGGCGCACAATGCGCAGGGTTCCGGGCCCGGGGACGGAGAGCGTGAGCCGGAAGCTCCGGCCGGGGACGTGACCGTGCAGGGCCGCGTTCGCGGCGAGTTCGGCGACGACGAGCCGGGCCGGGTCCAACGGCAGGTTCCAGGCGTTCAGTCGCTCGGCCGCGAGGAGGCGGGCGAGACGGGCTCCGCGACGGGTGGCGGAGAGCGGTACGGAGAACTGGCGGAGCGGGGCACGCACGGTTTGCTGATTCACGTCACCCAGCGTGTTCGTGCATGCGCAAATGGTGAAGACCCGCAGGCCGTGCGGACGGTGTCTGTCCGTGAGACGCCCGGTTCTGTCCGGGCCGGACGGGGTGACCGCGGGCGGGCGGCCGGGGTTGGACCGGGAAGGGCGCGACGGGAGGACGGCGGACGTGAGCGCATGGGACGCGGGTCCGGAGGACGACGAGGAGGCCGGGGCGGTGATGAGGACCGTCCAGCGGCAGTTGAAGCTGTGGCGCGAGTCGGCCGGCCTCACCCAGGCCGAGTTCGGGGCGGCCATCGGGTACGGCGAGGAGCAGGTCTCCTCCGTGGAGCGGGGCCGGCGCATCCCCCGCCCCGAGTACCTGGACCGCGCGGACGAGGTCCTGTCGGCGGGCGGCAGGATCGCGGCACTGAAGGAGGACCTGGCGGAGGTCCGGTACCCGAAGAAGGTCCGGGACCTGAAGAAGCTGGAGGCGGACGCGGTCGAGCTGGGGGCGTACAACAACTCGGTGATCCATGGGTTGTTGCAGACCAGGGAGTACGCGCGGGCCGTCTACCTCGGTAGCCGGCCACCCTTCATGGACGAGGAGTTGGAGCAGCACGTGAACGCCCGTATGTCTCGCCAGGAGATCGTGAGCGAGTCGGCAGGGCGGCCCCTCTTCAGCTTCGTGCAGTGCGAGTCGACGCTCCGGCGGCCCATCGGGGGCAAGATGGTGATGCGAGCCCAGCTCGAACGCTTGCTGGAAATCGGCCGGTTCCGCAATGTGGACCTCCAAGTCCTCCCCCTGGAGCGCCAGGAGAACTCCGGTCTGGGCGGCTCCTTCAGGCTGCTCAGGCTCAGGGAAGGGGGCACCGTGGGGCACGTTGAAGTTCAGGAGATCAGTCGAGTGATCACTGACCCGAAACACATGCAGGTTCTGGAGATGCGCTATGGGACCATCCGGGCGCAGGCTCTCACACCGAGTGAGTCACTGGCCTTCATCGAGAAAGTGCTGGGAGACACATGATGCGCATCCCCTCCACCGAAGCCGATAGCGAACTTGAATGGATAAAGAGCAGCTATAGCACCGCTGAAGGCCCCGACTGCGTAGAAGTGGCCCCGGCCCCCGCCCACATCCTCGTCCGCGACTCCAAGCACCCCCAGGGCCCCCGCCTCACCCTGGCCCTCACCGCCTGGACGGCCTTCCTGCCGTACGCGTCCGGCCACTGACGTCACGCACCACGCGTCCCGCACCACGCACGACGCCCCGTCGTCTCCGACCGGAGACGACGGGGCGCACGAGGTCCCTGCGAGGCTGACGGCGACTACGTCGCCCGCCGCCGCCGCGCCCCCGGCCGCCGCTCGCTGGGCCGGCTGACCGGGTCACCGGCCTCCCGGGCGGCGGCGCGGCGCCGCAGGCCGAACTCGGCCAGCGCCTCCGCGAGCTTGTGCACGGACGGCTCCGGGGCCATCACGTCCACCCGCAGCCCGTGCTCCTCGGCCGTCTTGGCGGTCGCCGGGCCGATGCAGGCGATCACCGTCACGTTGTGCGGCTTGCCGGCGATCCCGACGAGGTTGCGCACCGTGGAGGACGACGTGAACAGCACGGCGTCGAACCCGCCGCCCTTGATCGCCTCCCGCGTCTCGGCCGGCGGCGGCGAGGCCCGCACGGTCCGGTAGGCGGTGACGTCGTCGACCTCCCAGCCCAGCTCGATGAGCCCGGCCACGAGCGTCTCGGTGGCGATGTCGGCCCGCGGCAGGAACACCCGGTCGATCGGGTCGAAGACCGGGTCGTAGGGCGGCCAGTCCTCCAGCAGGCCCGCCGCGGACTGCTCGCCGCTGGGCACCAGGTCCGGCTTCACGCCGAAGGCGACCAGCGCCTTGGCCGTCTGCTCCCCCACCGCCGCGACCTTGATCCCGGCGAAGGCGCGGGCGTCGAGCCCGTACTCCTCGAACTTCTCCCGCACGGCCTTGACCGCGTTCACCGAGGTGAAGGCGATCCACTCGTACCGCCCGGTCACCAGGCCCTTGACGGCCCGCTCCATCTGCTGGGGCGTGCGCGGCGGCTCGACGGCGATGGTCGGCACCTCGTGCGGCACGGCGCCGTAGGAGCGCAGCTGGTCGGAGAGCGACGCCGCCTGCTCCTTCGTGCGCGGCACGAGCACCTTCCAGCCGAACAGCGGCTTGGACTCGAACCACGCGAGCTGGTCGCGCTGGGCGGGGGCGGACCGATCGCCGACGACGGCTATGACCGGCCTGCCGCCCTCGGGCGAGGGCAGCACCTTCGCCTGCTTCAGCGTCTGCGCGATGGTGCCGAGCGTGGCGCTCCAGGTCCGCTGCCGGGTCGTCGTGCCGGCGACGGTGACGGTCATCGGGGTGTCGGGCTTGCGCCCGGCCGCGACCAGTTCCCCGGCGGCGGCCGCCACGGAGTCCAGCGTCGTGGAGACGACGACGGTCCCGTCGGACACGCCGACCTCGGTCCAGCACCGGTCGGAGGCGGTCCGCGCGTCGACGAACCGGACGTCCGCGCCCTGCGCGTCACGCAGCGGCACACCGGCGTACGCGGGCACGCCGACGGCGGCCGCGATGCCGGGGACGACCTCGAAGGGCACCCCGGCCGCCGCGCAGGCGAGCATTTCCTCGGCCGCGTACGTATCCAGTCCCGGGTCCCCGGACACCGCACGGACGACCCGCCTGCCGCCCCGCGCGGCCTCCATGACAAGATGTGCGGCATCCCGCACGGCGGGGCTCCCGGCGGTTGTTGACGCGGCGTCAACGAGCGTCGGGTGCGGCGCCCCCGTGCCCGGGAGCGGACCCGAGGACGGGTCTGCCTCCGCATGCACGACGGTGACGCCGGGGCGGGCGTGCGTGCGCACGACGTCGAGCACCTCGTGCTCGGCGACGAGGACGTCCGCGTTCGCCAGCGCCTCCACGGCGCGCAGAGTCAGCAGTCCCGGATCCCCGGGTCCGGCACCCAGGAAGGTGACGTGCCCGTGTTCCGGAGCGGCGGGAAGAGTGGTGGGGCTCACTGTGCTCGCTCCCCCATCAGACCGGCCGCGCCCTGGGCGAGCATCTCGGCGGCGAGTTCGCGGCCGAGCGCCATCGCCCGGTCGTGCGTCTCGGGCACGGGACCGGTGGTGGACAGCTGCACCGTGCGGGAACCGTCGGGTGTGCCGACGACGCCCCGCAGGCGCATTTCCTTGACAATCTGCCCGTCGTCCAAGAGGTCGGCCAGCGCGCCCACGGGGGCGCTGCAACCGGCTTCCAGGGCGGCGAGCAGGGACCGTTCGGCGGTCACGGCGGCCCGGGTGAAGGGGTCGTCGAGTTCGCCGAGCGCGGCGATCAGGTCCGCGTCGCCCGCGGCACACTCGATCGCCAGTGCTCCCTGGCCGGGAGCGGGCAGGACGGTGTCGACCGACAGGAAGTCGGTGATCTCGTCACTGCGGCCGATGCGGTTCAGCCCGGCCGCGGCCAGCACGACCGCGTCCAGCGCGCCGTCGCGCACGTACCCGATCCGGGTGTCGACGTTCCCCCGGATCGGCACGGTCTCGATGTCCAGCCCGTGGCCGCGCGCGTACGCGTTCAGCTGCGCCGCGCGGCGCGGCGAGCCCGTACCGATGCGCGCCCCGCGGGGCAGGTCGGTGAACTTCAGCGCGTCCCGGGCGACGATGACGTCACGCGGGTCCTCGCGCTGCGGTATCGCGGCCAGGACCAGGCCCTCGGGCTGCCCGGTCGGGAGGTCCTTCAGCGAGTGAACCGCGAAGTCGACCTCTCCCCGCGACAGCGCGTCCCGCAGCGCGGTGACGAACACGCCCGTGCCGCCGATCTGCGCGAGGTGCTCGCGGGAGGTGTCGCCGTACGTGGTGATCTCGACGAGTTCGACGGACCGGCCGGTCACCTGGCTCACGGCGTCCGCCACCTGTCCCGACTGGGCCATGGCGAGCTTGCTGCGCCTGGTCCCCAGCCTCAGTGGGTTCGTACTCATGCCGCTCATGCCGGCCCTCGGTTCTCTGCGTTCTTCTCGGTGCTGTCCTCGGCGCGCGAGACGGAGGCCACCGTCTCCTGGTCGAGGTCGAACAGGGTCCGCAGCGCGTCCGCGTACCCGGCGCCGCCGGGTTCGGCGGCGAGCTGCTTGACCCGTACGGTCGGCGCGTGCAACAGCTTGTCCACGACGCGCCGCACGGTCTGGGTGATCTCCGCGCGGTGCCTGTCGTCCAGGCCGGGCAGCCGGCCGTCGAGCCGGGCGATCTCCCCGGCGACGACGTCGGCGGCCATGGCGCGCAGGGCGACCACGGTCGGGGTGATGTGCGCGGCGCGCTGCGCGGCGCCGAACGCGGCGACCTCGTCGGAGACGATCCGCCGCACCTGGTCGACGTCGGCGGCCATCGGCGCGTCCGCGGAGGCCTCGGCGAGCGACTCGATGTCCACCAGCCGCACCCCGGCGAGCCGGTGCGCGGCCGCGTCGACGTCCCGCGGCATCGCCAGGTCCAGCAGGAACAGCGCCGGCTCGGGCCGCACCGGCACGGGGTCGGGCTCGGGCCTGCGGCGCTCGGGGATGCGGCCGACGGCGGCGGCGGTCGCGGCCAGCGCGGTGATCAGCCCGGCGTCGGCCTCGGGGCGGCGCGCGGCCTCCCGGCGGTCGACGGCCGGGCCGGCCGCCCAGGCCGCGTGCTGCTCCAGCGTGGCCGCGTCCATGCCGGCCACCGCGGCCTCCCCCATCGGGGAGAAGCCGGGCTGCACGGCGGAGAGGTCCAGCGGACCGCCCTCGTCGGTCCCCGCGGAGGCCGGCGGCAGCGGCCGTACGGCCGCCTGCTCCGGCCGGCCGTCGGCGGAGACGGGGGCGACCGCGACGGGGGCGACGGGCGCCGCGGTACGGCCCTCGACGGCGGCCGCGACCGCTCCCGCGGTGAGGACGAGGCCGGTCGCGCCGGTGCAGGAGACGGCGACGTCGGCCCGCGCCAGTTCGGCCGGCACCGACTCCATCGGCACGGCCCGCGAGAGGATGACCGGCTCACCGTTCTCGGCGAGGATCTGCGCGAGGCGCTCGGCGCGGTCGAAGGTGCGGTTGGCGACGACGATCTCGGCGACGCCGGCGCGCGCGAGCGTCGCGGCGGCCAGGGAGGACATGGAGCCGGCGCCGATCACGAGCGCGCGCTTGCCCCGCGCCCACGCGGTGACGTCCCCGCCGGCCGCGAGCTGCTCCAGGCCGAAGGTGACCAGGGACTGCCCGGCGCGGTCGATGCCGGTCTCGGAGTGGGCCCGCTTGCCGACCCGCAGGGCCTGCTGGAACAGGTCGTTCAGCAGTCGTCCGGCGGTGTGCAGCTCCTGGGCGCGGGCCAGGGAGTCCTTGATCTGGCCGAGGATCTGCCCCTCGCCGACGACCATCGAGTCCAGTCCGCAGGCCACCGAGAACAGGTGGTGGACGGCCCGGTCCTCGTAGTGCACGTAGAGGTAGGGGGTGAGCTCCTCCAGGCTGACGCCGCTGTGCTGGGCGAGCAGCGTGGACAGCTCGGCGACACCGGCGTGGAACTTGTCCACGTCGGCGTAGAGCTCTATGCGGTTGCAGGTGGCGAGCACCCCGGCCTCGGTGGCCGGTTCGGCGGCGACGGTGTCCTGCAGCAGCTTGGCCTGGGCGTCCGCGGCGAGCGCGGCCCGCTCCAGCACGCTCACGGGCGCGCTGCGGTGACTCAGTCCGACGACGAGGAGACTCATGCCGGCATCACGGCGGGTACGTCCCCGTCGGGCCCCTGGTCGGTGGCGTCCGCGCGGCGCACGGCGGGGGCGGGCACGGCGCCGTCGTGCGCCGCGGCCTCCTCACCGGCCTTGCGCTGCTCGTGGAAGGCAAGGATCTGCAGCTCGATGGAGAGGTCGACCTTGCGCACGTCGACGCCATCCGGGACGGACAGCACGGTCGGCGCGAAGTTCAGGATGGAGGTGACGCCGGCGGCGACGAGGCGCTCGCACACCTGCTGGGCGACGCCCGGCGGGGTGGTGATGACCCCGATGGAGACGCCGTTGTCGGAGATGATCCTCTCCAGGTCGTCGCTGTGCCGGACCGGGATCCCGGCGACCTGCCGGCCGGTCATCTCGGGGTCGGCGTCGATGAGCGCCGCGACCCGGAAGCCGCGGGAGGCGAACCCGCCGTAGTTGGCCAGCGCCGCGCCGAGGTTGCCGATGCCGACGATCACAACCGGCCAGTCCTGGGTCAGGCCCAGTTCGCGGGAGATCTGGTAGACGAGATACTCGACGTCGTAGCCGACGCCCCGGGTGCCGTAGGAGCCCAGGTAGGAGAAGTCCTTGCGCAGCTTCGCGGAGTTGACCCCCGCCGCGGCCGCGAGTTCCTCGGAGGAGACCGTGGGAACCGAGCGCTCCGACAGTGCGGTCAGCGCGCGAAGGTACAGCGGAAGCCGGGCGACGGTGGCCTCGGGAATCCCTCGGCTACGGGTCGCCGGTCGGTGAGTTCGGCCAGTTGCCACGGTGCTCCTGCGGGTAGAGCGGGGCTGTAGGCGGTCACACGTCACCGGACCGCCCCGTCGAATGCAGGCTATGTCTTTGTGAACGCGTGCACAAAGATGGTGTCCGATTTGCCCGGCCAACGTGACCGGGGTCACGCGCCCCCGGTGCCTTCGCGGGGAACCGGCGCGGACCTGCGCGCGCTCCTTGGTTGTCGGGGGCAAAACCGCACACTCTCCTCACGAATCCCGCCCCCGAGATCTGGTCACCATCGATCCTAAGCGACTTTTCGCCATACTTGGACTGCCCGGTCAGTTCCCTGTGAGTTCGGCGCGCAACCGCCCCTCGTCCACCCGCCAGAAGGTGTGCTGCCGTCCGTCCACGAGCACGACCGGGACCTGTTCCCAGTACTGCTCGTGCAGCCGCGGGTCCTCGGTGATGTCGCGCTTCTCCCACGGCACGCCGAGATCACCGCACACCTTCTCGATCACCTCCTGCGCGTCGTCGCACAGATGACATCCGGGCCTGCCGATCAACGTCACGAGCCGGTCCTGCGGAGCGGGACCCTTGCGGCGGAAGAGGGGACTCATGCCGGCCATTCTCCCGCGCGCCCCCGCGCGGGCGCCCGGACACCCTCCTTAACGGCACGGCCGCGGAGTGTTCACACCCCGCGAACCTCGCGACCGACGGAAGCACCGGGCGGACTGGCTATGCTCACGCCATGGCCGCTCTTGGATGGCTCACCCCCCGTAGGCGCTCCGCCACGGCGCGGAGCGTGTTGGCAGGCGAGGCTTCGGCGGAGGCCGCCCGCAAGGACGTCTCCGCGCAGGAACCGCAGTTCCCCGTGCAGGGCGACGACCTGGCCGCCGCGTTCTTCGACCTCGACAACACGGTGATGCAGGGCGCCGCCCTCTTCCACTTCGGCCGGGGCCTGTACAAGCGGAAGTTCTTCGAGACCCGCGACCTGGCCCGCTTCGCCTGGCAGCAGGCGTGGTTCCGGCTGGCCGGCGTCGAGGACCCGGAACACATGCAGGAGGCCCGCGACTCGGCCCTGTCGATCGTCAAGGGCCACCGGGTCTCCGAGCTGCAGTCGATCGGCGAGGAGATCTACGACGAGTACATGGCCGAGCGGATCTGGCCCGGCACCCGCGCCCTCGCCCAGGCCCACCTGGACGCGGGCCAGCGGGTGTGGCTGGTCACCGCGGCCCCCGTGGAGATCGCCCAGGTGATCGCCCGCCGCCTCGGCCTCACCGGCGCCCTCGGCACGGTCGCCGAGTCCGTCGACGGCATCTACACGGGCAAGCTGGTCGGCGAACCGCTGCACGGCCCCGCGAAGGCCGAGGCGGTCCGCGCCCTGGCCGCGGCGGAGGGCCTGGACCTCTCCCGCTGCGCCGCCTACAGCGACTCCCACAACGACATCCCGATGCTCTCCCTCGTCGGCCACCCCTACGCCATCAACCCCGACGCCAAGCTCCGCAGGCACGCCCGCGAACTCGACTGGCGGCTGCGCGACTACCGCACGGGCCGCAAGGCGGCGAAGGTCGGCATCCCGGCGGCGGCGGGCGTGGGCGCGGTGGCGGGCGGCACCGCGGCGGCCATCGCGCTGCACCGCCGCCGCCGTTGACCGCGGGCCGCCGACCGCAGGCGGTTGACCGCGGTCACGGCGCTCACCCGGACGGGCGGCCGCAGCGAAACACGGCCAATCCCACCGCCGCGGGCCCGCACGCCCCCGGCCAGTCCCGTTGTCCGCGCACCGCCACAACACGCCCCCGTCCGGCCGGAAATACGAACCTTTCCGGTCACCAAGCGTTCACCTCACGCAACCCGAACGGGCGTCAACAGGTCACGGAAGCGACGTAACCGGTGAATTGAGCAACTGGGCGTAGCAGCACCTGTACGAAGCGTTATTCTCCTCAGACGCATTCCGGTACCCCTCCGTCGCTACGACGGGTGAAAGGTTCCGCACTGCACGTGATGGAAGCTCTGCCTCTGGGAGTCCCGTGTACCCACACGTCGGGGTTGACGCCTCGGGCCTGGCTACGCTGCGCGCAACGGTCGCCATGGCCCAGGACCTGCTGCGCGGCTTCGTCCCCACCGCGTACGCCGTCCCCGCCTTCGCCACCGCCGCGCCCGCCGGTCCGTGCTACGCACTGGCCGACGGCCTCGAGCAGGTGCCGGCGCGCGGCGCCGTCGTCGAGGGACGGCGGTCGGGCGACGCACGGGTGGCCGGCAGACGCGGACGCGCGACCGGCGCGACCACCGCCCGCCGACCGGCCGCCGACAGCGACAGCGCCCGCATGATGGACCTCGTCGAGCGGGCCCAGGCCGGCGAGGCCGACGCGTTCGGGCGGCTCTACGACCAGTACAGCGACACGGTGTACCGGTACATCTACTACCGCGTGGGCAGCAAGGCGACCGCCGAGGACCTGACCAGCGAGACCTTTCTGCGCGCCCTGCGCCGGATCGGCACCTTCACCTGGCAGGGCCGCGACTTCGGCGCCTGGCTCGTCACCATCGCCCGCAACCTCGTCGCCGACCACTTCAAGTCCAGCCGCTTCCGGCTGGAGGTCACCACCGGCGAGATGCTCGACGCCAACGAGGTCGCGCGCTCCCCGGAGGACTCCGTCCTGGAGTCCCTCTCCAACGCCGCCCTGCTGGACGCCGTACGGCGGCTCAACCCGCAGCAGCAGGAGTGCGTGACCCTGCGCTTCCTCCAGGGCCTCTCGGTCGCCGAGACCGCGCGGGTCATGGGCAAGAACGAGGGCGCCATCAAGACCCTGCAGTACCGGGCCGTCCGCACGCTCGCGCGCCTCCTGCCGGACGACACCCGCTGACCCGGCAGCGGCCCCGCCCGCCCCCGTCCCGTACCCACCTACCGTCGGCTACCTCAACTCACGTTCGGTGAAAGTCCGTTGACTTCCCCATCCGATCATCCGCCGTCCGTAACCCAAGTGCCGCGCCAGTCGTTGTGCGGGATACAGGCTCCCTGTGGTCACGTCCTGGCCGGCCTCGATCACTCGTTCCCGTGGAAGCGGTCGAGGACGTGCAACCCTCAGGACCCCCGAGGAGTCGACCGTCATGACGAGAGGAGGTGCCGCCAGTGATCGCGAACGTATCGGCGCACCGGCGGGCGAACGCCTTCGCCCAGGCCCTGGAGGAGCAGTCCGACCGGGGCACGGCGGCCGAGCAGCCCGAAGGACCACCACCGGCCCCGGCAGCCGCGGACCAGACCGAGCAGGGCCGGATCCTGGCCCTCGCGACGAGTCTCGCCGAGCTGCCCAGACCGGAGATGGACCCCGAGGTCAAGGTCGTCCAGCGGGCGCAGTTGGTCGCCGCCATGGAGGCCATGCTGCAGGCGGGCACCATGGGCGAGGCGGCGGACCGTCCGGTGCCGGAACAACGCACCGGCCGGGCGCGGGGCGCCCACAGGGCGACACCGCTGGGCAGGTTCCGCCCGCGGACACGGCTCGCCAAGGGCCTCACCGCGGGCGGCCTGAGCATCGGAGTGGCCGCCGGAGCCTTCGGCGGAGTCGCGGCCGCGAGTTCCGACGCCCTCCCCGGTGACTCGCTCTACGGCCTGAAGCGCGGCATAGAGGATTTCAAGCTCAACTACCTCGCCGAGGGCGAGACCGAGCGCGGCCAGGCCTATCTCGACCAGGCCTCCACCCGGCTCGGCGAGGCCCGCCGGCTCATGGAGCGCGGGCGCGGCGGCGTCCAGCTCGATCACGAGTCCGTCGGCGAGGTCCGCCGTGCCCTGTCCGGCATGCGCTACGACGCCGCCGAGGGCCACCGGCTGCTCCACGAGGCGTACGAGCGCGACCCGGACTCCCTGGGACCCATCCAGGCCCTGTCCGCCTTCTCGCGCTCGCACCGCGAGGTCTGGGGCGCCCTGCGCGACCGGCTCCCCGTCCAGCTCGGGGACGTCAGCCAACAGGTGTCGTCGGTGTTCGACGCCATAGACGAAGAGGTCGGCCCGCTGCGCTCCCTGCTGCCCCAGCCCCCGGCCCCGGGCGGCGGCCTGGACAGCGGCCGAAGCGCCGGCCCGGCGTCCCCCGGTCCCTCGGGCACCGGCCGCTCGGCCCCGCCCAGCGCGGGCGGCGGCTCCCCGGCCACCGGCAGCCCCGACAGCGGCGGCCCCAGCAAGTCGGCCGAGTCCGGCGAGGACGGCCTCCTCGGCGGCAACACGGGCGGCCTGCTCGACCCGCCGCAGGACACCGGCGTCTCGTCCCCGCCGACGACCCCGACCGCCGAGCCGGACGTCACGCTGCCACCCCTCCTGCCCGGCCTCCTGCCGGGCCTGGGCATCGACAGCGACGACGTGGGCTGACCAGGCGGGGCCGACGGACCTGCGCACGGCCCGGTACGGCGGTGCACGACCTCGCGCGGCGGTGGGGGCGGCCTTCCTGAGGAGGCCGCCCCCACCGCCGCGGGCGTGTGCGCGCCCGGCTCAGAAGAACACCGACCGCCGCTGCACCAGCAGCTTGTAGAGGGTGTGCTGGATCTGCTCCCTGACCTGGTCGGTCAGGTTGAACATCAGCATCGGGTCCTCGGCCGCCTCCGGCGGATAACCGTCCGTGGGGATCGGCTCGCCGAACTGGATCGTCCACTTCGTGGGCAGCGGGATCGCGCCGAGCGGGCCGAGCCAGGGGAAGGTCGGGGTGAGCGGGAAGTACGGGAAGCCGAGCACGCGGGCGAGCGTCCTGGCGTTGCCGATCATGGGGTAGATCTCCTCGGCCCCGACGATCGAGCAGGGGATGATCGGTACGCCCTGCCGCAGCGCCGTCGACACGAAGCCGCCCCGGCCGAACCGCTGGAGCTTGTAGCGCTCGCCGAAGGGCTTCCCGATGCCCTTGAAGCCCTCCGGCATCACCCCGACCAGTTCGCCCTGCGCCAGGAGCCGTTCGGCGTCCTCCGAGCACGCCAGGGTGTGCCCGAGCTTGCGGGCCAGTTCGTTGACGACCGGCAGGACGAACACCAGGTCGGCCGCGAGCAGCCGCAGGTGACGGCCGGCCGGGTGCCGGTCGTGGACGGCGACCTGCATCATCAGCCCGTCCAGCGGCAGCGTCCCGGAGTGGTTGGCGACGATCAGCGCACCGCCGTCCGCCGGGATGTTCTCGATGCCCTTGACCTCCACCCGGAAGTACTTCTCGTACAGCGGGCGCAGCACGGACATCAGGACCTGGTCGGTCAGCTCCTGGTCGTAGCCGAAGTCGTCGACGTCGTAGTCACCGGTCAGCCGGCGGCGCAGGAAGGACAGCCCGCCGGCGATCCGCCGCTCCAGGCCGCCACCGCCGTCGTCGCCGTCCGGCTGCTTTCCCTCACCGGTCACGGGAACATCATCCTGCGGAACGGCGCTGACGGGCAGGGCCTGCACCGCACCGGCCTCGGCGGCCTCACCGATCTCACGGACCGGCGCCGGTTCGCCGGTCCCGCGCCGGCTCCCCGCGCCCCTGCGCCGCGACGGCCGCTGCACGGCACCCCCGCGGGACCGGTCGTCGTCGAACGGAATGACCTTGGCGTCCGCCATCGTTGATGCGCTCCTCAGTTGGCGCTCTGCGCCGGGGGCCGGCCGCCGCCCGCACGGGGCAGCGCGGCGATC
This sequence comes from Streptomyces sp. NPDC014882, assembly GCF_043081325.1. Classification (NCBI taxonomy): domain Bacteria; kingdom Bacillati; phylum Actinomycetota; class Actinomycetes; order Kitasatosporales; family Streptomycetaceae; genus Streptomyces; species Streptomyces sp. NPDC014882. The sequence continues at coordinate 209,407 of NZ_JBIBWL010000015.1, forward strand.
CGGTCGACGACCCCGGCAAGGACCTCGGGGGGCAGGAGACCCGGCCCCCGGCTGTGTGCGAAGTCCGCGAAGGTCTCCGCGGTGGTGTACCTCGGCGTGAATCCCAGCGTCTCGCGCATCTGGTCGGTCGACACGACCCTGCCGTGCGTGAGCAGCCGGATCTGCTCGGGCGAGAAGTCCGTCATGCCCAGCGTACGCACCAGGGTGCCCGCCCAGGTGACGGCCGGCAGCAGGAGCGGGACGGTGGGCCGGCCGAGCCGCCGCGAGCACTGCGACAGCAGCAGCACGCCGTCGCCGGCGATGTTGAAGGTGCCGCTGTTGAGCGTCCCCCGCCGGGGTTCGTGCGAGCCGATCCGCAGCACCTCGATCACGTCGTCCTCGTGCACGAACTGCAGGCGCGGGTCGTAGCCGAACACGGTCGGCAGGACCGGCAGCGAGAAGTACGAGGCGAGCGGGGTCTCCGCGGTCGGGCCGAGGATGTTGGCGAACCGCAGCACGCACACGGCGACGTCGGGCCGCCGCCGCGCGAATCCGCGGACGTACCCCTCGACCTCCACGGCGTCCTTGGCGAATCCGCCGCTGGGCAGCGACTTGGCCGCGGTGGTCTCGGTGAACACGGCGGGATCGCGGGACGCGGAGCCGTACACGTTGGTGCTGGACTTCACGACGAGCCGCTTCACGTCCGGCGACTTCTGGCAGGCGCCGAGCAGCTGCATCGTGCCGATGACGTTGGTCTCCTTGACCGTGGTCCGGCTCCCGCTGCCGAGCGCGACGGCCGTCACGTCGAGGTGGACGACCGTGTCGGCACCGGTCTCGGCGAGGACCCGCGCGATGGCGGGCTGCCGGATGTCGGCCTGGATGAAGTCCGCGCCGCCGAGATGGTGTTCGGGCCGCACGGCGTCCACCGCGATCACCCGGTCCACGTCCGGATCACGCTGGATCCGCCGCACGAACCGGCCCCCCAGCTGACGGGCCACCCCGGTCACCAGCACGACCTTGCCCAAGATCAGCGCCTTCCTTCCGCACTAGGTCCGGTCCTACCCTGCCGCATCGCCCACCTTGCCGGGTTCCCCGCTGCGGGCCAACCTAGCGGGTCGGCGTTGCGCCGTGATGACCACCTGATGCGCCAGGTGACGGCACCGGCCGGCCGTACGGCCGGATCGGCCACGGCGCCGGTCCGGGCACCCGCACGGGGGTCGGCCCGCCGCACGGGGGGGGGCGACATGCGTGTGGCCCCCCAGCCGGTAACCGGCTGGGGGGCCACACCGCGCTTTCGCGGCTCGCGTCGAGCGAACTTACTTCTTGTTACGACGCTGGACGCGCGTGCGCTTGAGCAGCTTGCGGTGCTTCTTCTTGGCCATCCGCTTGCGCCGCTTCTTGATAACAGAGCCCACGACTACCCTCGCTCACTTCTCATCACTCGGTGCTGGGCGCCATGGGCCCATACGACCTACGGGGGCCTAGCCTACCCGCCCGAGCGCTGAGGTCGTAATCGAGGCGGCGGAGGGACCCCGAAGGGCCCTGTGACGCGGATCCCCCCGCCCTGCCGTCAGGCGGTCTCCACCCCCACGTAGCTCTCGCGGAGGTACTCGTGAACCGCTTGCTCCGGGACGCGGAAGGACCTTCCGACCCGGATCGCGGGCAGATGACCGCTGTGCACCAGCCGGTACACGGTCATCTTCGACACTCGCATCACCGAGGCGACTTCCGCCACGGTAAGGAACTGAACCTCGTTCAGAGGCCTCTCGCCAGCTGCAGCCATGACACACCCGAACCTTCCGCACTCGACTCGACGGCCACCGGCTTCCCCTTCCGGTGACTCTTCGTCGCTGCGTGCTCACTCCCCAATGTAGGGGCGGGTGATGCGAGTGGGGAAGAGGTGCACCCATCGGCGACCTACCGTGACAGACGGGCCCGATCGAGCACGTAGCGGGCGAGCGGCAGGTAGGCGCCGGCGCGCACGCCGTCATCAAGCGGAACGGCGACGGACACGGTCCCCTCGGCCTGCCCGACGAAGGGCGCGGGATCGTCGGTGTCCGCCGGTCCGATCGCCTCGAACCCCAGTTGACCTGCCCCGCAGACCCAGCCGTGGTCCCCGACCACCAGGTCCGGCAGGGGGCCGCCGGCCTCCGCGGCCGCCGCCAGCGCCAGCCGAACCGGGAGGGGTGAGTGCGTGTGTACGCCGGTCGCACCACCGGGGCGCCCGGCCCCGGGTTCCCGCGCCAACCCGACACCGCGTACGTAGGCGAGGTGGTGCGTGCGTAGACCGAACCGGGTCGTTATGTCGACACAGCGACCCTGCGCCGGGGTGAGGACGACACATCCCGCCGCCGACAGGGCGTCTGCGATCCCCGCGTAGAACCCGAGCAGCCGGTGCGGATGCCCGGTCCCGAGCAGCACGGCCCCACCCCGCCGGGCGACCGCGGCGAGCCGTCCGGCGAACGCGTCCAGCGCGAGAAGCGTCAGCTCGGGGTCGATCACATCATGCCCCGAAGTGCACCGCGGATCGGCCGAAACCCCACACCTCTCCGCCATGAGCGCGATCAACTCCCGCTCCGACCAAACCCCTTCGGGGTCGATCCCGATCAACACCCGCGGATCCCGAGCCGCGAACGCCCGATACCGCCGAAGGCTCCCCTCCCGCCCGGTCCCCACCGCTCCCGCCAGCCCCGCCCGAACCAGGTACTCCGCCATGCCACCCCGACTCAACACCCCGAAATCCTCCCGAGCCCCCCTCCCTCCCACCACCCGACCCCCGAAAGGCCCCACGCCCGGCGTAAGACCATCACCCCGCGGAAGGAAAGCCGAGCCCGGAACAGATCCGGCACCACTGACACCCGCACGGGACGGAGTTCCGGCGGGATGCTCGAACAGGTCGCACCACCGGGGTGCCGGAGCCGGAACCTCCACAGGGGTGCCGGGGCCGGAGTCTCCGCAGGGGTGCCGGGGCCGGAGTCTCCGCAGGGATGCCGGGGCCGGAACCTCCGCAGGGATGCCGGCGCCAGACCCCGCAAGACCGCCCGGGCCAGGCCCCGCAAGACCGCCCGGGCCAGGCCCCCCCCAGGGCGCTGAACCGACGCCCATGCCCGGTACACGGGCATTCCCCTCATCGGCGCTCAAGCCTGAGGCAGGCCTCCGTCATCACCCGGCCCACGGGCCGTCTGACCGTCTGGCCGTCCGGCCCTCCGGCCGTCAGTGCTCAAGCCTGCGGCGGTCTTCCGTCGCCACCCGGCCCACGGGCAGCCCCACCGTCGGCGCTCAAGTCTGAAGTCCGGCGAAGGACTCGGGCCCGAAGCCCCGCGGAGACACCGGGCCCGGCCGCCACAGGGGTGCAGGGGACGGAGTCCCCGCCGGGGTCCAGGGGCGGAGCCCCTGACGGGGTCGAAGGGGCGAAGCCCCTGGGGACGGGACGGGTAGGGGCGGCGGGGGCGAACCCCACACCCCCTACGCCAACAGCCCCCGCAACGGAAACGCCGCCCGCCGAGCCGCCAGCACCGCCTGGTCCAACCGGTCCGCGGGGTCGTACCCCGCCTCCCAGTCCTCCCAGGACACCGGCCACCGCCCGTCGGTCATCCGCATCGGCCCCAACTGCCGCGTACGGGCGAACACCTCCTGCCGCCACCCCTCGGGAATCACCGTCTCCGGCACCACGGGCCGCCCCGCCGCGATGCCCACCAGATGCGTCCACGACCGCGGCACCACCTCCACCACCGCGTAACCACCGCCGCCCAACGCGAGCCACTTCCCCCCGGCGTACTCGTGCGCCAGCTCGTGGCAGGCGACCTGCACGGCCCGCTGCGCGTCCAACGACACCGCCAGATGGGCCAACGGGTCCTCGAAGTGCGTGTCCGCCCCGTGCTGGGTGACCAGCACGTCCGGCCGGAAGTCGGCGACCAGCTCCGGCACCACGGCGTGGAACGCCCGCAGCCACCCCGCGTCCCCCGTCCCCGCCGGCAGGGCCACGTTCACCGCGGTCCCCTCCCCCGCCCCCGCCCCGGTCTCCTCCGGCCATCCGGTCTGCGGGAACAGGGTGCGGGGATGCTCGTGCAGGGAGATCGTCAGCACCCGCGGGTCCTCCCAGAAGGCCGCCTGCACGCCGTCCCCGTGGTGCACGTCGACGTCCACGTACGCGACCCGCCGGGCCCCCAGCTCCAGCAGCCGCGCGATGGCCAACGACGCGTCGTTGTAGACGCAGAACCCCGCCGCACCGCCGGGCATCGCGTGGTGCAGCCCGCCCGTGAAGTTCACCGCGTGCAGCGCGTCCCCCCGCCACACCGCCTCCGCCGCCCCCACGGACAGACCGGCGATCAACGAGGACACCTCGTGCATCCCGGCGAAGGCCGGATCGTCCACCGTGCCGAGCCCGTACGACACGTCCGCCGCACGCGGATCGGCGGAGGCGGCCTTCACGGCCCGGATGTAGTCCTCCCGGTGGACGAGCCGCAGCGTCGAGTCCCCCGCCGGCTTGGCGGAGACGATCTCCACCTCCCGGTCGAGCCCCAGGGCGTCGACCAGTCGCCGGGTCAGGGCCAGCCGTACCGGATCCATCGGATGGTCCGGGCCGAAGTCATACCCCGTTACTGCCTCGTCCCACATCAGCTGTGCGCGGCCGCTCATGCCCGCCACCGTATCGGTCGGGTCGAGGCGTGAACGAGCTGGCGTACCTGAACGTCACCAGCACCAACACCATCGGCACAGCCATCGCCCCCCGGTAGCTCCACGCGTCCCCCAGCGCCCCGACCAGCGGCGAACCGATCAGGAAACCGACGTAGTTGAAGACGTTGAGCCGGGCGACGGCCGCGTCCGAGGCCCCCGGGAACAGTCTGCCCGCCGCCGCGAACGTCTGCGGCACCAGCACGCACAGCCCCAGCCCCACCAGCGTGAACCCGCCCGTCCCCGCCCAGGCCCCCGGCGCGACGGCCACCACCGCGAACCCCGCCGCCGCCACCGAAGCCCCCACCCGTACGACCGCGACGGCCCCGTACCGCCGCACCCCCAGGTCCCCGATGGCCCGCCCGAGCAGGGTGGTGACCATGTAGACGTTGTACGGGACGGTCGCCAGCTGCTCGGAACTCCCGAGCACGTCCTGGAGGTACTTCGCGCTCCAGTTGGACACGGTCGAGTCCCCGATGTAGGCGAAGGTCATCACCAGGCACAGCGGCAGCAGCGCCTTGAAGACGACACCGCCGCTCCGCTCCGCCGCGTCCGTCTCGGTCGCCCCGGTCGCCCTGGTCGCCTCGGGGACGGCCGCACGTCCGCCGCCGTCCGCGTCGACGTACCACCGGCTTCCCACCAGCACGGCCGGCAGCAGCACCAGCACCACCGGCAGGTAGGACACCCGGAGCTCGAGGTGCCAGTGCGCCCCGGCCCACGCCAGTGAGGCCCCCACGATGCCGCCGAGGCTGTACACCGCGTGGAAGCCGAGCATGATGCTCCGCCCGTACTCACGCTGGAGGCTCACCCCGAGCATGTTCATCGAGGCGTCCAGCGCTCCCACGGCGAGACCGAACAGCGCGAGCGCCACGCCCAGCCCGGCCATCCGCTCGCCGGTCCCCACCCCGAGCAGCGCGAGCAGCACGACCGGCTGGGACCAGCGCAGCACCCGGCTGGGCGGTATCCGTTTCACGAGCCGCTCGGTGGCGACGCTGCCCACCCCGGCCAGGACGGGTACGGCGGCGAGGAAGGCGGGCAGCAGCGCGTCGGAGACCCCGTACCGGTCCTGGATGGCCGGGATCCGGGTGACGAGCAGCGCGAAGGCGACTCCTTGGGTGAAGAAGCTGAACGCCAACGAGGCCCGGCCACGCCGCAGCACTTCTGTCATGGCGGCGAGCGTAGGGCCCCGGCGTACTCGTGGGTAGATCCAGCCAAAGGTGAATTTCCCTCAGCTCCGAGGCCGGGCTCACCTCAGCAGGCCGGCCAACTCCCCCATGTCGGCGAAGAGTCCGGTGGCACCGGCGAGCTTCGCGGCCGGCGTCATCGCGGTGAACCCGTACACGTCCATCCCGGCCGCCACGGCCGCCCGCACCCCGAGCGGGCTGTCCTCGACGACCACGCACCTCTCCGGCGCCACCCCCATCCGCTCGGCCGCGTACAGGAAGAGGTCCGGCGCCGGCTTCCCCCGGCCCACGTCCTGCGCACTGAAGATCCGCGCGTCCTCGAACCACCGGTCGAGGCCGGTCGTCCGGTGCCCCACCCGTATCCGCTCGTGGTTCCCCGAGGAGGCGACACAGTACGGCACCCCGTCCGCGGCGAGCTTCTCCAGCACGTCGGCCACTCCGCCCACGGGCCGCAGCTCCCGCTCGAAGGCGTCGAACACCCGGGCGTGGAAGACATCGTCGAAGTCCGCCGGCAACCGCTCCCCGGTCCGTTCCAGCACCAGGTCGTGAATCCTGTGCATGGCGGACCCCATGTAGTCCCGGATGGAGTCCTCGTACGAGGTCGGGTGCCCGAGTTCGGTGAGGTAGGCGGCCAGCAGCCGGTTGGAGATCGGCTCGCTGTCGACGAGCACACCGTCGTTGTCGAAGACGACCAGGTCGTAGCGCATGGCTCGATCCTAGGACGTGGAAATTCCCGTGAGTCCCGTAAATGCAGAAAACCCCCGTGCCAGTGGCACGGGGGTCTCCCGGAATGATTGTTCGGCGGCGTCCTACTCTCCCACAGGGT
>NZ_JBIBWL010000016.1:0-19534 GCF_043081325.1 Streptomyces sp. NPDC014882
TCCTTCGACTCGGCGATCGGGCTGTCGTTGATGATCGCCGTGGGTGCGGACCGGTTCCGCGAGATGCTGGAGGGTTTCCGGATCGTCGACGAGCACTTCCGCACGGCGCCGGCGGAGGCGAACGCGCCGCTGCTGCTGGGGCTGCTGGGCATCTGGTACGGCAACTTCCTGGGCGCGCAGTCGCACGCGGTGCTGCCCTACAGCCACTACCTGTCGAAGTTCACGGCGTATCTGCAGCAGCTGGACATGGAGTCCAACGGCAAGTCCGTCACCCGTGACGGGCGGCCGGTGGGGTGGCAGACGGGTCCGGTGGTGTGGGGCACGCCGGGCACCAACGGGCAGCACGCCTACTACCAGTTGATCCACCAGGGGACGAAGCTGATCCCGGCGGACTTCATCGGTTTCGCCCGTCCGGTGGGCGAGCTGAGCGAGGAACTGGCCGCCCAGCACGATCTGCTGATGGCGAACTTCTTCGCGCAGACCCAGGCGCTGGCCTTCGGCAAGACCCCCGAGGAGGTGCGCGGCGAGGGGGTGCCGGAGGAGCTGGTGGCCCACAAGACGTTCCGCGGCAACCACCCCACCACCACCATCCTGGCGGCGGAGCTGACGCCGTCGGTGCTCGGTCAGCTCATCGCCCTGTACGAGCACAAGGTGTTCGTCCAGGGCGCGGTCTGGGACATCGACTCCTTCGACCAGTGGGGCGTGGAACTGGGCAAGGTCCTCGCCAAGCGCGTCGAACCCGCACTGACCGAGGGCACCGACGTCCCCGGCCTCGACACCTCCACGAAGGCCCTCGTCGCGACGTACCGCGAACTGCGCGGCCGGTAGGGACCACGGCGCGGCGGGACGGGACCGGGCGCCCCGTCCCGCCGCGACCGGTCCCGGCGCCCTCAGGTCACCGCGCTCAGCGTGTCGGCCAGTCGCCGGCGGGCGGCGCGGGCCGCCGGCACGGCGGCGAGCGCGACGGCCCCCAGCACCGCGGCGGCGCCGAACAGCAGCAGCAGGACCGGCGACGGGCCGTGGGCGATCCCGGCGCCGATGCCGCTCGACCTGCCCTGGGCGTCGATCAGCCAGCGGGCGAGCGGCGTGCCCAGCGCGGTCCCGACGAGGACCGCGGCCAGGGCGGTGCAGCCGGTGGCCGTCACCGTGATCGCGGTGATCTGGCGTGGGGACAGGCCGATGGCCTTGAGCGCCAGCAGGTCCCGCTCGCCCTCGCGCACCGTGCCGCCGATCGTGGTGAGCAGCTCGATGAGCCCGATCAGGGCGAGCACGGCGATCAGGCCCGCGAAGACCCCCCGCAGCGGGGACAGCCCGTCCGCCGGGTTCGTCACGGCGTGCACGTCCAGCCGTCCCTGCCCGGCCGCGGTCAGCCGCCCGGCCACCGCGCCGGGGTCGGCGCCGGGCCGCAGCCGCAGCTGGTACAGCGTCGGACCCAGCCCCGGGTCGTTCTCGCGGAGGGTGTCCAGCGAGGTGGAGATGGTCCGGCCGGCGTTCTCCGGCTCGATGCTGCGGCCCACGATGTGCAGGATCTGCGGCTGCTCGCCCACGGTCATCCGCACCCAGTCGCCGACGCGCACGTCCAGCAGGTCGAGCAGCCCCTGCCCGGCCACCGCCTCGTCGCGGCCGTGGGCGGGGCGGCCCTCGGCCAGGGTGTACGGGTAGGGGTCCCGGCGGGTGCCGAGGCCGCGCAGGGCGATCGTGGCCGTCTGGCCGGGCACCAGGGCGGCCACCTCCACGCCCGGGTACGCGGCGGCGACCTCGGGGTCGCGCTCCAGCAGGGCGCGGGTCTCCCGGTCGGACGGGCCGGCGTCGGCGTGGACGGTGAGCGCGGTCGGCAGGCCCGTCTCCTCGGGGCTGGTGCGGAAGCGGTCGATGGTGGTCCAGGCGCTCAGCGTCACCACGATCAGCAGCAGCGGCAGCGCCAGCCGGGCCACCGTCGCCACGGAGCGCGGCCGCCGGGCGAACGCCGTGTGCCAGCCGAGGACCAGCGCCGGCGGCAGCCGCAGCCCCAGCGCGCGGCGCGCCACCCCCGACAGCCTCCCGCCGGCCGGAGCGGCCGGCCGCGGTACCGGCACCGGGGGCACCCGCCCCGCACGCCAGGCGGCGAGCCCGGTCGTCGCCCCGATGAACAGCACCACCGCCACCGGCACCGAGAGCAGCGCCACCGCGTGTCCGGGCAGTCCCTGCCACACGCCGACGGCGTCCCCCAGCCGCCCGGGCACACGGCTGCCCAGCGCCTGGACGAGCGTCGCCGCGGCCGCGGCGCCCAGCAGGGCGTAGGCGATGTGCTGGAGCAGGAAGATCCGCACCACCTGGCCCGGTGTGAAGCCGATCGCCTTCAGCACCGAGATGTCCCGCAGGTGTCCGCGGATCCGGGTGCCGATCGCCCCGTGCACGGCGAGTCCGGCGGCGGCCAGGGCGCCCAGGCCGAACAGTCCCAGCACCTGCCCGAGCAGCCGGTTGTCGCCCTGCGCCTCGGCGCGGGCCTGCTGCCAGGTGGAGACCTCGCCGACCGTGCCGGCGCCCAGGACGGTGACGGCGCGCTGGACGGCGTAGTCGGTGTCGTCGGGATCGGTCAGCCGCAGGCCGGTCACCCGGCCGTCCGGCTCCGGCACGGCGGAGGGGAGCACCCAGACCAGGCCGGGCCGGTCGCCGGGGCGGTAGCGCGGTTCGGCGCTGTCGGCGATGCCGAGGACGGTCAGTCTCCGCGGGGTGCCGGGCAGGCCGAGGGTGTCACCGGGCTCGGCCACCAGGGCGCGGGCGAGACGGCCGTCCAGGACGGCCCCGTCGGGTACCGCCGGGTCCAGCCAGTGACCGGCGGTGAGCAGCGGCCGGCCCACGGCGGGCGGTCCGGGGGTGCCGCGCAGTTCGACGGAGGCGCGGGCGCCGCGGGAGGTCACGGTGGCGGAGGCGACCGGGTAGGGGCCGGCGACGGACTCGACGCCGTCCAGCGCCGCGAGCCCGTCCGTGGCGGCGGCCGGCCCGGTGTGCAGCCACACGTGCGCGCCGCGCGCCTGCGTGAACACCCGCTGCCAGGGGTTGGTGGCGTACCCGAACAGGGCGGCGGCCAGCAGCAGCGAGGCGACGATGCCCGCCGTGGCGAGCACCAGGAACAACGCCTCGCCGCGGTGGGCGCGCAGATCGGAGTGGGCCCAGCGCAGGGTTGCTCGCACCGTCTCAGCCCCTCCGGGGATCGTCGTACGGGCGCATGTCAGTCCTTCAGTTCCAGCACGCCGGAGATACCGGGGCCGCGGGACGGCGTGCCGTCGAGTTCCGCGTCGTCGGCTATCCGGCCGTCGAAGAAACTGATCACCCGGTCGGCGGCGCTCGCCAGCCGTGCGTCATGGGTGACCAGCACGATCGTCTGGCCGCGCCGGTGGAAGCGGGACAGCAGCCGCATCACCTCTCGGGTGCCCTTGCTGTCCAGGCTGCCGGCGGGCTCGTCGGCGAGGAGCAGGGGCGGCCGGTTGACCAGCGCGCGGGCCAGCGCGACCCGCTGCTGCTCGCCGCCGGACAGCTCGCCCGGCATGCTCCGGTCCTTGCCGGCCAGCCCCAGCTCGGCCAGCAGCCCCTCCCGCTCGGCGCGCGCCTGCCGGGGGGAGAGGCCGGCGAGCAGCGCGGGCAGTTCGACGTTGTCGGCGACCGACAGGTTGGAGACCAGGTTGAAGAACTGGAAGACGATGCCGATGCGTTTCCTGCGCTCGACCGCCCAGCGCGCCTCGCTGTAGGCGTCGGTGCGTTCGCCGTCCAGCCAGAGGCTGCCGCCGTCGGGCCGCTGGAGTCCGCCGAGCAGATGCAGCAGGGTGGACTTCCCGGCGCCGGAGGGGCCGGTGACCGCCACGAACTCGCCCCGGCGCACGCACAGGTCGACGCCGCGCACGGCGTGCGCCGGGGCGCCCTCGCCGTGGTGCGTCTTGACCAGGCCCTCGGCGCGCAGCACGGGAACGGGGCTGTCGTTCACTCCGTCTCCTCCAGCTCTTCCTGGCACCGCTCCAGCCAGTCGAGGTCGGCCTGCAGATGCAGCATCGCGCCCTCGATCAGCAACTGGGAGATGCGGTTGTCGCGGTTCTCGGCGGCCGCCAGCTTCGACAGGCTGCGCATGGTGTTGAGGTACTGGCGCCGCTGCCTGTTGATCAGGGCGATCTGGTCGGCGAGGCCGGTCTGCGGGGCGAGGGCCAGTTTCATGAAGAACTCGTCCCGCACGCGCGGCTCGTCCGCCGTCTCCTCGTACCAGGCGCTCAGCGCGTCCCGTCCGGCGTCGGTGAGGTGGTAGATCTTCTTGTTGGGCCGGCTCGACTGCTCGACCTCTTCGCCCTCGATCAGGCCCGTCTTCTCGAGACGGCCCAGGGTGACGTAGATCTGGCCGACGTTCGGCTGAGGGTACGCGGAGCCCAGCAGTTGCTCAAGGTCCTGCTTGAGCTCGTAGCCGTGGGCGGGCCCGCGCGCGAGAAGGGCCAGGAGGGGCAGGCGCACTCGTGCTGTCCTCCTCGTCCTCGAATGTGCTCCAGGCCCTAGTATCGCGCATACCTAACGGGTATACATGGCCTCTGACCGGGCGACGACGCCCGTGCCGGTGCACAGGAGGGAACCTATGCGGTGGATGCACGCCGCCGGTAGGGGCCTCCTCGTCCTCGTCGTGATCCTCACAGGCCACGTCGCCTCGGGCGCCGGAGCGGGCGCGGGGAGCGCGCCGGGCCGGGGCCCGCTGACCCTCGCCACCGCCGGAGACCTCACCGGCTACCTCGGCCCGCTGCTGGAGGACTGGAACCGCACCCACCCCGGCGAGCGGGTCACCCTGGTCGAGCTGCCGGACTCCGCCGACGAGACCCACGCGCAGATGACCACCGACCTGCGCGGCGGCGACCGCGGCCGCTTCGACGTCCTCAACATCGACGTCAACTGGACGCCGGAGTTCGCCGCCGCGGGCTGGATCCGGCCGCTGCCCCGCGACCGCTTCCCCCTGCGGACCTTCCTGCCGCCGGTGGTGGACACGGCGACCTACGACGGACGGCTCTACGCCGTCCCGTACGTCACGAACGCCGGGCTCCTCCTCTACCGCCGGGACGTCCTCGCCGCGGAGGGCGTCCCGCCGCCGCGCACCTGGGCCGAACTGGAGCGGGCCGCGAGGACCGTCGCCCCGAAGCACGGACTCGACGGCTACGCCGGGCAGTTCCTGCCGTACGAGGGCCTGACCGTCAACGCCGCCGAGGCCGTCTACTCGGCGGGCGGCACCATCCTCGGCGACGAGGGGTCCCGCGTCACCGTGAACTCGGCGGGCGCCCGCGAGGGCATCGCCTTCCTCGCCCGCGGTGTGCGCGAGGGCTGGATACCCGAAGAGGCGCTGACGTACAAGGAGGAGGAGTCCAAGCGGGCCTTCCAGGAGGGCCGGCTCCTCTTCCTGCGCAACTGGCCGTACGCCTACGTCGCCGCCTCCGCCGAGGGGTCGCGGGTGGCCGGGCGGGTCGGCGCCGTACCGCTGCCGGGGCCCGACGGCCCGGGCACCAGCGTCCTCGGCGGCTCCAACCTGGCCGTCAACACCCACGCCCGGCACCCCGACTCGGCGGCGCGGCTGATCGCCTACCTCACCAGCGAGCCCGTCCAGCGCCGGGTCCTGACCCGCGGCGCCCTGCCGCCCGTGCGCGCCGCGCTGTACGAGGACCCCGCGCTGGTCCGCGACTTCCCCTACCTGCCGACCCTGCGCCAGAGCGTCCTGGCCGCCGCGCCGCGGCCCAAGAGCGCGCGCTACGACCAGGTGAGTCTGGTGGTGCAGGCGGTCGTGCGGGACGCGATGACCGGGCGCGAGACGCCCGAGGCCGCGGTGCGCCGGCTGGCGCGGGAGCTCGCCGCCGTCTCCTCCCGGTAGACCCCGCCGGAACCCTCCCTAGTTACTTGTTAGGTAACGCGCGGATCTCATCTGTTCGCATCCCGCCCCGTTAAGTGGTCTTTTGTCGGGGCAACTCCTCGGTAACGTCTGCCCGCTCGTTGACACCCTCTCGACTCGCCTACTTAACATGCATGCATAACGTCAGCTCGCACAGACAGGTCAACGGGGTGACTCTCCAGCGCATCGACACCCGCCACTGGTGGCGCGACGCAGTGATCTACCAGGTGTACGTCCGCAGCTTCCTGGACAGCACCGGCGACGGCGTCGGCGACCTCGCCGGCGTCCGGGCCGGACTGCCGTACCTCAGGAAGCTCGGCGTGGACGGGATCTGGCTGAGCCCCTTCTATCCCTCACCGCAGCACGACCACGGCTACGACGTGGCCGACTACTGCGACGTCGACCCGCTCTTCGGCGACCTCGCCGAATTCGACCTGCTGGTGGCCGCCGCCCGGCGGCTCGGCGTCAAGGTGCTCCTGGACGTCGTGCCGAACCACTGCTCCAGCGAGCACCCCTGGTTCCGCGAGGCACTCGCCGCCGGGCCCGGCAGCCCGGCCCGCGCCCGCTTCCACTTCGCCGACGGCCGCGGCCCCGGCGGCTGCGAGCCGCCCAACAACTGGCACGCCATGTTCGGCGGCCCGGCCTGGAGCCGGGTGACCGAGCCGGACGGCCGCCCCGGCCAGTGGTACCTGCACATGTTCACCCCCGAACAGCCCGACTGGAACTGGCGCACCCCCGAGGTGGCCGCCGAGTTCGACCGGGTCCTGCGCTTCTGGCTGGACCGGGGCGTCGACGGCTTCCGCATCGACGTCGCCGCCGGTCTCTTCAAGCACCCGGACCTGCCCGACTCCCCGGACCCCGAGGCCGACGCCCGAACCCGTGACTCGGTCAACCCGCTCGCCTGGAACCGGCCCGAGGTGCACGACGTGTGGCGGCACTGGCGGGCGGTCTGCGAGGAGTACACCGCCCGCGACGGCCGCGAACGCCTCCTCGTCGGCGAGGTCTCCGTCCCCACCGCACGCGAACACGCCCGCTACGTCCGCCCGGACGAACTGCACCAGGCCTTCTTCTTCGACCTGCTGAGCGCCCCCTGGAGCGCCGACGCCTTCCGCAAGGTCGTCTCCGAGGCCATGCAGGACATCGCCGGCACGGGCTCGACGGTCACCTGGGTCCTCAACAACCACGACCAGGTCCGCACCGTCACCCGCTACGGCGAACCCGCCGCCGGCGGCAGCGGACTCGGCACCTCCCGGGCCCGTGCCGCCGCCCTGCTGATGCTGGCGCTGCCCGGCGCGGCGTACATCTACCAGGGCGAGGAACTGGGTCTGCCCGAGGTCGTCGACCTGCCCGACGACGTGCTGACCGACCCGATCTTCCGGCGCACCGGCAGCCGTGCCCGGATCCGCGACGGCTGCCGCGTCCCGCTGCCCTGGTCGGGCCAGGCCTCGCCGTTCGGCTTCACCTCCGGGGCGGAGGGCGCCAAGCCGTGGCTGCCGCAGCCGGACTACTTCGCCGAGCACGCCACCGACCGCGCCCTCGCCGACACCCGCTCCTTCTGGCACCTCTACCGCGACGGCCTCCAGCTCCGTTCCGCGCTGCCCCAGTTGGGCGAGGGCACGCTGCGCTGGCTGGACTCCCCGCCCGACGTGCTCGCCTTCGCCCGCGGTGACGGACTCGTCTGCGCCGTCAACTTCGGCACGGCTCCCACCCCCGCGCCGGCCCCCGGCACCCCCCTGCTGTCCAGCGACCCCTGCCCGGCCGGCGTCCTGCCCGGCTCCACCGCCGCCTGGTGGCTCGGCGACCTCTGAATCCGGCCGGCGACCCGCCTTCCGTCAACGCCCCACCTCCCGAAGGGACATCAACGATGATGCGACGACGTACGACCCTCCTCACCGGCTGCACCGCCCTCGCCCTGACGTTCGGCGCCACCGCCTGCGGCTCGGACGACCCGGTATCGGCGGGCGGCGGGGACAAGTCCCTCGACGGCCAGACCGTCACCGTCGCCGGCGTCTGGTCCGGCAGCGAGCAGAAGAACTTCCAGAAGGTGCTGGACGCGTTCGCCGAGAAGACCGGCGCGAAGACCCGGTTCATCTCCACCGGCGACAACGTCTCCACCGTCGTGGGCAGCAAGATCGAGGGCGGCAACGCCCCCGACGTGGTCATGGTCCCGCAGGTCGGCGTGCTCCAGCAGTTCGCCGGGAACGGCTGGCTCAAGCCGCTGTCCACCACCGCCGAGAAGGCCGTCGACGCCGACTTCGCCCCCGTCTGGAAGACGTACGGCAGCGTCGACGGCACCCTCTACGGCCTCTACTTCAAGGCCGCCCACAAGTCGACGGTCTGGTACAGCCCCGACGCCCTCACCCAGGCCGGGGTCGAGCCGCCGACGACCTACGACGACCTGCTGAAGGCCGGACACACCGTCTCCGACTCCGGCCTGGCCGCCTTCTCGGTCGCCGGGCAGGACGGCTGGACCCTCACCGACTGGTTCGAGAACATCTACCTCTCCCAGGCCGGACCCGAGAAGTACGACGCCCTCGCCGCCCACGAGCTGAAGTGGACCGACCCCTCGGTCGTCGAGGCGCTCACCACGCTCGGCAAGCTCTTCAAGGACAGGCAGCTGCTGGCCGGCGGCCAGAAGGGCGCCCTCAACACCGACTTCCCGGGCTCCGTGGAGAAGGTGTTCGGGCCGAAGCCCGAGGCGGGCATGGTCTACGAGGGCGACTTCGTCGCGGGCGTCGCCAAGGACCAGTTCGGCAAGGAGATCGGCAAGGACGCGGACTTCTTCCCGTTCCCGGCGGTCGGCGGCGGCGAGGCGCCCGTGGTCAGCGGCGGCGACGCGGCGGTCGTCCTCAAGGACGGCAAGAACGCCGAGGCGGGCATGGCCCTCCTGGAGTACCTGGCCACCCCCGAGGCCGCCGCCGTGTGGGCGCGGGCGGGTGGCTTCCTGTCCCCGAACAAGAAGCTCGACCTCGGCTCCTACGGCGACGACGTCACCCGCGCCACCGCCAAGTCCCTCATCGACGCCGGGAACGGGGACTCGGTGCGCTTCGACATGTCGGACCAGGCACCGGCGGCGTTCGGCGGCACGAAGGGCGCGGGGGAGTGGAAGCTGCTCCAGGACTTCCTGCGCGACCCGTCCGACCCGAAGGCGGCCGCGGCCGCGCTGGAGGCCGCTGCGGCCAAGGCCTACAAGGGCTGACCGGCCATGACCGCGACCCTCGTGAAAGAGGCGGCTCCGCCGCCCGTCGGCCCCGCCGACCGCGCGCGGCGCCTGCGCCGGCGGGGACGGATCGTCGCCCTGCTGTTCGCCCTCCCCGCGCTGCTCCTGCTGGGCGCCCTCGTCGTCTACCCGGTGCTGTTCTCCGTCGGCCGCAGCCTCTTCGACGCCTCCGGCACCCGGTTCGTCGGCGCCGAGAACTACACCGAGATGTTCCGCGACCCGGCCACCGTCAAGGCCGTGCGCAACACGGCGATCTGGGTCGTCGTGGCGCCCGCCCTGCTCACCGGCCTCGGCCTCGTCCTCGCCGTACTGGTGGAGAAGGTGCGCTGGGCCACCGCCTTCAAGCTGCTGCTGTTCATGCCGATGGCGGTGTCCTTCCTCGCCGCCGGCATCATCTTCCGCCTCGCCTACGAGGAGGACCCCGACAAGGGCGTCCTGAACGCCGCCGCCGTCTCCGTCCACGACGCGTTCGCGGACACGTCGGCCTACCCGACGGCCCGGGCGCGCGACGGCCAGGGACTCACCCGGGCGGCGGACGGCTCGTACCGGACCGGCGCGAGCGTGTCCCCGGGCGACTCGGTGACGCTTCCGCTGGTCGGCGTCCCGCCCAAGGACCTGCCCGCCGGCACCCGCCCCGCCGCCGGGGCCGCCGGCCGCACGGCCGCGCCGGACGAACTGCGCGGCGTGGTCTACCTCGACTTCACGCCGGGCGGCGGAGGGAGACCGGGCGAGGTCGACCGGCGGGAGAGCGGACTGCCGCGGATGACGGTCGAGGCGGTGCGCGACGGACGGACGGCCGCGACCACCACCACGGCCTCCGACGGCTCCTTCCGCTTCACCGGACTGGACGCCGGCCCGTACACCGTGCGGCTCCCGGCATCCAACTTCGCGCCCCCCTACGACGGGATCTCCTGGCTCGGGCCCGCGCTGGTGACTCCCGCGATCATCGGGGCGTACCTGTGGATCTGGACCGGCTTCGCCATGGTGCTGATCGGCGCCGGGCTCTCCACCCTGCCGCGGGACGCCCTGGAGGCGGCCCGGATGGACGGCGCGAACGAGTGGCAGATCTTCCGCCGGATCACCGTCCCGCTGCTGGCCCCCGTCCTCACCGTCGTCTTCGTGACGCTCGTGATCAACGTGATGAAGGTCTTCGACCTCGTCTACATCATCGCGCCCGGGCCGGTGCAGGAGGACGCGACCGTCCTCGCGACGCAGATGTGGCTGGTGTCGTTCGGCGGCGGCAACAACCAGGGCCTCGGCAGCGCGCTCGGCGTGCTGCTCCTGCTCCTCGTCGTCCCGGCGATGGTCTTCAACGTCCGCCGCTTCCGAAGGAGTCAGCGATGAACGCGGTACGGCGCGGCCTCGGCAACGGGCTCGTGCAGGCCGTCCTCGTGGTGATCGGCCTGGTCTGGGTCACCCCGCTCGCGGGACTGTTCCTGTCCTCGCTGCGGTCGGCCGAGGACACCGCCCGGGGCGGCTGGTGGACGGTCTTCGCCGCCCCCGGCCAGCTGTCCTTCGACAACTACTCCCAGCTGCTGGGGAACGACGGCATCACCCAGGCGTTCTGGAACACCGTCCTCATCTCGGTCCCCACGACCGTCCTGGTCGTGGTCCTCGCGGCGCTCGCCGGGTACGCCTTCGCCTGGCTCGACTTCCCCGGACGGGAGGCCGTCTTCCTCGGCGTGGTCGCCCTGCTGGTGGTGCCGGTGCAGATCGGTCTGCTGCCCGTCGCCAAACTCTTCGGACAACTGGGCCTGTTCGGCACGATCCCCGGCGTCGTCCTCTTCCATGTGGCGTACGGCCTGCCGTTCGCGGTGTTCCTGCTGCGCAACTACTTCGCCGAGATACCGAAGGAGATGCTGGAGGCGGCCCGGATGGACGGGGGCGGCGAATGGCGGATCTTCACCCGCCTCGTCCTGCCGGTGGCCCGGCCGGCCCTGGCCAGCCTCGCCATCTTCCAGTTCCTGTGGGTGTGGAACGACATGCTGGTCGCCCTGCTCTTCGCCGACGGCTCCGCACAGCCGCTGACGGTGCAACTCCAGTCGCAGATACGGCAGTTCGGCAGCAACATCGACGTACTGGCGCCGGGGGCCTTCCTGTCCCTGGTGGTACCGGTCGCCGTGTTCTTCGCGTTCCAGAAGCACTTCGTGCAGGGAGTGATGGCCGGCTCGGTGAAATGACCGGCCGACGAGCGGGGGCGGCGGGCTTCGCGGAGAAGCCCGCCGCCCCCGCTCGTCTCAGGGCGAAGCCGGCGGATACAGCGAACGCGGCAGCCGCGACGCCGCCGCCGCGTCCAGCAGCCACAGGGTGCGGGCGCGGCCCCGCGCCCCGGCCGCCGGCGCCTGGATCTCGCCCGCGCCCGACAGGGCGATGGCCGCCGCCTGCGCCTTGTCCTCGCCGGCCGCCAGCAGCCACACCTCACGCGCCGCCCGGATCGCCGGAAGGGTGAGGGTGGTGCGGGTCGGCGGCGGCTTGGGCGCGCCGCGCACGCCGACCACCGTGCGCTCGGTCTCCCGCACGGCCGGCAGCTCGGGGAAGAGCGAGGCCACGTGGGTGTCCGGACCGACGCCCAGCATCAGGACGTCGAAGGCGGGCACGCGGCCGTGGTCCTGCGGACCGGCCGCGCGGGCCAGCTCCTCGGCGTAGCCGGCCGCGGCCTCCTCCACGTCGCCGCCGTGGGGACCGTCCGACGCGGGCATGGCGTGCACGCGCTCCGGGTCCAGGGGCACGGAGTCCAGCAGGGCCTCGCGGGCCTGCGTGACGTTGCGGTCCGGATCGCCCTCGGGCAGGAACCGCTCGTCGCCCCACCACAGGTCGAGCCGGCCCCAGTCCACGGCGTCGCGGGCGGGGGCCGCCGCCAGCGCGGCCAGCAGGCCGTTGCCGTTGCGGCCGCCGGTGAGGACCACGGACGCGTGGCCCCGGGAGGCCTGCGCGTCCACGATCCTCGTGATGAGGCGGGCCGCGGCGGCCCGGGCCATCAGATCCTTGTCGCGGTGCACGACGAGCTGGGGCGCACTCACTTCGCGGCCGCCTTCTTCACCGGGGCCGGCGCCGCCGCTTCCCCCGCGGGTGCTTTCGCGGCCACTTCGAGGGGAGTGGGGACCGCGCCCGGTCCTCCCGGTTCTCCTTTGGCGACGGCTTCGGAAGCGTCGGCCGGCGGTTCCGCGGCGACGGAACCCCCGGCGTCCCGGTCACCCTTGTCGGCCGGGGTGTGCAACCGCTCCACCCCGAACCGCAGCGCCGACGCGTAGGTGTCGTCCGGGTCGAGCCGCCGCAGCTCCTCCGCGATCAGCTCCGCCGTCTCCCGGCGCTTGAGCGCCACCGCACGGTCGGGCTGCCCCTCGATGGACAGGGTGGCCAGCGAACCGTCGGCCCGGTCCAGCACGATCGGACCGCAGGTCGTCGACAGCCGTACGGCCGTGAGGCCCGGCCCGCCGGACAGCGAGCGCCGGACGGGCACGTCCAGCCGGTCGCCGAGCCACATCGCCAGCAGCTCGCAGCTCGGGTTGAACTCCTCGCCCTCCACCTCGACCGACTCGACCTCGCAGGTGACCTGGTCGAGAGCCGCGGCCAGCATCGAACGCCACGGCGTGATGCGGGTCCACGACAGGTCGGTGTCGCCGGGGGCGTAGGTCCCGGAACGGGCCGTCAGGTCCCGCACCGGCTGCTCGGCGGCGTAGGTGTCGGTGACGCGGCGCTGGGCCAGCGCCCCGAGCGGGTCGGAGGCCGGGTCGAGCGGCGCGTTCACCGGCCACCAGGCGACGACGGGCGCGTCCGGCAGCAGCAGCGGCAGCACCACCGACTGCGCGTGGTCGGCCACCTCGCCGTACAGCCGCAGGACGACCGTCTCGCCGGTGCCCGCGTCCGCGCCCACCCGCACCTCGGCGTCCAGGCGGGACTGGGTGCGGTCGCGCGGGGAGCGGGAGACGCGCTTGATCACCACGAGCGTGCGCGAGGGGTGCTCGCGCGACGCGTCGCCCGCGGCCTTGAGCGCGTCGTACGCGTTCTCCTCGTCCGTGACGATGACCAGCGTGAGCACCATGCCCACGGCCGGCGTGCCGATGGCCCGGCGGCCCTTCACCAGCGCCTTGTTGATCTTGCTGGCCGTGGTGTCCGTGAGGTCTATCTTCATGGCCGCCGCCAGCTCCGTCCGTCTCGTTCGAGCATCTCGTCCGCCTCGACGGGTCCCCAGGTACCGGACGGGTACTGGGCCGGCGTGCCGTGCGCGTCCCAGTACTGCTCGATCGGGTCGAGGATCTTCCAGGACAGCTCGACCTCCTCGGTGCGCGGGAAGAGGTTCGAGTCGCCGAGCAGCACGTCCAGGATGAGCCGCTCGTACGCCTCCGGGCTGGACTCCGTGAAGGACTCGCCGTAGGCGAAGTCCATCGACACGTCCCGGATCTCCATGGAGGTGCCGGGCACCTTGGAGCCGAAGCGGACGGTGACGCCCTCGTCGGGCTGGACCCGGATGACGATCGCGTTCTTGCCCAGCTCCTCCGTCGCCGTGTGGTCGAAGGGGGAGTGCGGGGCGCGCTGGAAGACGACCGCGATCTCGGTGACGCGGCGGCCCAGGCGCTTGCCGGTGCGCAGGTAGAAGGGGACGCCCGCCCAGCGGCGGTTGTCCACCTCCAGCTTGATGGCCGCGTAGGTGTCGGTCTTCGACCGGGGGTCGATGCCCTCCTCCTGGAGGTAGCCGACCGCCTTCTCGCCGCCCTGCCAGCCGGCCGCGTACTGACCGCGCACGGTGGCGGCGCCCAGGTCCTTCGGCAGCCGGACGGCACCGAGCACCTTGGTCTTCTCCGCGGCGAGCGCGTCCGCGTCGAAGGAGGCGGGCTCCTCCATCGCGGTCAGCGCCATCAGCTGCAGGAGGTGGTTCTGGATGACGTCCCGGGCGGCGCCGATGCCGTCGTAGTAGCCGGCCCGGCCGCCGATGCCGATGTCCTCGGCCATGGTGATCTGGACGTGGTCCACGAAGGACCGGTTCCAGATCGGCTCGAACATCGTGTTGGCGAAGCGCAGCGCCAGGATGTTCTGGACGGTCTCCTTGCCCAGGTAGTGGTCGATGCGGAACACCTGGTCCGGGGCGAAGACCTCGTGGACGATCGCGTTGAGCTCCTCGGCCGACCTCAGGTCGTGGCCGAACGGCTTCTCGATGACCGCGCGCCGCCAGGAACCCTTCGACTGGTCGGCCAGCCGGTGCTTCTTCAGCTGCTGGATGACCACGGGGAAGGCGCCCGGGGGCACCGACAGGTAGAAGGCGAAGTTGCCGCCCGTGCCCTGCGCCTTGTCGAGTTCGTCGATCGTCGAGCGGAGCCGCTCGAAGGCGTCGTCGTCGTCGAAGGTGCCCTGCACGAAGCGCATGCCCTGGATGAGCTGCTGCCAGACCTCCTCGCGGAAGGGGGTGCGGGCGTGCTCCTTCACCGCGTCGTGGACCTCCTGGGCGAAGTCCTCGTGGGCCCATTCACGGCGGGCGAACCCGACCAGCGAGAAGCCCGGCGGCAGCAGACCCCGGTTGGCGAGGTCGTACACCGCGGGCATCAGCTTCTTCCGCGACAGATCGCCCGTGACACCGAAGATGACCAGGCCCGACGGCCCCGCGATGCGCGGGAGCCGTCGGTCTGCGGGGTCACGCAGCGGGTTGCTGCTCGACAAATTCTCAGCCCTCCGAAGGGGCGAGGCGCTGGAGCTCCGCCTCGGTCGACTTGAGCAGGTCGTTCCAGGACGCCTCGAACTTCTCGACGCCCTCGTCCTCCAGGAGCTGCACCACGTCGTCGTACGCGATCCCGAGCTTCTCGACCGCGTCGAGGTCGGCGCGGGCCTGCTCGTAGGTGCCGGCCACGGTGTCGCCGGTGACCTCGCCGTGGTCCTCGGTGGCGAACAGGGTCGCCTCGGGCATGGTGTTCACCGTGTTCGGCGCGACCAGGTCGACCACGTACATCGTGTCGCGGTACGCCGGGTCCTTCACGCCGGTCGACGCCCACAGGGCACGCTGCTTGTTCGCGCCCGCCTTCTCCAGGGCGCCCCAGCGCTCACCGGAGAAGACCTCCTCGTACGCCTGGTAGGCGAGCCGGGCGTTGGCGACGCCGGCCTTGCCGCGGGCGGCCCTGGCCTCGTCGGTGCCGAGTGCGTCGAGCCGCTTGTCGATCTCGGTGTCCACGCGGGACACGAAGAAGGACGCCACCGAGTGGATCAGCGACAGGTCCAGGCCGCGCTCCCTGGCCTTCTCCAGGCCGGCCAGGTAGGCGTCCATGACCTTGCGGTAGCGCTCCAGCGAGAAGATCAGCGTGACGTTGACGCTGATGCCCAGGCCGACGACCTCGGTGATGGCCGGCAGGCCGCCCATCGTGGCCGGGATCTTGATGAGCGTGTTGGGGCGGTCGACCAGCCACGCCAGCTGCTTGGCCTCGGCGACCGTCGCCTTGGTGTCGTGGGCGAGGCGCGGGTCGACCTCGATCGACACCCGGCCGTCCTGGCCGCCGGTGGCGTCGAAGACCGGGCGCAGGATGTCGGCGGCGTCACGGACGTCCGCCGTCGTGATCATGCGGATGGCCTCTTCGACGGTGACCTTGCGGGCGGCGAGGTCGGAGAGCTGCTGGTCGTAACCGTCGCCCTGCGAGATCGCCTTCTGGAAGATGGACGGGTTGGTGGTGACGCCCACGACGTGCTGCTGGTCGATCAGCTCGGCGAGGTTGCCGGACGTGATCCGCTTGCGCGACAGGTCGTCCAGCCAGATCGCGACGCCCTCCTCGGAGAGGCGCTTGAGTGCGTCTGTCATGGAATTACATCTCCTACGTGTCGTGTACGGACGTCAGCGCTGGGCGGCCGCGAGGGATTCCCGGGCCTTGTCGGCCACGTTCTCGGCAGTGAAGCCGAACTCGCGGAAGAGGACCTTGCCGTCGGCCGAAGCACCGAAGTGCTCCAGGGAAACGATGCGGCCGGCGTCCCCGACGTACCGGTGCCAGGTGAGGCCGATACCCGCCTCGACGGCGACCCGGGCCTTCACGGAGGGCGGCAGCACGCTGTCCCGGTACCCCTGGTCCTGCTCCTCGAACCACTCCACGGACGGCATCGACACGACCCGCGTCGGCACGCCGTCGGCTTCGAGGCGCTCGCGCGCCTCGACGGCCACGTGCACCTCGGAGCCGGTCGCGATCAGGATCAGCTCGGGTGTCCCGGTGGAGGCCTCGGCCAGGACGTAGCCGCCCCTGGCCGCGTCCTCGTTCGGCTCGTACGTCGGCACGCCCTGGCGGGTGAGGACCAGACCGTGCGGGGCGCCCTCGCCGAAGACCTTGGTGTAGCGCCTGAGGATCTCGCGCCAGGCGATCGCGGTCTCGTTGGCGTCGGCGGGGCGGACCACGTTCAGGCCGGGGATCGCGCGCAGCGAGGCCAGGTGCTCGACCGGCTGGTGGGTGGGGCCGTCCTCGCCGAGACCGACGGAGTCGTGCGTCCACACGTACGTCACCGGCAGGTGCATCAGGGCCGACAGCCGGACCGCGTTGCGCATGTAGTCGGAGAACACCAGGAAGGTGCCGCCGTAGACGCGGGTGTTGCCGTGCAGGGCGATGCCGTTCATCTCCGCGGCCATCGAGTGCTCGCGGATGCCGAAGTGCACCGTGCGGCCGTACGGGTCCGCCTCCGGCAGCGGGTTGCCCGCCGGCAGGAACGACGACGTCTTGTCGATCGTCGTGTTGTTCGAGCCCGCCAGGTCGGCCGAGCCGCCCCACAGCTCCGGGACGACCGCGCCGAGCGCCTGGAGCACCTTGCCGGACGCGGCACGGGTGGCGACGCCCTTGCCCGGCTCGAAGACCGGGACGTGCTTCTCCCAGCCGGCCGGCAGCTCGGCCGCCGCGACGCGGTCGTACACGGCCGCGCGCTCCGGGTTGGCGTCCCGCCACAGCCGGTAGGACTTCTCCCACTCCGCCTTCGCCTGGGCGCCGCGCTCCCGTGCCTGCCGGGTGTGGGCGATGACCTCGTCCGCGACCTCGAAGGACCGCTCCGGGTCGAAGCCCAGGACGCGCTTGGTGGCCGCGACCTCCTCGTCGCCGAGCGCCGAGCCGTGCGCGGCCTCGGTGTTCTGCGCGTTCGGGGCGGGCCAGGCGATGATCGAGCGCATCGCGATGAAGGACGGCCGGTCCGTGACCTGCTTCGCCGCCTCGATCGCGTCGTAGAGGGCGTGCGGGTCGAGGTCGCCGTCCGGCTTGGGGGCGACGCGCTGCACGTGCCAGCCGTACGCCTCGTACCGCTTCACCGTGTCCTCGGAGACGGCCGTCTCCGTGTCGCCCTCGATGGAGATGTGGTTGTCGTCCCACAGCAGCACCAGGTTGCCGAGCTTCTGGTGGCCGGCCAGCGAGGACGCCTCGGCGGAGATGCCCTCCTGGAGGCAGCCGTCACCGGCGATGCAGTAGACGAAGTGGTCGAAGGGGGACTCGCCCTCGGGGGCCTCCGGGTCGAACAGGCCGCGCTCGTAGCGGGCGGCCATGGCCATGCCCACCGCGTTGGCGACGCCCTGGCCCAGCGGACCGGTGGTGGTCTCCACGCCCACGGTGTGCCCGTACTCCGGGTGACCGGGGGTCTTCGAGCCCCACGTCCTGAAGGCCTTCAGATCGTCCAGCTCCAGGCCGAAGCCGGCCAGGTACAGCTGGGTGTAGAGAGTCAGGGACGAGTGGCCCGCGGACAGCACGAAGCGGTCGCGGCCGACCCAGTCGGCATCGGCGGGGTCGTGCCGCATCACCTTCTGGAAGAGGGTGTAGGCGGCAGGCGCCAGGCTCATCGCCGTACCGGGATGGCCGTTGCCGACCTTCTGTACGGCGTCGGCGGCCAGGACGCGGGCGGTGTCGACGGCCCGCTGGTCCCATTCGGTCCACTCGAGGTCTGTGGTGGTCGGCTTGGTGCTCACCCTGGGTCAGGGCTCCTCTCCACATGTCGAATACCGGTTGCTTCGGGCGCGTGCCCACCGGCTGCCGGTGACGAGACGACCACCGGCCGCTGCCGAGCCTACCCCCGTGGGACGTGCGTTTTTTCGAGTCGTTCCAGACTGCCGGGCCATCCGGGGATTCGCCCCCCGACCGGCCGGGGCCCCGCTCCACACATGAATACGGAGCCGCTCATCCGACCGCTCAATCGAGCCTCCGTGCGACCGATGAGCGCCCCTCCGTACGAGAACCGGAACGGCTGCCGGGCGCGGCCCCCAACACGACCCACCCCCGCGAAGCCCGGGGTATGGGCAACGTCTACAGTGGCGTGGTACGCGCGAGCCTTTACCCGTACTTCACACGCGAAGGGGCTCGCTGGGATGTCTCTGTCAGGGGTGTGCGTGACGGCCGTTGAATCCCGTCCAGCGGGGGTTATCGGGACGAGCCAGAGCCCGAGCCGGCGGCCGGTGGCGGCCCGTGTCATGGCGTTCGTGGCGCTGACCAAGCCGCGGATCATCGAGCTGCTGCTGATCACCACCGTTCCGGTGATGTTCTTGGCCCAGCAGGGGGTGCCGGACCTCGGTCTGGTGCTGCTCACCTGTCTGGGCGGCTATCTCTCCGCGGGCGGCGCCAACGCGCTGAACATGTACATCGACCGCGACATCGACGCCCTGATGGACCGCACCTCGCAGCGTCCGCTGGTCACCGGAATGGTCAGCCCCCGCGAGTGCCTCGCCTTCGGCATCACCCTCGCGGTCGTCTCGACCCTCCTGTTCGGCCTCACGGTGAACTGGCTGTCCGCCTGGCTGGCCCTCGGCGCGCTCCTCTTCTACGTCGTCGTCTACACGATGCTGCTCAAGCGCCGTACCTCGCAGAACATCGTCTGGGGCGGCATCGCCGGCTGCATGCCGGTCCTCATCGGCTGGTCCGCCGTCACCGACTCCCTCTCCTGGGCGCCGGTCGTCCTCTTCCTCGTCATGTTCTTCTGGACCCCGCCGCACTACTGGCCGCTGTCCATGAAGGTGCGCGAGGACTACGCGCGCGTGGGCGTGCCGATGCTGCCGGTCATCGCCTCCAACAAGGTGGTCGCCAAGCAGATCGTCATCTACAGCTGGGTGATGGTCGCCGTCTCGCTGCTGCTGACCCCGCTCGGCTACACCGGCTGGTTCTACACCACGGTCGCGCTCGCGGCCGGCGGCTGGTGGCTGTGGGAGGCGCACTCCCTGCAGAACCGCGCGAAGGCGGAGACCACGGGCGGCAAGCTGAAGGAGATGCGGCTGTTCCACTGGTCCATCACCTACGTCTCGCTGCTGTTCGTGGCGGTCGCGGTGGACCCCTTCCTGCGGTGAGGACCCCCTCCCGTACGCCCCCTCCCTGAGACCCTGAGCGGTCCGGCGGCCGGGGGGGGGGGGGGGGGGGCCCCCCCCCCCCCCCCCCCGGGGGGCCCCCCCCCCCGGGGCCGCCAGGGCCCGGGCCGCCCCCAACCCGCTTGGGGGGCCCCCCGCCCCCCCCCCGGCCCCC